>JBFFGE010000005.1:0-47681 GCA_041557595.1 Alphaproteobacteria bacterium
GCCCAGCCGGGATGCAACTGTTTCGTTGCGCTGCCGTCGCGGAAGCACTCCATCAATCCGGACGCCTGGCTGCCGGCAATCCCGATGGCGTTTCGGATTTGCCCGGCATCGAGGTCGAGCAGCTTGCCGGTGGTCACCGCGGCGGCGAAGGCGCCCATCACGCCGGTCGCGTGAAATCCCCGTTTGTGAAACCCGCCGGGTGCGACCCGGCCAATTCGGCAGCCGAGCTCCGCTCCGGCGACGATGGCGGTCAGCGTGGATTTGCCATCGGTCCCGAGCGCTTCGCCGAGTGTGAGCCCTGTCGTCACCACGGGCCCGCTGATATGGACGACCGATTTGTTGTGGGTATCGTCATAGTCGAGCGCATGCGCGAGCGCGCCGTTGACGATCGCCGCCGAGGCCGCACTACTGCGATCGCCATAGCCCCACATCCGGCTTTCGTCGCTCGCGCCGAGCCGGAGTGCCGCGCTGCGCACCGGCGCGGTCGCCGGCAGTGTGCTGGCGGCGAGTGCCACGCCCAGGATATCGAGGACCCGCAGTTTTTCATCGGCGACCACCGCGTCGGGCATTGCGTCGAAGGTCAGTGCGGCCGCCCATTGGGCGATTTCGTCGCTATAGGTCATCGTATTCTCCTCCCCATGTTCTGCATCTATCCTACCGCGTTTCGGCACGTTGTCGCGGCGGCGGCTAGCTGATAGGAAATCCGGGCAGGATACGAAATCGAGGGAGCGAACGACATGCGCGCGGTGGTGCTACACGAACACGGCGGACCGGAAAATCTGGTCTACGAGGAAAACTTTCCAGATCCCAAAATCGGCGCGGGCGATGTCATCATCAACGTCAAGGCGACCTCGCTGAACTACCACGATGTCTTTACGCGGCGCGGCATGCCTGGGATCAAGCTCGATCTGCCGGTGATTTGCGGCCTGGACGTGGCCGGCGAGATTGCCGAGATCGGCCCGGACGTGGATGGCTGGTCGGTGGGCGATCGGGTGCTGATCGACCCGCTCAACCGGGTCGAAGGCGGTTTGATGGGCGAAACGGTGAATGGCGGGCTGGCGGAGCTGTGCCTCGCCCGCGCGCATCAGCTCGTTCGGATACCCGACGGGGTCAGCTTCGAGCAGGCGGCGGCCCTGCCGGTGGCCTACGGCACGGCGCACCGCATGATGTTCACCAACGGTAATATCAAGAAGGGCGAGCGATGCTTGGTGCTGGGGGCGAGCGGCGGCGTTGGCAGTTGCTGCGTCCTGCTGGCCAAGCTGGCGGGCGCCGAGGTGGTGGCGGCGACCAGCAGCGACGAAAAGGCCGCGCAGTTGCGCGCGATGGGGGCCGACCACATCATCGACTACACGACCCAGGCCTTCGAGAAGGAAATCTGGAAGCTTTACGAGAAACCGCACCGGCGCACCTATGACGGCGGTGTCAACATGGTGGTGAATTTCACCGGCGGCGATACCTGGGTGCCGTCCTTCAAATGCCTGCAGCGCGGCGGCCGGCTGATGACCTGCGGCGCGACCGCCGGGTTCGATCCGAAGACCGACATCCGCTACATCTGGACATTCGAGTTGCAAATTCTCGGCTCCAACAGCTGGGCGCGCGAGGACCTCGAGGCGTTGCTGGGCTATATCGACAAGGGCGAGATGACGGTGCCGATCGACAAGGTCTTTCCGTTGCCGGAGGCCCGGGAAGCGCTTCGGCTTATCGAAGACCGGGAAGTCATCGGCAAGGTCATCGTCGCACCATGACCGCCACGCACGCCAATTTCGGCGACATCTTCAAGGATCATGTCGGCGCCGAACGTTTGGCAGCAATCGACCTCGCGCTGCCGGCCGAGCCGCGGCGGGTCAACTATGGCGATCTCGACCGGCTATGCGACAGTATCGCCGGCGGCCTCGTAGCCGCCGGATTCGGCGAGGGCGATCGGGTCGGCGTGCTGGCGCTCAACCGTGTGGAATACATCGCCGTGCTGTTCGGTGCGGTGCGCGCCGGATGCGTTCCGGTGCCGATCAACGTCAAGCTGCCGCGCGATGCGGTGGAATATATCCTGGAGGACGCAGGAGTCCGCCTCGTCTTTTCGGAAACCGACTATCGCCGTCTCGTGCCGGAGGCGATTCGCTTCGTCGATTTCGATGACGGCTTCGAGGCGTTTTGCCGGCCCGGGAGCTTCGCGTCGATTTCTCCTATGCGGGACCAGGTGTCGATGCAGCCCTATACGTCGGGTACGACCGGCAATCCGAAAGGCGTTTTGCTGACCCATGAACGGCAGAACTGGGCCGCCGAGACCCTGGTTGAGTATCGCCGCCTGAAGGCGGACGACCGTATCCTGATTTCCGCGCCGTTTTTTCACAAGAACGCGCTGGTCGCGATCAAGACCGCGCTGTTGCCGGGGGCGTGTTTGGTGATCTTGCCGAAATTCGACGTGGCGCAGTCGATCCGGGCGATCGCGGAGCACCGCTGCACCATGACGACCGGCGTGCCGACGATGATGTATCTGATCCTGCAGGCGCGCGAGATGCTCCGCGACGCAGACACCTCGTCGATCCGTACCATCAGCATGGGCTCGGCGCCCTGTTCGGACACGCTGCTTGCAGAATTGGCGGCGGCCTTTCCCCAGGCGGAAATCCATCTCAATTACGGCACCACCGAAGGCGGCCCGATCATGCTCGGCTGGTATCATCCGGACGGGATGAAACGGCCGCTGCACAGCGTCGGCTACCCGATACCGGGATGTGAATTCAAATTCGTCGGCGGCGCGAACGAAAACGAGGGCGAGCTGTATGTCCGCAACCCGGGCGTGGCGCTGGGCTATCACAACTTGCCCGAGGTGACGGCCGAACGCTTCGCGGATGGCTGGTACAAGACCGGCGACGTGATGCGGCAGGACGCGGACGGCTGGTTCTATTTCACCGGCCGCACCGACGATATGTTCGTGTGCGGCGGCGAAAACGTTCATCCGGGTGATGTGGAGGTGTTGCTGGAGCGGCACCCGGATATCGTGCAGGCGGCGGTCCTCCCGTTCGACGACGAGCGCAAGGGACAGCTTCCCTATGCCTTTGTCGTGCCGCGCGACGGCGCCCGGGTCGAAGTCGATGCCGTTAAGAAGTTTACCTTGGAAAACGGTCCCGCCTACGCCCATCCGCGGCAAGTATTCTTTCTGCCGGAAATCCCGTTGAGCGGCACAAACAAGATCGATCGCGATGCCTTGCGGCGTCTCGCGGCGGAACAGATGAAAGAAGCAGGGGATTGAGACGATGCCCGAGAACAAAATGAACAGGGACCAGCTCCAGGAGCGCCTCCTGCAATCGCCGTTTCACCAGTGGCTGTCGCTCGACGTGACCGAGGTCAATGAACAGGAAATCGTGATCCGGGTGCCGTGGCGCAGCGAATTCGTCGTCAACGTGAAAGTCGGCTACACGCACGGCGGCATTCTGGCGACAATCATCGACATCGCCGGCGACTACGCCATTGCGGCCAAGCTCGGCCGGCCGTTTCCCACCGTGGACATGCGGGTGGACTATCACCGTGCCGCGCTGGAAGGCGATATCTTCGCAACAGGGCGGGTCGTCAAACTCGGCCGGCTGTTCGCGGTTGCGGAGGCGTCGGTGCTCGACGCCGATAACAATCTATTGGCCAGCGGCCGCGGGGTTTATGCGGTCGCCGCGCCGAAATAGGCCCGCGCTGGCAGCCGTGACAGTTCCGGGAGGCCCGGTCCGGCCGTAACGGTGGCACTATTATTCCGCGGCTTCGGTAGCCATGATGGGTTGCGGTTTGTTGATCTCCGACAGCGGCATGCCGAATTCCTTCTCGATGCCGGGGATGACGTATTTCGCCCAGCGTTCCATGTTGGCGATGGCTTCCTTGCCGGACAGGTCGCCGACCTGGAAGTAGAAGGTGATGTGGCTCGGGCGGACTTCCCGGAGCAGGGTCACCAAGCGTTCGGTCACGCTTTCGACGTCGCCGCAAAGGATCTGGTCCGCGACGTCCTCCAGGGACTGCTCGTTGTCGAATGGCTTCTCCTCGACCCAGTAATCGTCGACCACAGTCTCCCGCCGCGACCGCAGGCTGAACGAAATCCGGCGCTGGAAACGGGCATTGTCCATGTAGCGCTCGACTTCTTTCTTGTCCTCGCTGACGAAGCCGAAGCTGAGCATGCCGACGGGGATGTTCGTCGGGTCGACGCCTTCCTCCCGAAAGCATTTGTCGACGTTGTCGCGCAGCGGCTTGATCTCTTCCAGGCTGCAGAAACGGGTCGAGAAGAACGGCGTATAACCCTTGCGCGCGGCGCGGCGGACGCTGACCGGGTCGTTGGTGGCCAGCCAGATTGGCGGATAGGGCCGCTGCACCGGCCGCACGTTAATCGCCGTTTGCGGCATCTGGTAGTGCGTGCCGTCATAGGTGAAGTGCGGCTGACCGAGGCCGAGTTCGATCATGTCGAGCATCTCGTACATCAATTCCTTGTTGTGCTCGAGATCGGCCTGGAAACGATCAAATTCATAGGCCTGGTATCCGCTGCCGACACCGAGGTCGAGCCGGCCATCGCAGAGGGTGTCGGCCAGGGCGATCTCTCCCAACAGGCGCGCCGGCTTGTAGAGCGGAGGGACCACGACGGCGGTGCCCAGCCGTATCTTCTTCGTCACGCCGGCGGCGTATCCGCACATCATCAGCGGCGCCGGACACAGGCTATAATTGGAAAAGTGATGCTCGGCGAACCAGACGCGGCCGAAGCCAAGTTCCTCGGCGGCGATGGTTTGGTCGATCGCATCGCGGACGACCTCGCGCGACGATTTCGACCGGTCGCGATGCTGCATCAAATTGAATAGCCCGAAATCCATGCCGGCGCGCTCCCATCGTCCAGTGAAAATTGTTCGCTGACGAAGAGTAAACCATTGCCGGCCGGCGACGCCAGCGCAGCCCAAATCTGGGCGTAATCAGTAGGGCCGGTCGCCCTCGATCGTCGTGCGGTGCATGTGGCGGTCGAAGCCGGGTTTGGGCGGGTCGGCGATGTGTATCAGACAGCGGTTATCCCAGAAGACAAGGTCGTGCAGCCGCCATTTGTGGCGGTAGATGAATTCCGGCCGGGTGCTGTGCGCGTGCAGCTCGTCGAGCAGTGCACGGCTTTCCGCCGCATCCATGCCGATGATGTGGTCGGTGTGGCCGGGATTGACGTAGAGCGCCTTGCGTTCCGTTTCCGGGTGGATGCGGACCACGGGATGCGTCACCTCCGGTGTTTGATCGGCCTGATCTTCATTAATTTTGATGCGGTTGTCGTCCTTGAATCGCTTGCGGCTGATGATAAAGGCAGCGCGCAGGCCATCGAGCCGGGCCTTCATGGATTCGGAGAGCGCGTCGTAGGCCTTGTACATATTGGCGAACAGCGTATCGCCGCCTTCGCCCTCCGGAGGAATCTCCAGGGCATAGAGCATCGATCCCTTGCTCGGGTACTGCGCATAGGAGAGATCCGAATGCCAGTATCGGCCCGCATCGGCGAGGCCGATATTGTCGCCGGATTCGGATTTCTTGTTGGAAATCCGGATAATCTCCGGATGGCCCGGCAATAGGAACTGGTCGAAAACATGCTTGGTGAGCGGCCCGAAGCGGCGGCTGAAGGCAATATGCTGTTCGGGTGGAAGCTCCTGATCGCGCAACACGATGACGCAGTTGTCCAACCAGGCCCGATGGATCTGCGCGAAGCTGTCGTCGTCCAACGGTTTGGAGAGATCTGCGCCGATGATTTCGGCGCCGGCGGCGTCCGACAGGGGCCGTATTTCCATGTCCGCAATTCTCCCGTGTCGCAATGGTCGCATCCTACTTTAGCAGGATATTGGTAACTTCCTTCAATTGCGTCCGCGCGCGCAACAGATAGAAGCCCTGCACCGCCAGATGGCTGGGGAAGAAAAATCCGTCATTGTTCCCGTTCGAAATGATCAACGGGTCCATGGAGGCGGCAGTGCGCATACTGTCCATCATTTGCTGCCAGACATTCTCCACGTTCTTTTCCGCAATGACGCTGCCGAGATCCGCTTCCAGTTCGCGCAGGATCATGTAGTAGCCATAGAGCCGACCCTTGGTAGCGTAGAAGATATCATCCGCCTTGGTATCGAACCAACCGGCGTTGGAGCTTACCGCCTGGTTGTCCAGCGCCGCCGACGCGCTGCCGAGGTCGGAACCGACGCGGTCGAGAAAGGCGATCAGATTGTCGGCCCGCCGGTCGAATACCGCGCTGCCGTCGTTGAGCCTCTCGTTGTATTTCGCCAATGCCTTGCGCGCGCTGGCATATTGCTTTTCCGCGCTGGCAGTGGGCCACAACGATGTCGACGGTTCCCAGTGCCAAATCGTTCCGTCGTATTTCAGCAATCCCGACGCCTTGTCCAGATCCTCGTCGACCTGGCTGCTGCCGCGGGTTCGGCCCAGAACGTCGGTCATTTCGATGGCGAACCGCGACAGGGCGTACATCAGCCCGACCTGGAAGTTGGGCATGTTGTCGAGCATGTAAGACGGGAACACGAACGGCTTGTTGGCGACCCATTTTGTCTGTTCCGTCTCGCGCTCGATCAACGCGACCGTCATTGCGACGGCCCGGCTGCCCTTGGCGAGCTGCAATTCCTTCGGGGCGTTGAAGGCCACATCGTCGTTGATCTTGTGGGCGAGCAGCATGCCGATCGGATAATATAACAGCAGCACAACAAGAAAGACGACGATACCGACGGTAATGCCACGGCGTGGCCCATTGGCTGTGTCTGCCGCCGGCGCACCGGGTGGGCTATTCCGCCGCAAATTCGGGAGCCTGTCGCGCAGGGATTTCAGCAGTTCATTCATAGTGTTACGCCGCAGTGGTTGAGCAGGGCAGGAGCGAAGACCCCCGATATATGGGGATTCGCCACCGAATTTTGAACCGATAGGTCCCTAGCTTTCTACGCGGCGATGAAGGATCTACTACGCGGCGGCGATTGCAGCGGAGTCCGGGGCTTCGCAGGCCTTGCCGAGCGTTTTGAGATCCCCGATCGTCTCGAATTGACTGAGCATGTCGAAGAGCCGGGCGATCCGGTCGGCAGGCAAGACGCGGGCGACGCAATCCTCGAACTTGACGCGCATTTCGTCCTCGGACATCGGATTGGGGATACCGCGGCCCATGATGTATTCGGTCTTTTCCGATAACGTCTCGCCGGTCTTGGTTTCGACGATGACTTCCGAACACCAGGGCTTGTCGGTCATGGTCGGGTGCGGACCGGCCTCGCTGATCTTCAGCAGTGCCTGCGCCTGGCGATCCGCCCAGGCGTCACCCTCGAAATGCTCCAGCAGGACCTTGCCGTGCATGAGGGCGCGGGCGACGCAGTATTGCACGCTGAATTTGGCTTCCAGGGCGCTGCGCACCTCCGGCCGGTTGGTATGCGGCAGGCGCTGCGCATGGCTGTAGATCTGGATATGCCGGACATTTTCCGGCGTCAGCCCGTGCTTCGCCACGAGGTTGAGCATCATGGTGATCGCCATATGGGTGCTGCCGCAGCAGGGAAATTGCTTGAGGCCAAGGCCCGGATCGGTGATGTCCAGCGGATCCGCCCAATTGGCGAGAATCTTGTCGGCGTCGTAGTTTCCCGGGCCGTTGAAGACCTCGAAAAATCCCTGTTTGTGCTCGAAGGCATCCGCATTGGCGGAAAAGCCGTCCTTGGCGAGTAGCGTGGCGAACACTCCGTTGCGGGTGCTCTGGCCGACATGCAACGGTTTGGTCATGGTGCCGAAATTTGCCTTTACGCCCGATGCGAGCGACACCGCGATGGCGAGCGCCCGCGTGGTCTGCTCCTCGTTCAGCCCAAGCAGCCGGGCCGAGGCCGCGACCGTGCCGAAAATGCCCAGCGTCGCGGTCGGATGCCAGCCTTTCTCGTAATGCTCGAAATTCACGCCGCGGGCGATCCGGGTGATGGTCTCATAGCCGGCCACGTAAGCGGTCAGCGCGTCCCGCCCGTTGGTGCCCAGCATTTCGCCGAGGGCGATAATCGGCGGCACCAGCTCGGCCGATGGATGGCCGCCCATGGTCGGGCTGACATCGTCGAAATCCAGAGCATGCGACGCGGTCCCGTTGATCAGCACGGCGTCGAGAACGGCTGTTCTGCGCCCGCTGCCGAAAATCAGGCAAGGCCCATCCTGGTCGGCGATGCCGGGAATACCGAGTGGAATTGTCGTCGTATCCTCGCAGGCGCCGGCGTAGGTAACGCCGATGGTGTCGGTAATTGCCTGTTTCGCCCAGAAAAGCGCCTCCTCCGGAAGATCCTCGTATGTGAAGGCCAAAATGCGCTTGGCGAGTTCTTGGGCGATGGACATTTGAATTTCCTCCTTGGGCAAGGCACAGAACAGCGACTGTAGCACTTTAGCCGCTAACGATGCGGGCTGACCAGCCGGGGAGCGTCGACCCGCTGGCGGTAAATCTCTACTATGGCCCGAATGCTGAAATAGCCCGATGCCATCCTGGCATGAGGCCTCGCTGAAAAAGTGAGAGCCAGAATGGATCATATGAAGCGCGTCCGAGACGAATTTGCGCGTCAGGCGGAAACCTTTGCGGCGTCGGCGGCGATCACCGACGACCGGTTGACGGAGCGGTTCCAGGATGCCATCGGCGCCGCGGGCGACGGCAAGATTCTCGATGTCGCATGCGGGCCTGGGATCATTACGGCCGCGTTGGCGGGACGGGCGGAACAGGTAACGGCCTTCGACGCGACGCCCGAGATGCTCAAGAAGGCGCGCCAACGGTGCGGCGACGCGGGCCTCGACAATGTGTTGTTCGAGCAAGGCGATGCCGAGACGATGCCGTTCGAGGAAAAGACCTTCGATGGCGTCGTCACCCGGCTGGCCATTCATCATTTTGCGGATCCGGCGCGTGTCTTGGGCGAGATGTTTCGCGTGCTGCGGCCCGGCGGCCTCGCGGTGATCGCCGATGTGGTAGTGTCGGAGGATGCGGAGGAGGCGGCGCTGCAAAACGCCATCGAAATCATCCGCGACCCGTCCCATGTGCGGATGTTGCCGGCGACCGAACTGGATGCCGTCATTGCCGAGGTGGGTTTCGTCGCGCAGTCGCAGTCCACCTGGGACAAGGCGCGGGAGTTTGGCGAGTGGATGGGGATCGTTAATGATCCGCAGCGCGTCGAGCCGTTGCGCACCGTGGCCGGCGCACTCGCGAATGCAGGGCTTCACGCCGGCATGGGCTTGACCATCGAGAACGAGAACATCGTCTTTTTTCACCGCTGGCGCCTGATCATCGCGCAGAGGCCGTAGGGGCGCCGCTTGCGCGTATCCGCGCCGGCATGATTAATTTGGCGGGTCGTCCCTGTGCGGACGAGCCTGCAAATTTCGGGAGGAATCGATGGCCATCGAAGTGGTGCCGATGCCGGCGGCGCTCGGCGCGGAAATTCGCGGGGTAAATCTCGCCGAGACCTTGACCACCGGCGTCGTGGCGGAAATCCGCGCCGCGTGGCTGGAGCACCTTGTCCTGCTGTTTCGTGGTCAGTCTTTGTCGGACGCGCGACTGTTGGAATTTACCTCACATTTCGGGGACGTCGAATTGCCGCCTAGCCAGCATCTGAACTATTCCAAGGGATCGGGGCAGAAAGCCGAGGTGCCGCCGGAGATCAATGTGATTTCCAATGTGAAGGAGAATGGCAAGCCGATCGGTCAACTTGGCGCCGGTGAGGCGGTCTGGCATACGGACAGCGCCTTCTTCGATGTGCCGCCCGCGGGCAGTATCCTCCATGCGCTGGAAATTCCCCCCGCCGGCGGCAACACCAGTTTTCTCAACATGTATGCGGCGCTCGAGACACTTCCCGCCGATCTTCGCGGCCGGATCGAGGGACGTCGCGTCAAGCACGATCCATCCTATACCAGTACCGGCGCCAAACGGGATGATTTCGACGAAGTGTCCGATGTACGCGACGCACCGGGCCCATACCATCCGATCATCCGAACCCATCCGGAAACCGGCCGGGCTGCCCTGTACCTGGGTCGGCGGCATAACAGCTATATCGAGAATTTTCCCGTGTCCGAGAGCGAGGAAACGCTCGATAAGATCTGGGCTCATACCACAAAGAAGAAATTCGTTTGGGAGCATGTCTGGCGCGTCGGCGACGTGCTGATGTGGGACAATCGCTGCGCCATGCATCGGCGGGATGCGTTCGACGATGGCGCGCGCCGGGTCATGCATCGCGCCCAAATCAAGGGTGACAAACCGGTCTAGCGAGAGGGAGCTATCCCAGATGCTACAGACGCCACAGACGCCGTCGCTCGAAATATCGGATGCCGATGTCGAAGCCTATGCGGAGGACGGGATCGTTTGCCTGCGCGGAGCGTTCGACGCCGAATGGGTTGACCATCTGCGCGCATGCGTCGACCAATGTATCGCCGCGCCCGGTCCGCTGGCGAAGGACATTACCCGGGATGGCGAGGGGGAATTCGTCAGCGATACCTTCGTCCATGAGCACATACCCGGATTCGACCGTTTCATATGGGAATCGCCGGCGGCGGAGATCGTCGCCCGGGTGTTGGGGTCGGCGAAAGTCAATCTTCTGTTCGACCAGATCCTGGTAAAGGAACCGGGCAGCACCACGCCTACGATGTGGCATCACGACCATACCTATTGGCCGGTGGCGGGCGATCAGGTGTGTACCCTGTGGATCGCGCTGGATCCGGTAACGGCGGAAAACGGGGCCGTGGAATATATCCGGGGGTCCCACAAATGGGGGAAGCGCTTCAAGGCCCGGAGTTTTACGGGCGACGACCGCTACAAGGAAGACCTTCCCGAATTGCCGGATATCGACGGCATGCGGGACCGGTTCGACTTCCTGCAATTCGAGATGGCGCCGGGCGATTGCACGATCCATCACGGGCTGCTCGTCCATGGCGCGCCCGGCAATGAGACGGGCGGCCGCCGCCGCGCCTATGTCGCCCGCTGGTGCGGCGACGACGTCACGTACAATCCGAGGCCGAATATTCAACAGATGCTTCGCGACCCGGAGATCGCGCCGGGCGGACCGTTGGACTGCGACCTTTTTCCGGTGGTTTGGCGGCGGTCTGTATAGCTCAAGAAAGGGATTTCAATTCAATGAGTTCATCGACGATGCGCGCCGTCATCTGCGAGGATTGGTGCGCGTTCGAGGATCTCCGGTTGGGTACCGCGCCGGTGCCCGAAATGCGGCCGGGCGGCGTGCGCATCGCCATTCGCTACAGCGGCGTCAGTTTTGCGACGACGCTGGTGGTGGCGGGGAAATATCAGCGGCGGCCGCCGCTGCCTTTCGTGCCCGGTACGGAAATCACCGGCGAGGTGATCGAATGCGCGCCGGGTGTGACACGGTGCAAGCCGGGGGATTTAGTGCTGGCGCCCATCGATTGGGGCGGCTACGCGGAACAGGTCGTGGCGAGCGAGCACAATGTCCACAGGCTGCCCGACGGATTGCCGCTGGACGCGGCGGTGGCGCTCTGCATTTCCTACCCCACCTCCTATGGCGGGTTGATGTGGCGTGGCGGTCTGAAGGCGGGCGAAACCCTGCTGGTGCACGGCGCCGCCGGCGGCGTCGGGCTCGCGGCGGTGGAAATCGGCCTTGCCGCGGGGGCGCGGGTCATCGCTGTCGCCAGCAGCGAAGAGAAACGTGCGATCCTGGAGGCGCGCGGCGTCGAGGCGGCGATCGAGCCCGAAGGATTTCGCGAACAGGTGGAGCAACTGACCGATGGCGCCGGGCTGGACGTGGTCTACGATCCGGTCGGCGGCGACGTGACGCGGCCGTCGTTGAGTTGCCTTCGGGTCGGCGGGCGGCTGGTGACGATCGGTTTCGCGGGCGGCGATATTCCGAGTGTCCCGCTAAACCTCCTTCTGATCAAAAACATCAGCGTCATGGGCTTCAACTGGGGCGAGTATGTCGGCTGGGGACTGACCGATCGGCGGGAAAAGTTTTCCGCGCCGGTCGCCGAGATGATGGCGGAGCTGACCGGCTGGTGGCAGGCGGGGAAAATAGCACCAACCGTTCACCGGAAATTCGATCTTGCCGACTTCGCCGGCGCGATGGCGGAGGTGCGGGAACGGCGCGCGATCGGCCGCGTGGTGCTCACGCCGTAGTCGCGATGCGTTGCGCTACTCCGCCGGCTTCAGACGGTTCAATTCGGACAGGGCCGGGCCGAGAATGAGGCATAACGGCAAGGTCAACAGGACCACGCAGCCGATCACCGTCATCGTGGTGTCGATGCCGGCCCAATCCGCGAGCACGCCATAGGCGAGCGGCGCGACCAATCCGCACGTGGAACCGAGCGTATACATCAAGCCGAAGGCGCGGGAATGCTTGTCGTCCTCGATGAGGTCGCCGACCGACCCATAGATCACCGACGATGTGCCGTTTATGAAGACGCCGACGACCGGGAGCAGGAAGAATGCGTAAAGCTGCGGCGCGGCGATAATCAGCAGGATGCCGGCGCCTGTCGCAATCTCGGTGATGGCGATGCTGCGCGTAATGCCGACGCGCTCGGCCAGTATTCCGCAGGCGAGTTTGCCGCACATCCCGCCGAAGACCGTCACCAGAACGGCCGCCGCGGCCCATTCGGTCGGCACGCCCTTTTCGATCATCAGGAACGCGACGAAGGTGAGAAAACCGTTACGCGTCGAATTGTCGAGGGCGGCAATAATGCCGAGCGACACGAAACCGGGTTTGTGGCGTATGCCCCATCCTTTGTTCCCGGCGGCGGCATGGGCTTCCTGCGCGGTGGGGCGCGCGCCCGAACCGGCCTGCAGCAGCAGCACGAACGCGACCCCCGCCACGATCAAGGCGAACACGCCATAGCCGATCACGGGCGCCTGCCAGGAAAGGCCGAACCCGGTTAGGAGAATGGTGAGGCCCATGAACAGGAATTTGCCGACATCGCCGCAGGAGTTGTAGGCGCCGAGGGCCGAGCGGCGCCCTGCTCCTGGATAGGCGGCGGTGATCAGCGAAGACGACAGGGGATGTTGCACCGCCGCGCCCAGCCCGGCGAGAAAAATGAAAACCAGCAGCGACACGAATCCGGTCGAAAATCCCAGGCCGATAAACGCAAGCCCGGCGACCGCGGTGCCGGCGGCCAGCAGAACGCGCTCGCCCATGCGCTCGGCGAACAGGCCGGCGGGAATTTGCATGCTCGCCATGGCGACCTTGTTGGCCGAGCGGATCAGGGCGACTTCCGCGTACGACAGGCCGAATGCTTCGCGCAGCAGCGGCAGCAGCGCGTACAGCATGTCGACGAGGCCGTCATGCAGGCCGTGTACGCCGCAACAGGTGGCGAGCGTGCGTTTGGGTTTTCGGTGTGCCATGGCGGGCGCAGTCTAAGTCATAAATCCGCAAAAAACATTAGCAAGTGGATGTCGAAGAAGTCGATTAGCCGCCGTGATGGTGCATGTCCTTGGAGGATTTAGCCGTCGCGCTTTTGACGACAACGTCGACGGTAACAGTGCCTGCCGTTTCGAAGATCAGCGTAAGGGGAAATTTTTCGCCCTGTTTCAGTTTATTGGTCAGCCGCATCAGCATGATGTGAAGGCCGCCGGGCTCGAGCACTGCGGTTCCGCCGGCGGGGACCGGAATAGCGTCCACCGGACGCATGCGCATGATGTCGCCGTCCATGATGTGCGTGTGCAAGGACGCGTGTTCGGCAACCGGCGTCTTGGCGCCAATCAACCGGTCGCTGTTCTTGCCGGCGTTATTCAGATTCATATAGGCGACGCCGACGCGACCCTTGCCGATGGTCGCACGCGCCCAGGGCCGATCGATTTCCACTGAGCCCACGCGGAATTCCGCGGAATTGGCATGATGGGACCAGGCCGTTGCGGCGGGAAGAAAGCTTACGGCAAATAGCAAATAAACACTGATTTTGGTGTGCTTGGGCATTGCTTGTCTCTCCAGCCGACACGGGACACGTGACGCTAGTGAATAAGGCTTGCCATGGCACTGCGGCATGGTGTCGTCCCGGCGACGCCCGCGTTGTCTCTGCCTATTCGAAGATTTTTTGAAGCGGTATTCTTGACAGGATTTTTAGCCGCCTCCATATGCGAGTCGGATCACCGGAGACGGGCTCCGGAAGCCGTAGTCTGCGTCCGAATGAGGACCGTGGCGATGGTTGGCCGCGCTGCGCAACCCGTTTCGCGGGGGCGCGAATTCGAACTCGGGACGATGCTGTACGGTCGCCGGCGCAGGTGGTTCACGATTGATGAACAACATGTATAGAAAAATTGGAGGCAGCAAATGGCTTTGTCTCGGATTCATCCCTTCCAGGCCCTGTTCGATCTGCAACGGGCGCTGGATTCCAGCCGGAGCAGCGATTGGCTCCGGGGCTCGACCGCCGCGAGAGGCAGTTTTCCGCCGATCAACATGTTTCAGAAGGACGATGATTTCGTAGCGATCATTGAACTTCCGGGCGTGAACAAGGCTGATCTCGACATTCAAGCGAAGGGTAACTACATCCGCCTCTCGGGCACAAAGTCTCCAAGTTATCCGGAGAATGTGAGCGCACATCGCCGGGAGCGCGTATTTGGGTCCTTCGACAGGACGATTTCCGTGCCGATCAAGATTAATCCGGACGGAATCAAGGCGGAATACCGTGATGGTGTGCTCGCGCTGTTCATTCCCCGTGCGGAAGAAGACAAACCGCGCAAGGTTCAACTCAGCTGATGTCCCGAGGGGCGGCCGGCAAACGCGAATGAGGTGACAGGATGGCCAGTAAACAGGAATTGCAGGTTCAGGAAAAACAGGAAATCGCGGAAGGCAAGGAGACTACCATTCCCGCGCGATACTTCGTGCCTCCGACGGATATCTTCGAGGCGGAAGACGCGTTGACCGTCGTGATGGAGGTGCCAGGCGTCACCAAGGACAGCATGACGGTGGACCTTGAGAACGATCAATTGCGGATCGAGGGAAAAATCGACTATTCGAACTACGAAGGTATGGAACCCGTGTACACCGAATACAATGTGGGCCATTACCAGCGGAGTTTTTCGATTTCCAACAAGATTGACCGCGATAGGATCAGCGCTGATTTGGCCGATGGCGTGTTGACGCTGGTTCTGCCGAAGGCCGAGGAAATGAAGCCGCATAAAATTAAGGTGAATTGATCCGTCGAAATCCGGGCAACGGTTTTCCGAGGCCGGCTGGCGCGGCGTTCTTCCGTAACGCTGCGCCAGCCTATTTCATGTTCGGTCCGCTAGATTCTCTCGCGCACCCCGTTCGGTGTTGGGGCGTCGAAATTTCCACGACGTTTGCAATTGCCGGGAGGATTGCGTTAGGGTGCCGACGAGCCATCTCCCCCCGACATAGAGAATCCCTTGCCGAGAGACATCATGAGTCCTCTGGATCGACTGGAATCATTCGACGATTTGGCGCCGGAACCGGACGATTTTCTGGCGGATGTGCTGGCTGGGTTGAGTCGGCCGCAGAAAAAACTTCCGTGCAAATACATTTATGACGAGAAGGGCTCGCAGCTTTTCGATCAGATTTGCGAATTGCCGGAATACTATTTGACGCGCACCGAAATGGCGCTGATCGAGGAGAAAGGCGCTGAAATTGCTGCCTGCGTCGGTCCATCCGCGCAAATCGTCGAATATGGATGCGGCTCAGTGCAGAAAATACGGCTGCTGCTTGATGCGCTGGAGAAACCGGTTTCGTATGTCGCCGTCGATATATCGCGGGAGCATTTGCTGAATGCAGCCGCGGAGCTGGCTATGGACTACCCGGAATTGGAGGTGCACGGCTTGTGCGCCGATTTCACAAAACGATTCGATGTTCCGCCCGCGAGCAAGGCGCCGGGCGCGCGCCGTGTCGGATTCTTTCCAGGCTCGACCCTGGGGAATTTCAATCGCAAGGATGCCGTCGAATTTCTTGCCAGCGCCGCGCAAACCCTCGGCACCGGTGGAGGCATGATAATTGGCATCGACCTCAAGAAAGACGATGCCCTCTTGAACGCGGCGTATAATGACTCACAGGGGATCACGGCGCAGTTCAATCTGAACCTGCTTGAGCGAATCAATCGCGAGCTCAAGGGGGACTTCGATATCGGCTCCTTCACCTTCAAGGCGGAATACGAGCATGTGAAAGGTCGGGTCGAGTCTTATCTGTATAGCTCGCGCGAACAGACGGTGCGCGTCTACGGGGAAACCTTCAAGTTCGACAAGGGCGAATCGATCCATACCGAGAACTCGCACAAGTACAGCGTTCCGGAATTTCAGGAACTCGTACACAGCGCCGGTTTCGACCACAAACATGTCTGGACCGACGAAGAACAACTCTTCAGCATTCACTATCTGGAAGTGGCCGCTCAATAGGGGCGCGCTAAACGATCCGCCGCGCCTTTAGCTCGGAAATCCGGTCCGCGTCATATCCAAGCTCGTCAAGCAAGGCGTCCGTGTCCTGGCCGAGTTCCGGTCCGGGCCGGGCCGGCGTCGGTTCGCCGGTGCGAAACGGGGATTCCAGGAGACGGAATTCGCCGCCATCCTGATGCGTCAGGGTCTGGATCTTCCCATTCTCGGTGACGAAGGGGTTGTCGAGCGCCTGTTTCACGTCATAGATCGGGGCGGCGGGCACTTGTCCGGCGAAGTGGTCGAGCCACTCATCCGTCGTCTTGTCAGACAACGCCGTGTCCAGCATGTCCTGGATCAGCGCGCGGTTTTCCAGCCTGTCCTTGAAGGATAGGAAGCGTGCATCCCCGGCCCATTCGGGCCGGTTCAGTTTTTCGCACAGGGCGGGCCAGAATTTCTCCTTGTTGCACATGATGAAAATCCAGCCGTCCTTGGTCTTGTATTGCGCGCACGGCGTAAGCGACGGGTGGCCCGATCGCTCTTCGCGGCCCTGGACGTGGCCGGTGTTGAGATACCAGGTCGCCGGATAGGAAACGTTCGAGAGCGCCAGATCGAACAGGCTGACATCGATATCGCGGCCGGTGCCGGTGGCGCGGGCATTCAGGATCGCCGACACCGTCTGATAGGCGAGCGCCAGTCCCGTCATGATATCGACGATCGACAGGCCGAACCGGGTCGGCGGCGTGTCCGGTTCGCCGGTGAGCGAAAAATACCCGGCCTCCGCCTGCATCAGATAATCATAGCCCGGCCATGTGGCGCGGGGTCCTTCGCGTCCATACGCGGTCAGAAACGAACATACGATGCGCGGGTTCGACGCGCCCAGGGTCGCATAGGTCAGCCCCAGTTTGGCCGGAACGTCGCCGCGCAGATTACAGGTCACCGCGTCCGCCGTTTTGGCCAGATCGCGGAACACCGCCTGACCTTCGTCGGTCCCGAGGTCGAGCGTGAGGCTGCGTTTGTTGCGATTGAAGCTTTGATAAAACAGGCTCGCGCTTGTGCTTTCGCCGTCGCCATGGAAAAACGGGCCGACGCTGCGGCCCATGTCGCCGCCGTCCTGCGGGTTCTCGATCTTGATGACCTCGGCGCCGATGTCGGCGAGATACTGCGTGCCGCAGGGGCCGGCGCCGTATTGTTCGACGGCGAGGATACGCACTCCATCCAGTGGCAACATGCGGTCGCTCCGGTCAGATCGGGTTTCGTTCGACGAGCTGGCGCGCGATGATGATGCGCTGCAGCTCGTTGGTGCCTTCGCCGATGGTGAGCAGCGGCGCGTCCCGGTAGAAGCGCTCCACCGGGAATTCCTTCGAGTAGCCGTAGCCGCCATGCACCCGCATCGATTCCATGGAATTGGTCAGGGCGGCCTCGGTGGCAAACAGCTTCGCCATGCCGGCCTCCATGTCGCAGCGCGCATTGCGGTCGAACGCATCCGCCGCCTGGTAGGTCAGCAGACGGGCGGCTTCGGTCCGGGTCGCCATGTCGGCGAGTTTGAGCTGGATCGCCTGATGCTCGCAGATCGGCTTGCCGAAAGTCTCGCGCTGCTGCGAATATTTGACCGCCTCGTTGAGGCTGGCCTGGGCGACGCCGACACCGCGCGCGGCCACGTTGATGCGGCCGAGTTCCAGCCCGCCCATGACGTGCTTGAATCCCATCCCCTCGATTCCGCCCACGAGATTTTCCGCCGGCACGCGGCAATTTTCGAAGATCAGCTCGGCCGAATCGATGCCCTTGTAGCCGAGCTTCTCCAGCTTTCGGGAAACCTTGAACCCGTCGCCCTTTTCGATCAGGAACAGGCTGATGCCCTTGTGACGCGGCGCGATGTCGCTGTCCGTCTTCACCATGACCGCGAAGCACGTGCCGTGGATGCCGTTCGATATCCAGGTCTTGGTGCCGTTCACGATATAGTCGTCGCCGTCTTTTACCGCGCGCGTGCGGATTGCCTGCAGGTCGGTGCCGCAATTGGGTTCGGTCAGCGCCAGCCCGCCGCGAATTTCGCCGCTCGCGAATTTGGGCAGCCATTTGCGTTTTTGCGCCTCGGTGCCCGCGCGCTGCACCGCCGAGGACATAATCAGGTGCGAATTGAAGATGCCCGACAGCGACATCCAGACCACGGAGACGCGCTCGACGATCTTCGCATAGGTCAGGCAGGAGAGGCCGAGCCCGCCATACTGCTCCTCGATCACCGAGCCGAACAGGCCGAGTTCCTTCATCTTGCCGACGATTTCCTCGGGATAGGTGTCGTTGTGTTCGAGCTCCATGACATAGGGTTTGACGTCGCGGTCCAGGAACCGGTCGACCGTGTCCAGGATCATCTGTTCCTGTTCGTCCTGGGCCTTGGTGTCGGGCATGAGGCTACTCCATCTGGTCGTCGACGCCGTGTCCGCGCTTGGGGATCAGCATCGAGCGTTCATAGGTCATGAAGACAGTGCCGTCCGCCTTCGTGCCGGTCGTCTTGATCTTGACGATGCCCTGGGTCGGGCGGGATTTGGATTCGCGCTTGTCGAGCACTTCGCTTTCCGCGTACAGCGTATCGCCGGCGAAGACCGGCGCGGTGAGGCGGATATCGTTCCAGCCCAGATTGGCGATTGCTTTCTGGCTGGTGTCGCTCACGCTCATCCCGGCGACGATCGAGAGCGTCAGCGCACTATTGACCAGCGGCTTGCCGAATTCGCTCTTGGCGGCGTAGTTCGCATCGAAATGGACCGGATGCTTGTTCATGGTCAGCAGGGTGAACCAGGTGTTGTCGGCTTCGCTGATGGTCCGGCCCGGGCGGTGTTCATAGACGTCGCCGACCGTGAAATCCTCGTAGTAGCGGCCGATGTCTTCCCGGTACCGGTTCGGGCCGATTTCCTTGCTGCCATAGGCCATGATCTGCTTCCCTGCTGATGGCGATTTTGCGTATGCGCGGCCGCATCCTTCGTCAGGCTCAGCATGAGGCCACTACGTCGTGATTTTCCCCACCGTTCGCCCAATTGGTTGTCCTCATCCTGAGCCTGACGAAGGATAAGGACAGTCGCTCCGTGTAGCTGCGACATAGCCATGCTCGCCGAAAACCCGGCATGAATTCAATGTCGCCGGGCAATTCGGGAAAATTCAATACGACCGCGGCATTCCCAGTACGTGCTGACCGATATAGGCCAGGATCATGTTGGTGGAAATCGGTGCGGTCCGGAAGATCCGGGCTTCGCGCCATTTGCGTTCGACGTCGTATTCGCGGGCGAAGGCGAAGCCGCCATGGGTCGTGAAGCATGCTTCCGCGCAGGCCCAAACGGCATCGGCCGAAAGGTGTTTCGCCATGTTCGCCTCGGCGCCGCAGGGCAACGCGGCGTCGAACAGGGCCGCCGCCTTGCGCGCCATGATGTCGGCCGCTTGCGATTCCGCGTACGCCTTGGCGAGCGGGAACTGGATACCCTGATACTGGCCGATCGGGTTGCCGAAGACGACGCGTTCCTTGGAATAGGCGACGCCCTTGTCCAGGAAGAATTTACAGTCGCCTAGCGCTTCCGCGGCGATCAGAATACGTTCGGCGTTCATGCCGTCGAGGATATACCGGAAGCCTTTGCCTTCCTCGCCGATCAGGCTGGAGGCGGGAATGCGGAGATTGTCGAAGAACACTTCGGTGGTGTTGTGGTTGATCATCGCGTCGAGCGGCTGGATGTCGCAGCCATTGCCCTTGGCGTCGCGTAGATCGATCAGGAAACAGGATAGCCCGTCGCTGCGCCGCTCGCATTGATCGGCGGGCGTCGTCCGCGCGAGCAGCAGCATCAGGTCGGAATGCAGCGCGCGGCTTGTCCAGACTTTTTGACCGTTGACCACATACCCGTTGCCGTCGCGCTCGGCGCGGGTCTTGAGCTGCGTGGTGTCCGACCCGGTGGTCGGTTCGGTCACGCCGAAAGCTTGCAGCCGCAGTTCGCCCGATGCGATTTTCGGCAGGTAGGTTTCCTTCTGCTCCTTGCTGCCGTGCCGCAGCACGGTGCCCATGGTGTACATCTGGGCATGCACCGCGCCCGCGCTGCAGCCGGTCTCGTGGATCGTCTCCAGGATCACTGCGCCGGCGCGGATCGGCAGCCCGGCGCCGCCGTATTCCTCGGGAATCAAGGCGCCAAGGAAGCCCGACTCCGTGAGTGCCTTGACGAAGCCGGTCGGATAGCTGCCGTCGACCCCCTGGTCCTCCAGGCCGCGCCAATACTCACCCGGAAAGTCGGCACAGATTTTCTTCACCGCTTCGCGGATTTCCGGGTAGTCCTCGCCCAGTTCGATGTGCGTCACGTCATCGGTCATGTCAGTTCTCTCTGCCCCGCTTAGACCATTTCTTTTTGTTCAAATTGACCCAAGTGAAATGGTCTCCCTCTTTGTTTTTTGCGCAAATACGTCGTCGCGAACCGTTTCGGTTCGCTCGGGATTTGCTCTAATACGACCGCGGCATGCCCAGCACATGCTGGCCGATAAAATTCATGATCATGTTGGGTGCGACTGGCGCGTTGCGCGAAAGGCGGCATTCCCGCCATTTCCGCTCGATATCGTATTCCCGGGCGAAGGCGAAACCGCCGAATGTGGTGAAGCAGGCTTCGGCGGCGGCCCAGGATGCCTCGCCCGACAGGAATTTCGCGGTATTGGCTTCGGCGCCGCAGGGCAGTCCGGCCTCGAACATGGCGTTGGCCTTGCGGACGGCCAGATCGGCCGCCTCGAGCTGCGCATGCGCCTGGGCGATCGGAAACTGAATGCCCTGGTTTTTGCCGATCGGATGGCCGAAGACGACGCGTTCATTGGCGTAGGCGACGGCCTTGTTGATGAAGAAGCGGCCATTGCCGATCGCTTCGCTCGACACCAGGCAGCGCTCCGCGTTCATGCCGTCGATGATGTAGCGGAAGCCTTTGCCTTCTTCGCCGATCAGCGAGGACGCCGGAATCCGCAAATCGTCGAAGAAGATCTCCGTCGTATTGTGATTGACCATGGCGTCGATTGGCCGGATTTCCATGCCATTGCCCTTGGCCTCGCGCATATCGACAAGAAATGTTGAGATCCCGTCGGTTCGTCGCTTCACCTGGTCGGCCGGCGTCGTGCGGGCGAGCAGCAGCATCAGATCGGAGTGGGCGGCGCGGCTGATCCATACCTTCTGGCCGTTGACGACGTAACTGTCGCCGTCCTTGACCGCCCGCGTCTTGAGCTGCGTGGTGTCCGACCCGGTTGTCGGCTCGGTCACCGCGAAGGCCTGCAGGCGCAATTCCCCCGAGGCGACCTTCGGCAAATACTCTTCCTTCTGGGCCTTGCTGCCATGCCGCAGGATCGTGCCCATCGTGTACATCTGCGCATGGCACGCGGACGCGCTGCCGCCGACCGCATTGATCGTCTCCAGAATGACCGCGCCGGCCCGGATCGGCAGGCCGGAGCCGCCGTATTCCTCCGGGATCAGGGCCGCGAGATAGCCGGACTGGGTCAGCGCCGTGACGAATTCCGTCGGGTAGCTGCTCGACGGCGGCTGATCCTCCAGGTTACGCCAGTATTCCGACGGATAGTCGGCGCACAGCTTAGTGACCGCCTCGCGCAGTTCGGGATAGTCGTCACCGGTCGGTATGGAGACTGTTGTCTCGCTCATGATGTCACACGCTTCCGGATGGTTATTCGGCGGCCGCGGCCATGGCGGAGGCGGGTACATATCCTTTCGGCGGTCCCGACTTGGCAAGCCCGCCATAGAGCTGCTCGCCCGGCAGGTTGCGCGCGACGATCTCGCGAACCGCCACCAGCTTGTCCAGGTCGACGCCGGTCTTCAGCCCCATCGATTCCAGCATGAACACCAAGTCGTCCATCACGATGTTGCCGGTCGCGCCCGGTGCGTAGGGGCAGCCGCCGAGACCCGCAAGCGACGCATCGAAACGCCGGACGCCGGCTTCCAGCGCCGCATTTGCGTTGGCGATGCCGAGGCCCCTGGTGTCGTGCAGATGGACCGTCAGTTTCACGTCCTTGGGCAGATTGTCGAACAGCAATTTGAACAGGCTTTTCACCTGGGCCGGGTTGGCGTAGCCCACGGTGTCGGCGACGGCCAGTTCGTCCGCGCCGGCGTCGATGAATTTTTCCGCCAGCCGCAGCACCGCCGCCGGATCGACCGGGCCTTCGATAGTGCAGCCGAGCGCGGTGGACAGGCCGGCGAACAGCTGCACGCGTTTGCCGGTCTCCTTGGCTTTCTCATCCCGCAGGGCGACGATCTTGCGGAAGTCCTCGACGGATTCGTCGCTGGTCTTGCGGACATTGGCCATGTTGTGCTTTTCGCTGACCGAGGTCACGTAGTTGAGTTTGTCGACGCCCGCCGCGATGCCGTCGGCGCCGCCGCGGAAATTCGGCATCAGGGCCGAGATCACCAGGTCCGGATGATCTTTCTTGATTTCCAGAGCGGCGGCGCAGACATCCTTGGCATCCTTGAATTGCGGAATGAGTTTCGGCGGCACGAAGGAGCAGACTTCGATCTCGGGCATCCCGGCGGCCGCTTCGGCCTTGATCCATTCGATCTTCTGGTCGGTCGGGAAGAAGGTTTGAATATTCTGCAGCCCGTCCCGCAGGCCTACTTCACAGACATGAACGTCGTTGCCGTCTCGCATCATGCTTCTCCTTCATTCTTTGGAACCGAGTGCCGCGCCGCGCGTCCGAAAATGGCGCTATTCGGTCGAGCGCGCGTGATTTTTGTCCGGACGAATTCGCTGTCCGAGTAACTAGAGCGCCGTCGGGGACGAGTCAATTCCTCCGCGCGGGCAAGGTCAAGCTTATTGGATCGAAAGGCTGAATTGGCGCGGAATTGCGGCAATTGCCGCATGCCCGGTCAATCCGGCAGGAGTTCCGTGATCGCGTTGATGACCCTGTCCGGTTGCACGGTCGTATCGTGGGGAAGGCCATCCCCGGCCGGGTCATGCCAAATCCCGAAAATGCCTAGGCCCTGCGGCGCCCCGACGTCGAAATGCAGATTGTCGCCGACCATCCAGGCATCCGACGGCGCGCAGTCGAAGACCTCCAGAACATGCCGGTAGATTGTGGGGTCGGGCTTGTCGGCGCCGAAATGCTCGGAAATCACCACATGATCGAATTGCTGTGCGAGGCCGAACCGCTCGATCTTTGCGCCCTGGTCCTTGATTCCGCCATTGGTGACCAGCGCCAGCCGCACGCCGCGCGCGCGCAACCGGTCGACCGTTTCGAGCGCCCCGGGAAAGGCCGCGAGCTGGTCGCTTCGGTAGGCGTTGAAGCGGATCGCGATATCGCTTGCGAGTGCGGAATCGTCGATTCCGGCCTCCTGCAAGCCGGCTTCGACGATGAGCCGGCGTGTGGCCGCAATGTCGTAGCGCAGATGTTTGGTTTCCGTCGGTCTCGCTTCGATCGAATGCCAAAGCGCCCTGCCGGTTTTGTTGATCGTGTCGGCCAGCGTGTCCGTATCTGTTTCCGGAAGCCTGCTCGTGAATTCGCCGAGCACGCTCCACCAGGCGAGATCGGGTCGCTCATAGGCGGCGATCAGCGTGCCGTCCATGTCGAAGAGGATGGTCTTGGGCAATTGCATAATGGGCTCCGCGCGGCGCTACTCTTTCGGCTCGACGTCGAGCCGGACAACGATGCCTTCCAGTTCCGGCGATGGCGGGGGATAGCGCTGCAGCACCAGCGGGTCGTGGCCGGGGATCACATGCCGGTCCGATTCCGCGAGCCGGCGTGCCAGCCGGAAAGACGCCAGGTTTTCGCCGACGCTGTAGATCGCCGGGAAGGGATTGCCCTGCTCCATATTGGCGTAGTAGTGCGCCGCGTCGGATGCCAGGACGACCCAGCCCCGTTTCGTGTAAACCCGGGCGAATTGATGGCCCATGGTATGGCCGCCCGCATGATGGACCGAAAAGCCGGGCGCCAATTCCGCCTCGCCGTCATGGAATTCGACGCGGTCGGCATAGACATGGCGCACCATTTCGCAGGCGTCGTCGACGGCGAAACCGCCCCGCATGACCTTATGGCTCATATAACGGCCGGTTACGAATTGCGCCTCCGAATCCTGGATGTGGAAGCGCGCCTTCGGGAATTTGTCGAAATTGCCCACATGGTCCCAATGCATATGGGTGATGATCACGTCTTCGACGGTGGTGGCGTCGAGGCCGACATGGACGAGGCTTTCGGCGGGACAGCGCAGATAGTCGTGGCCGCGTTTCTCCGCGGTTTCCCGGTTGAAGCCCATATCGATGACGAAGCTGCGCGTCTTGCCGACCGCCGCCCAGACGAAATAATCCATCGCCGAGGGGCCGTCATGGGCGTCGGCGAAGATGAAATTATGCTTCGGCGGCCGATTACCGGTATGCGCGTAGCGGATCGCATAGACCGCATAGACATCCGGTTCGGTCATACGGGCACGGTTCCCACCGTGCTGATGCGATGCAATTCGCGGATATGGCTTGGCGGCAGGGCCGCCGTGGTCGCCGCATGCATGGTGCAGCGATTGTCCCACATCAGCAAATCGCCGGCGCCGGCCCATTCGTAGCGGTAATGGAATTGCGGCTGCTTGCAGTGCTCGTAGATTTCCGCGAGCAAGGCATCGCTTTCCGCCTGATCCAGGCCGATAATGCCTTTGATTCCGGCGGTCACGCCCTCGAACACGAAGATCGATTTGCGGCCGGTCTCCGGGTGGGTGCGGATCAGCGGGCGGACCCGTTCCGGACTCTCGGCACGTTCCTCCTCGGTCATGATCCGCCAGCGGGATTCCGGGTGGTTGCGGTCGCGGTGGAAGCGGTACTGGCATCGGTACTGGAGCCCGTCGAGCCGCTGTTTCATCGCCGGCGTCAACGCGTCATATGCCGCGGTGAGGTCGCAAAACAGCGTGTCGCCGCCTTCCGCCGGGATTTCGATGGCGTATAGCATTGTGGCGTTCGCCGGCCGTTCCAAATACGACCAATCGGAATGCCAGAACGAGCCCGCATCCTTGATCCCCTTGGGCTTGCCGTATTCGATGCGGTTGGACAGCACGGTGATGCGCGGTTCTTCCGCGTGCCAGAATTTGCGGATGGTGTGCGGAATAATCTCGCCGAACGCTTCGCCGAAGTCGCAAAGCTGTTTCGCGGTAAGCGACTGCTTATGGAAAAATAAAACCTTATGATTCCGATAGGCGCGGCGGATCTCATCCCAGGTTTCATCGTCGAGGTCTCGGCCAAGGTCGATGCCGTCGACCCGGGCGACGAAACTGGTGCCAACGCGTTCGACCGAAACCATGCGCAAACGCTCCCTCTTTCCTTGCCACGGGGGCAGGATATCGCGCCTGCGCAGGTGACAAAAGACCATACCCGTTGCGCCTTCCGATTCGTTCACGCGCCGTCGCGTTGTCGCGTTCCGGCGGTCCTGTTATGGTCGGGATTGGCCGGTTCCGGTCGCGGGGATAAAGGGATTCAATGACTGTGGATAGTCTGAGCGCGCAGTCTGCTGCGTGGGTCGCCGGACTGCGCTTCGAGGATTTGCCGGCCGATGTGGTCCAGGCGACTAAGCTGCGCGTCCTGGATTCGCTGGGACTGATGCTGATCGCCGGCACGACGAATTTCGGCGCGGCGCTCCGTGACGGCGTGAGCGCGATGGGGCAGGGCGACCAATGCACGATGATCGGCCTCGGCACGCGCAATAGCGCGATGCTCGCGGCGCTCGCTAATGGCGCCCTGGCGGAGGCCCTGCAGTTCGACGACACACATAACGAGACGATCATTCACGCGACCAGCCCGACCGTGGCGGCGGCCCTTGCGGCGGCCGAATCCGGCGGCGCCGGCGGGCGCGATTTCCTGGCCGCCGTTGCCGCAGGCAATGAGCTGAGCTGCCGCATCGGCGTGATCGCTCCCGGCACGTTTCATCCGCGCGGCCTGCATCCGACCGGTATCATCGGGACCTTCGGCGCGACCTTCGCGGCGGCCCGGCTTTTCGGCCTGACCGAACAGCAGACCGTCGCGGCGGCGGGCCATGCAGGCAGTTTCGCCTCCGGTATCCTCGCCTGCTGGGAAGACGGCACCGATACGCAATTCATCCATCCCGGCTGGTCGGCCCATAGCGCGATCGCCGCCACTTTGCTGTCGCGGAGCGGTTTGACCGGACCCGCCGCCGTGCTGGAGGGACGGTTCGGTCTGCTGCCGTCGCATTTGCACGATCTGCGCGGGCAGCTCGACTTCGACCGAATGACCCGCGATCTGGGCGCAGAGTGGGAAAGCCGGAACATGTCCTTCAAGCCGTATCCGACCGCGCATATCATTCATCCCTTCCTCGACGCCCTGCTGTATCTGTATCGGGAGGAAGGATTGCGGGCGTCGGATGTGGAGACGCTGACGGTTCGGATCGCCGAATACATGATCCCGGTGGTCTGCGAGCCGGTGGCGGAGAAAACCGCGCCGCGCACCGAGGCGCATGGACGCGTCAGCCTGCAATATTCCCTGGCCGAGGCGCTGTATCACGGCCGGCTCGGCGGCGACGGCTACAGCGCCGAGAGCATTCGCGATCCGGCGATCCTCGAATTGAGCGGCAGGATCCGCTACGAGATCGACCCGGATGCGCCCGGCACCGAGCGCTACAAGGGCTGGGTGGTTGCCGAGACAACGGACGGCCGGCGCCTGGAACGCATCGAGGATTACAATCGGGGCAGCCCGGAAAAGCCGATGACTGCGGAGGATGTTGGCGCGAAGTTTATGGCGAACGCCGAAAACGCCGTATCGCGCGCGCGCGCGGAGGCAATCATGGATGCCGTGGACCGGCTCCAGGATGCCGACGGCATAGACGCGCTGGTCGCTCTTTGCCGCTGATCCTACTTCACGCGTCCCGCCGGTCATGAGTACGCCGAGCGTTTCCTCCGCCCCGCTGCGCGGAATATTTTACATGGCGTTGGGCGGCTTCTTCATGTCGCTCAACAATGCGATGTTGAAATGGGTCGCGGATTACCCGTTGGGCGAAATCTTTTTCATCCGCAGCGCATCCACGATGCTGGTGGTTCTGGTGGTGGTCGTGTTGTCGGGCCAGACGGCGAGCCTGCGGGTGGTGAGCTGGACGGGCCATACGATGCGCGCGGCGACCATGGTGTTTTCCGCGGCGTGCTTCATCACGGCGCTGCGCTACCTGCCCTTGGGCGAAACCGTGGCAATCACCTTTGCCGGACCGTTGTTCGTGACCGCATTGGCGGGGCCGGTGCTCGGCGAATTGGTCGGGTGGCGCCGTTGGAGCGCGGTGGTCGTGGGGTTCTTCGGCGTCCTGCTGATAACGCGGCCGACCGGCGAGCTGTTCCAATTGGCCGTGTTGTTGCCGCTCGGTGCCGCGCTGCTATCCGCGCTGCGGGATTTGCTGACGCGGCGGATGACGGTTCGGGAAACGTCCATGTCCATTATGATGACGACGACGCTGGGCATGATGATTGCGGGATTGTGTACCCTGCCGTTCGGATGGCGCATGCCGACGTTGCTGGACGGGGCGATTATGGCGGGATCCGGCGTCATGGTGATCGCAGGATATTATTACACGATCGATACTTTCCGGCATGCCGAGGTGGCGCTGGTTTCGCCGTTCAAATATCTCAGCATCGTCTGGGCGGCGTTGCTGGGGTTCCTGGTGTGGAACGATATTCCCGATAGCTGGATGATCGGCGGCACCGCCTTGGTAGTCGGCAGCGGTCTTTATATTCTGCATCGGGAATACGTGACGCGGCGACGGTGACCCGCGTGAATTGGATCTGTTGGAAGAGGAGAGATGAGCATGGTCATGCCTGTTCGCGAACTGGAGGGCGAGGTCGCCATCGTTACCGGCGGCGCCAAGAATATCGGCCGGGCAACCTGCCTGGAACTGGCGGCGGCCGGGGCGGTCGTATGCGTCAACGCGCTGAGTTCGGTTCAGGAGGCGGAAGACGTTGCCGCCGAGATCGAGGAAGCGGGCGGCCGGTCCATGGTCCATATCGGCGATGTTTCCGATCCCGCGGTGGTCGATGCGATGGTCGCAGGCACCGTCGAGCGGTTCGGAGCGTTGACCATCCTGATCAACAACGCGTCGCTTCGGCGAATGGTGCCGCTGGCGGAAATGTCGCTCGAGGAATTCCGCACGATCATGCGCATTAATGTGGAGGCGGTCTTCCTTTGCGCAAAAGCCGCGCTGCCTCATATGATCGCGGCCAAGCGCGGTAGCATCGTTACCTTGGGCGGTCTGACCGCGCATGCGGGGGTCAAGAGCCGGCTTCATGTCTCCACCTCCAAGGCCGCCGTGGTCGGCATGACCATGGCGCTGGCGCATGAAGGCGCGGATGCGGGCGTGACGGCGAATGTGGTGGTTCCCGGCATGATCGACACGGTGCGGACGGCGGCGACCGGCGAGCTTCCGCCCGGCTACACCGGCGGCGACAATCTGCTGAACCGCAAGGGGCGGCCGGAAGAGATTGCGGCAATGATCCGGGCGCTGTGCGGGCCGGCCGGGCGCTACACGACCGGTCAGACCATTCACGTCAACGGCGGCGCCTACACGACAACCTGAGCCGCCGCAGGCGGGTCGATCCGGCGTGTGCGGCCGACTCGCGTCGGCACGATGTCATGCGCTATGCTCGGCCCGACCGCGAGCGGCGACACAACAACCTTGGCAGGGAGCACTCCATGGCCGGCCCACAAACCATGTTCGACAAAATCTGGCAGCGCCACGTCATCGTTGAGCGCGACGACGGCCAATGCCTGCTGTACGTGGATCGACACCTCTCCCATGACGGGTCGTTCCACGCCTTCTCCGCCTTGCGCGAAGCCAAGCTTGGCGTACGCCGTCCGGGGCAGACCTTCGCAACGCCCGACCATTACAGCCCGACGGACGTGCGGACCATCGAGGCTATCGAGAATCCGGAGCTTCGCGAGAAGGTCGAGACGCTGGCGGTGAACGCCCGTGATTTCGACGTGACGCATTTCGGCATCGACGACGACCGCATGGGGATCGTCCATGTGATCGGGCCCGAGCTTGGCATTACCCAACCGGGCATCCTTCTCGTCTGCGGCGACTCCCATACCTCGACCCATGGCGCAATGGGCGCCTTGGCGTGCGGCATTGGCGCCTCGGAAGTGGCGCATGTGTTGGCGACGCAGACGCTTTGGCAGAAGAAACCGAAAACCCAGCGCATCACGGTCGATGGCAAACTCGGCTTTGGCGTCACGGGAAAGGACGTCATCCTCGCCATTATCGGCCAGATCAGCGCTGCCGGCGGCGCCGGCTACGCCATCGAATACGCCGGACCGGTCATTCGCGACCTGTCGATCGAGGGACGGTTGACTGTTTCGAACATGTCGATCGAGGCGGGCGCCCGGGTCGGCATGATCGCACCGGACGACAAGACGTTCGAATATCTGGAAGGGCGGCCCTATGCGCCGAAAGGTGCGGCCTGGGACAAGGCGGTTTCCTATTGGCGCACGCTGCCGACGGATGACGGCGCGATATTCGACCGGGAGGTCAAGGTCGATGGCGGCGCCATCGCGCCGATGGTCACATGGGGCAACAGTCCGGAAAACGTCGTCCAGGTCACCGATGCGGTGCCCGATCCGGATGCCGAAAGCAATCCGGAACGGCGCGAAAGCCTGCGCCGCGCCATCGATTACATGGCCCTCACGCCGGGTACGCCGATGACGAAAGTGAAGGTCGACCGGGCCTTCATCGGGTCTTGCACCAACAGCCGGATCGAAGATTTGCGCCAAGCCGCCGCGGTCGTGAAAGGGCGCAAGGCGGTCATTCCCGCAATGGTGTCGCCGGGCTCCATGCAGGTGAAGAAGGTCGCCGAGGCGGAAGGGCTCGACAAGGTCTTCACCGATGCGGGGTTCGAGTGGCGGCATTCGGCATGTTCCATGTGCGTCGGGCTCAATGGCGATTCGGTCGCGGCGGGCGAACGCACCGCGTCGACCAGCAATCGGAATTTCAAGGGTCGTCAGGGACCGGGCAGTCGGACCCATTTGGTCAGTCCGGTCATGGCGGCGGCGGCGGCGGTCACCGGCACGTTTACGGATGTGCGCCGGCTGATGGAGGAGAAATAGGATGGAGGCGTTTACGACACTTACCGCCTGCGCGGTTCCCATCGACATGGTCAATGTCGATACCGATCAGATCATACCGGCGCGGTTCCTGAAACGGGTCCGGTCCGATCCGGAATACGCCAGCTTTTTTTTCCACGATCTGCGACTGGACGATGCGGGCGCGGAGCGCCCCGAATTCATTCTCAATCAGGAACCCTATCGCGGCGGCAGCATTATCGTCGCCGATGAGAACTGGGGCTGCGGATCGTCCCGTGAAGCGGCGGTGTGGGCGTTGATGAAGAACGGTTTTCGCTGCGTCATCGCGCCGAGCTTCGGCGATATCCATTACAACAACGGCATGAAAAACGGCATGTTGCCGGTGCGGTTGCCGAAGGAGACCTGCGCCAAACTGCGCGGCGAACTGCATGCGAAGCCGGGCGCCGAGATCACGGTCGACCTGGAATCGCAGAAAGTGACCGGGCCCGACGGTACCGTCTACAGCTTCGACATCGACCCGTTTCAAAAGCATTGCATGTTGAACGGTCTCGACGATATCGCGTTGACCATGCAATACGACAGCAATTTCGCCGCCTTCGAGGAACGCTACAAGAAAGAGGCGAGCTGGCTTTTCGAGTGACCGGTACAGGTGCAGGATTTCTTGTCCATTGCGGAGCCCTGTGTGATCCGCCGGCGGGTTCCGTAAGACGGCGCGATTTGGCATGACGCCGGAAACCGATTCATCGGTGATCGACCGGTTGCGGCAGGCGGAGGCGCTGCGCCGCAAGGGAGCTTTGAGCGATGCACTCGCGCTTTGCAAGCGGGTCATTGGAGACGCGCCGGACTCGGTGAATGCGCTGCACCTGGCTGGCGCGATCGGCCGGGATCTCGATGATCCGGCGCTGGCGCTTGGCTTTCTCCGGCGCGCCGCCGCGGCCGATCCGAAGAACGCGGACATTCATTGCGATATTGGCCAGATTCTGGATGCGACCGGCGATCGCGCCGACGCGGTGTCGGCATTCCAGTCGGCCCTCGTCGGCCTGCCGACCCATATCGAATCCCATCTCGGGCTGTCGCGGATTTACGAAGCGGACGAAGTATTTGAAGACGCGATCTACCATCTTGACCTGGCCGTGGCGCTCGACCCGGATGAGCTGGGCGCGCGGGAACGTCTAGCCCGCCTGCTCGACATGACCGGGCGGCCGGAGCGGGCCGCGGAATTGCGCCGGGAGACCATGCGGCGGGCGCGGAACGCCATTATCGATGCGCATACCAAAATTCGAACCCACACGCTGAATGTTTCTCCCGAAGAGACCGATCTTCATCGATTGAATTGGGCGCACGCCCTTTTGGTCTATGGGGCGTCGGGCACGGGTTTTGCGAAGTTTCAGGAAAATCAGGACGGCGCCGCCGCGGCGACGAAGACCTTTCAGGAAACGCTTCGGGTTCTGGCGGCGGCCGCCGAACAGGCCAGCGCGGTAGGCCGTCTGCGACGCGCCTTCGAAACGGCAGTGCAGGCCTTTGCCCATTGCCATTATGAATTGGCCTTGCTGTTCGAACGGCGCGGCAATCTGGCCGGCGCCGTCTATCATCTGGAGGAGGCATGGCGCGTCCGCCGGACGCCATGGCCGCAAGCGCGTACCAAGCTTGGCGACGTCGCGCAGAAATGCGGCGAAACGATTGCCGACATTCGAGACGCCGTCGCGTCATACCGTGGCGCCATGCCGATGCCGTCGGCGGTGCCGATCACGCGGTGGGATTTTCCGCGTCTGGCGCGGTCCTGGATTGAGGAAGTCGTGCGGCATCGGCCGGCAACACCGATCGCCGCGCCGCGGCGCGTCGCGATCTTTGCCGCGAATGCCCAACGCATTCAGGTGTGCTTTGCTTTGGCCTGTATTCTGTGTGCACGCGGGCATGCGGTCGATTTCATCTGGATGCCGTGTTTGCAATTCGATCGCAACTGCGATCCCGAACCCCGCTACGATGATTGGGACGAGCAAATGTTGGGGCGCGAATTGGCGCAATTCGCCGCCGCCGGTTTGCCCGAGGGCCTGGTGATGCATGATTTGCGCGAGTCTCCTCTCGCCGATATCGAGGCGCGCGTCATGCGGGCGGTCGAACATCTTTCGGTTGCGGACCTTCGCCACCATCGACGAAGCGCGACGGTCAATATGTCGGATAGCTCGGCCAGGTCATTGCTTGCGAACCGTACCGCCAAAAACCTGGACGCGCTGCGGCGTTTCGTAAGCTTGCTGCAGTCGATCCAGGCGGACCGCGTCGTGGTGTCCAATGGCGGGCTCATGGAAGACGGGGCGGCGTTTCAGGCGGCCCGGGTGGTGGGCGTTGAGACGATCCTGTGGGATCAAATTCCGGAACGCGGTGGCGCGTATCAATTTTCGATCAATCGCAAACATGGCGATCTGGATATGACGGCGGTCTGGCAAGGCGATGCGCCGCATCGCCTGACGACCGAGCGGCGCGAAAGGGTTTTGAACTGGCTCACCGAACGCGGCGGCGGCGATTACCGCGATCCGAAACCGCGCGGGCGGATCGAACCCGATGCGCGTGCCGCCGAGATGTTGCGGGACCTCGCTCTCGATCCCGCAAAGCCCGTGGTCGGGCTTTTCCCCAATCTGACGTGGGATCCGGCGGCCCTCGACCGCGACGTAGCCTTCGATTCGGCGCGGGACTGGGTTGTTCGGACGTCTGAGTATTTTGCCCACCATCCGCAATGGCAACTGGTTGTCCGCCTGCACCCGGATGAACAGACCTTTACATCGGATTACCTGGGGCAGGCGCTTCGCGACCGGTGGTCCGAGCTCCCCGCGAATATTCGGGTCATCGAACCCGAGGAGGCGCCCACCAGCTATCGATTGCTGGATGCGGTACAGCTCGGCCTCTATTACACGAATACGGTCGGACTCGTGATGGCGATGTTCGGCATTCCGGCAATCAGCCCGGCATTGCCGCCCTTCGGCGGATTCGGGTTCACCCGGCAGATTACCGGGCAGGACGAATATTTCGCTCGTATCGAGGCGGTGTTGTCGGAGCCGGACCGCAACGCAATGACCCAGGAACAGGTCGATCTGGCCTGGTGCTTCGCCGACCTCTACATCCACGATACCGCCAAGGAACTGCCCTGGGACCATCGGGCATTCTGGCCGTCGATCCTGGAAGGCTGGCCGATGGCGCAGGTGCTGTCGGAGACCGGGCGGGCGAAATTCGACCGCGTGTTCGCGGCGCTGGCCGGCGAGGTCGATTTGCCGGACGGTCTCGTCGGGCGCTTGATGTAAAGGACTATCCCCGTACGACCGCGATCACGCGATCCACATCCGCCTGCCGGGTATCGAAGGCCGCGACGAAGCGGTGATAGGCCGCCGGCGCGGCGCCCCAATTGCGATAGAATCGTGCGCCCGCAGCGTCCAGCCGGTCGGCCGCATCTTCCGGCATGGCGACGAAGATTTCATTCGCCTCGACGGGATGGATGAGCGATACGCCGTCGATCGCATCTAGTCCCTCGGCGAGGCGATTGGCCATCGCATTGGCGTGGCGCGCATTGTCCAGCCACAAATCATCCTCGAGATACGCTTCGAGCTGGGCCGCGAGAAAACGCGTCTTGGCGATCAAATGTCCCGCACGCTTTCGCAAATAGCGCAGATGCAAAGCCAGCTCCGGGCGGAACAAAACGATGGCTTCGGCCGCCAGCGCACCGTTCTTGGTCGCCCCGAAGCAGAGGATATCCACGCCCGCCTTCCAGGACAGCTCCGCCGGGGTCGCGCGCCGCCCGGCCAGCGCATTGGCGAACCGCGCGCCATCCATGTGAACCTTCAGATCGAATTTGCCGGCGAGGGTGGTCAATTCACGCAATTCGTCCGGTGTATAGACGGTTCCGGCCTCGGTCGACTGCGTAAGACTGAGGATCGTCGGCTGCGCCGCGTGCACGAAACCGAAATGGGCTTTCTCCAAGGTTTGGCTGAGCGTCGCTGCGTCGATCTTGCCATGCGCACCGTCCAACAACGTCAATTTTGCGCCGCCGGTAAAGAATTCCGGCGCGCCGCATTCGTCGGCTTCGATATGCGATTCCCGGTGACACAGGACCGCGCCATAGGGCGGCGTCATGGCGGCCAGCGACAGTGCGTTGGCGGCGGTACCGGAAATCACCGGCAGCACTTCCAGGTCGCATTCGAAAATCTCCCGGAATCGGCCCCCGAGACGCTGTGAAATTGCGTCCTCGTCATAGGAGGGCGCGGCGCCTCGGTTCGCCTCAGTCAGCGCGTCGAGAATACGCGGGTCGGCGGCGGCGGCGTTATCGGATGAAAAATCCATGGCGTTCACTTAGGCTCCTCTGCGGTGGCGAGCATTGTGCGGCGATTTGATGACCGCTCCAAGGGGACTCGGGTTGCAATTGATTAAGCCGCATGAATTGATTGCAGTTGGGTGGTAAGGAGAGGCATCGATGAATGAATTGAACGGTGGCGAAGCGCTGGTGCGGATGCTGAAATTGTACGGCGTCGAGATCATCTTCGGTTTGTGCGGCGATACGACGCTGCCGTTTTACGATGCGCTGTACCGCACCGGCGACGGCATCACCCATGTGCTCAGCCGCGACGAGCGCCATGCCGGCTACATGGCGGATTGCTATGCGCGTGTCTCCGGCAAGGTCGGCGTCTGCGAAGGGCCGAGCGGCGGCGGCGCTACGTACATTCTGCCGGGTGTGGTGGAAGCCAACGAGTCATCCATTCCCATTCTGGCGATCACCAGCGATATCTCCGTATCCGGCCGCGGTAAATACACATTGACGGAACTCGATCAGGAAGCCCTGTTCCGCCCATTGACCAAGTGGAACCGGGTGATCGATCGGGCGGTCGATTTACCGGGTATCGTCCGCGCCGCGTTCCGCAATATGACGACGGGCCGGCCCGGCGCCGCGCATATCGGCCTGCCGTTCGATGTGCAGAAAGACCCGCTGGACGAGGCCGATATTTGGGCCGAGCCGGAACTGGGTCGGTTCCCGGCCCGGCGCACCGGACCCAATTCCGACGATGTGGACGCGGCGGCTGAACTCCTGGTGTCCGCCAAGCATCCGCTTTTCATCTGCGGCGGCGGTGTGGTGATATCCGGCGGCGAAAGCGCATTGCAGGCGCTTGCCGAATCGTTGGAAGCGCCGGTGGCGACCACGGTCAGCGGCCAGGGCAGCCTGGCTGAAATCCATCCGCTTGCGGTCGGCGTGGTCGGCAGCAATGGCGGGACGGTGGAGACCCGCAGCATGGTGGATAATGCCGATCTGATCGTCTTCGTCAGTTGCCGCGCCGGATCGGTGACGACCGAGCGCTGGCAGCACCCCGAGCCCGGCAGCAAACCGGTCATCCATATCGACGTCGATCCGGCCGTCATCGGCGCCAACTACGCCGCCGAGGTATCGATCGTCGCCGATGCACGGCTTGCGCTGGAAGCGTTGGCGGCCGCGGTATCGCACCGTCTCGGCGCGGCGCGCGACGGCGGCGCCGTGCGGGACCGGATCGCCGGTTTGAAACGTCAAAAATTCGAGGCGTTCCAGGCGTTGGCCGAGTCCGATGAAACGCCGATCCGACCCGAACGTCTCATCGCCACGCTCCAATCGGTGTTGCCGGAGGACGCGGTGATCGTCGCCGACCCCGGAACGCCGTGCCCGTATTTTTCCGGGTATTACGAGCAACGTCTGCCCGGCCGCCATTTCATTTCCAACCGGGCGCATGGCGCGTTGGGCTTCTCGCTCGCGGGCGCCATCGGCGCCCATTACGGCCGGCCCGCCGCCAAGGTCGTCGCGGTGATGGGGGATGGCAGCTTTGGCATGGCCGCCGGCGAGCTGGAAACGCTCGTGCGCTTGAACCTGCCGGTCACGCTGGTGGTGGTCTCCAACGGCGTGTTCGGCTGGATCAAGGCGGGGCAAAAAAGCGGCTATGACGAGCGGTATTATTCCGTCGATTTTTCGCGCACCGATCATGCAAGGGTTGCGGAGGGATTTGGATTGAAAACATGGCGGGTCGAGGATCCGGCCGGGCTGGAGGATGCCTTGAAAAAGGCCGTTGAATGTGGCGGACCGACATTGGTCGACGTGCTGTGTCAGCCCTTGCAGGATGCGCGCGCGCCGGTCAGCGAATGGGTGGCTTGAGGAGAGGATTATGAGCGACTTTCGGCAGACATCGACGGGCGACGAGGTGTTCCTGGATCATCTTGCCCATTGGATCCCCGATATGGATGCGGCGTCGGAGGCGTTCGAGCGCCTCGGCTTCCTGCTCACGCCCTATACGGAGCACACGAATTCCACCGCGCCCGGCGAGCCGATCCTGCCTGCCGGAAGCGCCAACCGGTGCATTATGCTGCGCGAGGGGTATCTGGAAGTTCTGACGCCGACCGCGGACACGGCGATCGGACAGGAATTGCGTGCCGGTATCGACCGGTATGTCGGTCTGCATTTGATCGCGTTCGGTTGCAGCGATGCGGAGGCCCAGCGCGAACGCCTGATCGGGGAAGGCTTCGAGCAGCGGCCCGTTGTTGACCTGCGCCGCGAAATCGTCCTGGAGGACGGCTCGGCCGGCGGGCTGCAATTCACGGTCATTCGTCCGGTGCCCGGCGCCATGGCGGAAGGCCGCATCCAATTCCTCACGCATCACACGCCCGACCTGCTATGGGAGGAGCGCTGGATGCGCCACCCCAACGCCGCCGAGCGGCTGACGGACATCATCCTCTGCGTCGCCGATCCGGACGAGGCGGCGGGACGGCACGAACGCTATGTCGGCCGCACGCTCCGATCGGTTGCCGGCGGATGGACGATGGATTGCGACCGGGGGCGGCTCACGCTGCTCGATCCGACCGCGTTGAGCCGCGCGATCCCCGGCGCCGAACCGCCCTGTCTGCCGTATATTGCGGCCTACGCCATCGCCTGCGGCGATCTCGCCCAATGCCGCGCGCATCTTGACGGGACAGGAATCGGTTACCGCCCTCTGACCGGCCGCGCGATTTCGGTTCCTCTCTCCGCCGCATTGGGCGGGACGATCCTCTTTACCGACGCGTCCGGCCAGATGCCCTGGGCGGATTGACGCGCGACGGCTCGGGCAATCCCCGCCGGGTGTGGCGGCCCGGCCGCGCTGCGTGCTATGTCAGAGAGGCGGCATTCGATGCCGCTCGATATCCGAATAACCGGGAGGCATGCGCCATGGTCGAACCTTGTGAATTGTCGGCGGTCGAGGCGCGCCGATTGATTGGCCGCAAACGGCTGTCGCCGATCGAGCTGCTGGAATCCTGTATCGCCCGCATCGAAATGGTGAACGGGTCGGTCAATGCGATGGTTGCCACCTGTTACGACCGGGCGCGCGAGGAAGCGCGCGCCGCCGCGGACGCGGTGATGCGCGGCGATCCGCTCGGCCCGCTGCATGGGCTGCCGCTCGGGGTCAAGGATTTGATCGACACCGAAGGCCTGCGGACCACCTATGGCTCACCGCTCTATGCGAATCACGTGCCGGACGCGGATGAAAGCCTCGTGGTCGCCTTGCGGCAAGCGGGCGCGATCATCGTCGGCAAGACCAATACGCCCGAATTCGGGGCCGGTGCCAACACCACCAACCCGGTGTATGGCGCGACCGGCAACCCGTTCGACCCGAAACGGATTTGCGGCGGCAGTTCCGGCGGCTCGGCGGTGGCGCTTGCGACCGGCATGACGCCGATCTGCACGGGTTCGGATTCCGGCGGCAGCCTGCGCATTCCGGCGGCGTTTTGCGGCGTCGTCGCGCACCGCAGCACCCCCGGCGTGGTGCCGACGGAAAAGCATCGCATCGGCTTCACCACCTTCGGCGTGCAGGGGCCGATGGCGCGCAGCGTCGACGACGCCGCGCTGATGCTGTCGGTGCTGGCCCGCTTCGATGTCAGCGATCCGCTGGCCGCGCCGATCGACGGCGCGGCCTATGGGATGGTGCCGGAAGTCGACCTCAGCCGGCTGCGCGTCGCGGTGTCGCAAGATCTCGGGTTCGCCCATGTCGACAACCGGATCCGCGAAACCTTCAAATCGCGGGTCGATCTGTTCCGCGGGGCGTTCAAGGAATGCATCGAACGGGACCCGGACCTGCAAACGGTGCGCAAGACCAATCATGTATTGCGGGCGATCCAGTATCTAGCGCGCCATCGCGACCACTATGAAAACCAGCCTGACAAGCTCGGCCCGAACGTCACCGCCAATTACGAGATCGCACTGCAACTCGGTGCGGACGAGATCGCCTGGGCATTGGAGGAGCAGACCACCCTGTTCCGCAATATGGGACGGTTTTTCGAGGATGTGGATATCCTGATCTGTCCCACCGTGCCAGTGCCGCCGTTCCCGGTCGAGCAGCTGTATTGCACGGAGATCAACGGCGTCGCGCTGGACACCTATTACGAATGGCTGTCGCTGACCTGGGGACTTACGATCCCCGGCAACCCGGTGACCGCGCTCCCCTGCGGCCTGGAACCGACCGGCACGCCGTTCGGCCTGCAGATTTGCGGGCCGCATCACAGCGATCGTTTCGTCATGGGGGTCGCCAAATCGCTGGAGGCGCTGTTCGCCGGTAACGCCGAGCTGCGCCGTCCGGAACCGGATCTGGCGGCGCTCGCCGGCTAGATCAACCTGCCGTAAATTTGTATCAATTAGAGGAAGATAAGCCGCTCTAGGGAGCCGCCAGCGGCGCCGACCAGGCGTCGTAGCCGTAGACTGCCTCGATCTCCGCTCTGATCTTATCCATGTCGTTGAGCCGGGAGATTTGCTGGATGCGCGTCGTGCGGTCTCGTCGGCTGGCCTCATAACGGCGCAATGCGGCCATGGCCCCGTCGCGGTCCACGCCGTCGAGGCAGCGCGACAGCACGGCGGCGTCTTCGATCGAAGTGGCCGCGCCCTGCGCCATGTACGGCGTCATCGGATGGCAGGCATCGCCCAGCAGGGTAACCCGGCCCTGGCCCCATCGGGGCATCGGGTCGCGTTCGTACAGCGCCCATTTATGGACTTCCGGCGCGGCGGCCAGCACGGCACGCACCTTCGGATGAAACTCCGCATAGGCGTGCCGCAGTTGATCGAGGTCGCCCTTGGCGGACCAGGACTCCAGTTCGAAATCGGGTTCGGGGGTGCTGGTGACAAAGTAGATCTCGTCGCGGCGCGGATTGACGTAATAGATCACGATGTGCCGGTCGGGGCCCCACCATTTGGCGCAATCGTCGACTTCCGTATCGCCCAGCAACGCTGCCGGGAATGTCGTGCGATAGGCGACGCGGCCGGTGAAGCGTGCCTTTTCGCCGCCCAGCAGGATTTCCCGCACGACCGAATGCACACCGTCCGCGCCGATCGCGATGTCCGCCTCCGCGCGGCTGCCATCCGCGAAGTCGAGCGTGACTCCGTCCTCGGTCTGGTCCAGCCCCGCCAGTTTGCGGTTTCGATGAACGATGCCGTCCGGTACCGTTCCGGCCAGCGCCGCATGCAGGTCGCCCCGGTGCATGTATAGATACGGCGCGCCGTATTTTTGCTCCACCGTGTCGCCGAGCTGCCGCTCCCAGGTGATCTCGCCGGTGTCCGATTGACGGTTCAGCGCAGCGTCCGGCCGCAGCGCCAGCGTCCGCAGTTGCGTCTCCAGCCCCAATGCACGGAGCACCTTGATTGCGTTGGGGCTTTGTTGAATGCCGGCGCCGATGCGCTTGAAGGCTTTGGCCTGCTCGTAGATACGGACGTCATGCCCGACCCTGCGCAGTGTCGCGGCCGCGGTCAGGCCGCCGATGCCCGCGCCGACGATGGCGATTGAGAGTCCGCGTCCGGTCAAGACCCCGTCTCCTGCTGTGAAATTTTATTCCAGAGTGTAGTAATACGCGAAATGGCGCGGCGATGTCGAAGCCCGCCAATTTCGAATGCTGCCGCGTTGGTATAGTGTTGGTGTGGAAAAATACCGCCTCGGAGCAAGGCGATCGGACAATATCCAGCCTGGGAGTATGAGGCGTCATGGCATGCGTTTTGGAAGGGATTACCGTTCTCGACCTGGGAACCGGACCGGCGGCGGCGCTGGCGACCATGTTCCTGAGCGATCAGGGCGCCCGGGTCATCCGCATTGTCGATTCGGCTCAACAACAAATGCGCGACGGCGGTTTTGTGATATGGGATCGCGGCAAGGAATGCGTCGCGCTCGATTTCGATGCGGCGGCGCGGAACGTCGCCGACGATCGGAAGCCGGCGCCTGGGACCGCCGGGGCACTGTTCCATCGATTGGTGGCGGGCGCCGATGTTCTGGTCGAGGATTTTGCGCCGGGCGGGGACCGTCAAGATCTGGTGCGGCCCGACTGGCTCGCGCGGACGAATGGGCGCCTGGTGCATTGCTCCATTACGGCGTATGGCAAGCAGGGTGCGCTCAAGGATGAGCCGCCGATCGACGATCTGGTGCTCGCTCGCATGGGCGTGTTGGGCGGCATGCCCGGATTTCGTCCCGCGCCGGTGCATGTGGTGCATCCGCTGCCGAGCGCTGGCGCGGCGATCCTGGCGGATATCGGCATCGCCGCCGCCCTGCTCGCGCGCGAGCAAACCGGCCGCGGCCGCAGCGTCGAAACCAGCTTGATGGCGGGCGCGCTGTTGTATCACCCAAAGGTCTCCGGCGAGCGCGTGAAGCGGCATGTCTTTCAAACCCATCCTTCCGGCAGCGCGCCATTCTACAGCGTGTACGAATGCGCGGACGGCAATTGGGTGCAGCTCGGCTGCGTGCACACGCGCTTCATTGCCATCGCCGCGGATCTGATGGGAATCGGCGATATTGTAGCCGAGCCGAGATTCGATGGCGGGCGTCCGTCCGGCGAGGCGGAAGACGCGGAATTGCGCGAAATGCTGACCCGCATCCTCCGCACCAAACCCTATGCCGATTGGGCCGCGGCGTTCGAGGCCGCCGATGTACCGTTCGCGCCGTCGCGGCTGACCGAAGATGGTATGGCCGATCCGCAGGTGATCCATAACGGCATGGTCGTGACGCTCGAGGACCCGGCGGTCGGCCCGGTCGTGCAGATGGGCGTGCCGATCCACTTCAGCGAAACGCCAGGACGCGTGCAGGGTCCCCGGGCCGCCGCGGCCGGCACCGGGCTGCCTGAAGATTATCCCGCGGCGCAGCCGCAGCAATCCTCCCTTCCGGACATGCCGGATCCGTTGCCGCTCTCCGGCATCCGTGTCCTCGAAATCACCAATCTGATCGCAGGGCCGACCGGCGCCCGGCTGCTCGCCGATCTCGGGGCCGACGTAATCAAGCTGGAGCCACATGGGGGCGATCTTTCGCGGCCGATCGGGCGGACCTATTTCTACAATATCAATTTCGACAAACGCTCGGTGAGCGTCGATACGGGAACCGATGCGGGCAAGGAGATGGTACAGCGGATCGCCGCCTCGGCGGATGCGCTGCTCGCCAATTTACGGCCGCACGCGACCGAGCGCATGGGCATCGGGACTGCGGTCAATCCGCGGCTGATCGAAACCCATCTCACCGGATACGGCTGGACCGGCCCGTACGCGCACCGGCCCGGCATCGATCCCCTGGCGCAGGCGTTGATGGGATTGGAACGGGCGCAGGGCGGACCCGACAATCCCCCGGTATTTCCCGCGCAGCTCGCTCCGACCGACTACACCACCGGCGCAATGGGCACACTCGGCACGATCCTCGCGCTCTTCGCGCGGCAGCGCACCGGCGTCGTGCAGCGCGTCGACTGCAACCTTCTGAACGGCGGAATCGTTCTCAGCTCGGCCTGGTTCTCGCAGTATGCCGGAAAGCCCGTGCGGCCGCTGGCCGACAAGGAACAATACGGCCTGAGTCCGTTCCATCGATTGTACCGGTTGCGCGACGGATGGATCTATGTGGTTGCCGAGAGCGACGATGCGCAGCGTGCGCTTTGTGCGGTTGCCGGATCTGGCGACGGCGGTTCCGGCATGGCAGAGCCGGATCGACATCCCAACGACACGCATTTTGCACATTCGCTTGCGGACGCTTTCGCCGGGCGCGCCCTGGAAGAAACGCTGGCGGAACTCAAGCGGGCCGGTGTAGCCTGCACGCCGGCACAGCCGGGCGACAGCGAGGTATTTCTCGAAGACCCCCATTCGCTGGCGAACGGGATGGTCGCGACGCGGGAGCATCCGAGCGCAGGCGCGTTGAGCGTCGCCTGGCGGTACGTGCAGTTCGGCAACACCGAGCCGGCGCCGGGCCGACCGACGCCGTTGTTGGGCGAACACAATGACGAAGTCTTGCGTGAAATCGGTTACGACGAAGACGCCATTCGCCGGCTTCACTCGGACGGGGTGATCAAGACCGAAACGGTTTGAACGGTAACTGTGGGGGCGCCGGAAAACTTCATTCCTCGACCGGCATCAGTGCATGCCGCACCGTTTCGCAGGTCTTGCGAAGGTGATCCTTCAGAATTCGCCCCAGCATGGCGCCGTCGCGGCTTTCCAGCGCGGCGAGGATCCGTTCGTGTTCCTCCACCGCTTCCGCCCAGCGCGCGCGCGAAATGTTAGCGATATAGCGGGCGCGCCGCAGCCGTCCCGACAGGCCGCGATACACCTTGACCAGGGTTGCGTTGCCGCTGGTGGCGAAAATCTTTTCGTGAATTTGCTGGTTCAGTCGGAAATACGGCATCCGTTCGCCGCGCGTAAAATGCAGCGCCATTTGATAATGCAGCGCGCGCAATTCGGCCAAATCTTCTTCCGTGATCTTGCGCGCCGCCAACTCGCCGGCGAGGCTTTCGAGCGCGCCCATCACCTGAAACATTTCCTCGATGTCGTCTTCGGTGAGGTCGACAATGCGGGCGCCCCGGTTGGGCAGCAGGTCGATCAGGCCCTCGGACGCCAAGACTTTGAGGGCTTCGCGCAGCGGGGTTCGCGACACGCCGAATTTTTCGCAGAGGACGCGCTCGGGCACGCGGCTGCCGGGCGCCAATTCGCCTTCGATGATCAGATCGCGGATGCCGGATACGACGTCCCCGTAGCGGGGCCGTTCGGGCCGGTGAGTGTTGTCGCGATCCGCGTCCGGCATCGTCCGGGATCCTTACGGCAGGGCCCGTTCGAGCACGCGGGCGACATGCACCGCATGCCGGTCGGATCCATCGGCAATCTGGTGGCGGCAGCTCGTCCCGTCCGCCACAAGCAATGTGTCCTCGGCCGCATCCCGCACCGCGGGTAAGAGAGACAATTCGGCCATCGTCATCGACACGTCATAGGTGTCCGCGCCGTAGCCGAAGGCGCCGGCCATGCCGCAACAACTCGACGGGATACGCTCGACATCGAGGCCGGGCACCAGCCGCAATGTGGTCTCGACCGCGTCCATGGCGGCAAACGCCTTCTGGTGGCAATGGCCGTGCAGCAGCGCGCGTTTCTCCTTGAGCTGTTGGAGCGGCAGCGTCAGCCGGCCGTCTTCCGACTCTGCACTCAGGAACTCCTCGAACAAAACCGCGGAGTCAGCCAGTGCGTCCGTCGCCGCGCCCGGCAGCATGGCCGCGAATTCGTCGCGCAGGGTGAACAGGCAGGAGGGCTCCAGCCCAATGACCGGCACGCCGTTTTCGACGAACGGTTTGAGGGTGGCGAGCATGCGGCGCGCTTCTAGTTTCGCTTCATCGACCAGGCCGGCCGACAGGAATGTCCGGCCACAGCAAAGCGGCCGGTCGCCGTCCTCGGCGCGGGGCAGGTGGATTCTGTATCCGGCCGCTTTCAGGACCTTGAGCGCCGCCCGGGCGTTTTCCGGCTCGAAATATCGGTTGAAGGTATCGGCGAGGAAGACGACGTCGCGTCCGCCCGGGTCGCCGGTTTCCGATTCCGTCGGCAGAAAGGGGTCGCGATGCCAGACGGGAAGGCGCCGCCGGGCGCTGAATCCGGTGAGTTTTTCCGAGAGCCACGCCAAGCCCGGCACGCGGTCGCGCAAATTTGCGAGCGCGCTGAACCGGGCCGCCATCGGCGCGTAACGCGGTAAATAGCCGACCAGCCGGTCGTGCAGGGAGAGGCCGTGGCGCTTGTTGTACTGATATAGGAATTCGACCTTCATCCGCGCCATGTCGACGCCCGTGGGGCATTCCCGTTTGCAGCCCTTGCAGCCAACGCAGAGTTGCATGGTCTCATACATGGCGTCCGAGGTGAGGGCGTCTTCGCCGAGCTGTCCGGACAGGGCGAGGCGCAGCGTGTTGGCGCGGCCGCGCGTGAGGTGCATTTCATCCTGTGTCGCGCGAAAGGACGGGCACATCACATTGGCGTCGAACTTTCGGCACGCCCCGTTGTTGTTGCACATCTCCACCGCGCCGCCGAAGCCGCCCCAGTCGGACCAGTCGAGCGCGGTGTCCATCTGACGCACCGTATAGCCCGGCTTGAACCGGAACAGCGTGCGATCGTCCATCCGGGGCGGCCGGACGATCTTGCCGGGATTGAACAACCCGTCCGGGTCGAGCAAGTCTTTCACTTCCTCGAAATTGCGGACCATGCGCGTGCCGAACATCGCCTCGTGGAATTCCGACCGCACGAGACCGTCGCCGTGTTCGCCGGAATGCGAGCCCTTGTACTCACGCACCATCGCGAACGCCTCCTCGGCGATCGCGCGCATTTTTTTCGCGCCATCCTCTTCCTTCAGATTGACCACCGGGCGCACATGCAGGCAGCCGACCGAGGCGTGGGCATACCAGGTGCCCTTGGTGCCATGCTTCTCGAACACGCGCGTCAGCCGGTCGGTGTATTCGGCGAGATCTTCCAGCGGCACCGCGCAATCCTCGATGAACGAGATCGGTTTTCCGTCGCCCTTCATCGACATCATGATGTTGAGGCCCGATTTGCGGACCTCCCAGAATTCCCGTTGATCGGCCGGGTCGGTCGCCTTGACAACCGCCCTGGGAAAGCCGAGGTCGCCGAGCAGCTCTTCGAGCTGATCGAGTTTCCGCAATTGTTCGGCTGCGTCCTCGCCTGCAAACTCGACCAGCAGCAGCGCATCCGGCGCGCCGACGACGAATTTCTCGATGGTACGTCGGAACATTGGGATATCGCGCGCCAGATCCATCATCGTCCGGTCGACCAGTTCGACGGCGGTCGGCGCCAGCTTGACGATCTCCTGGGTCGATTCCATCGCCTTGTAGAAAGTGGGGAAGTGACAAATTCCCAAGACTTTGTGGGCGGGCAACCGGTGCAGCGCGAGGTCGATCCTGGTCGAAAATCCGAGCGTACCCTCCGATCCGACGAGGAGATGCGCGAGGTTGACCTTTTCGCTGCCGGGCCGGTTCGACATGCCGGGCACCAGCGCATCGATGTTGTATCCGCCGACGCGGCGCATCAGCGGCGGGAAGCGCTCGCGGATTTCCGCCGCTTCGCGCTCGCCGAGGGCGGTGAGCTGCGCCGCCAGCCGCCGATACCCCGGCGGCAATTCGCCCTCGTTCAAATCGGCGGGCAATTCGCCGAAGCGGTAGGCGCGGCCATCGGCCATGACCGCGTCGATCGCGCGAACATTGTCGCGCATCGTCCCGTAGCGGATCGAGCGGGCGCCGCAGCTGTTGTTGCCCGTCATACCGCCGATCGTGGCCCGGCTCGAGGTCGATACGTCGACCATAAACATGTAGCCCTGACGGTTGAGAAAGCCGTTGAGCTGGTCCAGCGCGATGCCGGGCTCGACCGAAATCGTCTCATTGTCCGGATCGAAGTCGAGGATTTGGTCGAGATGCTTGCTGACGTCGACCACCAGGGCCTCGCCCACGGTTTGGCCGCATTGCGAGGTGCCGCCGCCCCGCGGCAGCACGGGGACGCCATGGTCTTGGGCAATTTGAATGGCCCGCGAGACGTCTTCGGTGTTGCGGGCGACGACGACGCCGACCGGTTCGATCTGATAGTGCGAGGCGTCGGTGCTGTAGCGGCCGCGGCTGAACGGGTCGAACAGAACCTCGCCCTCGATCTCGCGGCGCAAATCTTCGGCGAGCGCGCTGTCGCCTAGGGTCGGACGGGTTGCCATCACATCTCCGGAGTGAATTTCACCTCTGCCTGCGGCTACAAAATACCGTTTTGCATGCAAAATGCAAATTTCTATTGCGGGTGTTTCGCGATAAATGACGCAAAATCAGAGCTTAATTTAGCCTTTGAACCGGGATATGTTTTTTCGTATAAATTGCATGCAAAACAACGAGGTGAATCATGGCTTTCAGAAGCGGCAGGCATTTCCTGCAGATACCCGGCCCGACCAATGTGCCGGATCGGGTGTTGCGGGCGATCGATAACGCCACCATCGACCATCGCGGCCCGGAATTCGGCCGGCTTGGCGGTGAGGTGCTGGAAGGCATGAAGGGGATTTTCAAGACCGGCCAAGAGGTCTTTATCTTTCCGTCCTCGGGCACAGGGGCGTGGGAGGCCGCATTGGTGAACACGCTTTCGCCCGGCGACCGCGTCTTGATGTACGAAACCGGCCAGTTCGCTACCCTGTGGAACGAGCTTGCCTTGCGTCTCGGGCTGCAGCCCGAATTTATCGCCGGGGATTGGCGGCACGGCGCGGATCCGGAAGCGATCGAGGCGCGGCTTGCCGAAGACAGCGCCCATGACATCAAGGCGGTGTGCGTCGTTCACAACGAAACCTCGACGGGCTGCACGACCCGTGTCGATGCGGTGCGCGCGGCCATCGATCGGGCGAAGCATCCGGCTCTGTTGATGGTCGATACGATTTCGTCGCTCGGGTCGATCGACTACCGGCATGACGAATGGGGGATCGATGTGTCGGTCGGCGGGTCGCAAAAGGGCTTGATGCTGCCGCCGGGTCTGAGCTTCAACGCGGTCAGCGCGAAGGCGGCGAAGGCGGAAGCCGGCTCGACGCTCGCCAAATCCTATTGGTCCTGGGACGCCATGCGCGGACCCAACGCGACCGGATATTTTCCGTACACCCCGGCCACCAATCTGTTGTTCGGCCTGCGCGAAGCCATCGCCATGCTGATGGAAGAGGGGCTGGACAACGTGTACGCGCGGCATGCGCGTTTCGCCGAAGCGACCCGACGTGCCGTGCGGGGTTGGGATTTGGAAATCCTGTGCCGGGACGAGCGCGAATATTCAGGCGCGCTCACCGCCGTGTTGCTGCCGGATGGCCATGACGCGGACGCATTTCGCAAGGTCGTGCTTGAGAATTTCGACATGTCGCTCGGCAACGGGCTCGGCAAGGTCGCGGGCAAGGTGTTCCGCATCGGCCATTTGGGCGACTTCAACGAGCTGATGCTGGCCGGCACCCTGTGCGGCGTCGAGATGGGGCTGGGGCTCGCCGGCGTGCCGCACCAGAAGAAGGGTGTTTCGGCGGCGCTCGACTATCTCGCCCATGGCGGCAATGCCGCCGCCGCGGGCTAGAAAGATTTTGAGCAGC
>JBFFGE010000006.1:0-47519 GCA_041557595.1 Alphaproteobacteria bacterium
GGCCCATCTGCCAAACCGCGGCTTCGAGCCGCGTCGCCTGCCGGAAGGTTTCGGTCAGCCCGGCCAGACGGCCGTCGCCGCCGCGCCGTGCCATCAAACGGTCCAGCATCCCGATGGCGCCCTGCGCCACCCGCTGGTAGTCCGCGCCCGCATACATGTCGATCCAATCGCCAAACGGGTTGCCGGCGCGTTTGGTCGCGGGATCGTCCGCCAGCCACCGCCCGACTTCCGCATAGCCGACGACGCAGGGCGCGAGCGCGACCTGAAGATCGAGCAGGTCGCCGGCCACGCCGCGATCCAGCACGAAACGGGTATAGGCGACGGTCGGCAGGTCTTCCGGCAGCGCCTCCATGTCCGCTTCGCCCAGCCCCCAGCCCGCGCAATACTGCACATGCAGCGACATTTCCGTATCGACTAACGCCGAAAAGGTTGCCGCCGCCGCCCGCATGTCCTCCAGCGTGTCGGCCTTGTAGCCCGCCAGGGCGTAAGCGCGGGCGAAATGGATCAGGAACAGGTAGTCCTGCTGCAGGTAGTGACGAAAGGCGGCCTCGGGCAACGTCCCCGCCCCGAGCCGACGCACGAAATCGTGCCGGATATAGGCCTCCCACTCCGGCGCGCAGGCTTCCTTGAGCCGATCGAACAGACCCGCCATGGCCTAGCCTTCCAGCAGGAGGTTGCGCGTCGATTCCGGCAGCCGCACGGTGAGTCCGTCGAGCGCCTCGGTCATCACCACCTGACAGCCCAGGCGCGACGTGCGGGTCAGGCCGAAGGCGAGGTCGAGCATGTCTTCTTCCTCTTCGCTGGGCGGCTCCAGGCGGGCGAACCATTCGGGCTCGACCACCACGTGACAGGTCGAACACGCCATCTGGCCCTCGCACGCCCCTTCGATATCGATGTCGTTGCGATGGGCAATATCGAGCAGGCTGAATCCAGCCGGCGCGTCCACTTCCTTGCGGTTGCCGTCGGGTCCGATGAAAATCACACTCGGCATGGGATCAAGCGCGCTCGTAGACCTGGGTCGAGGCGCGCAGGCTCCGCACCGCATTGGCCAGCTCGCCGCTGGCGATATCGATTTCCGCCTCGGTGGTGTATCGGCCCAGCCCGATCCGGATAGAATTGTGCAGCAGGCGGGCGTCGACGCCGAGCGCCTGCAACACATGCGACGGCTCCACCGTCGCCGAGGTGCAGGCCGAACCCGTGGAGACGGAAATCGAGCCGAGACGCATCATCAGATCCTGGCCGTCCACATCGGGGAAGGACACGTTGAGATTGCCCGCGACCCGGTGCTCCATGCCGCCATGCACATGGGTATCGGGCACGGCGTCCATCAACCGGGCGAGGAAAAGGTCCCGCAGCGCGGCCAGGCGCGGCGCCTCCTCCGCCATCGCTTGCTGCGCGATCGCACAGGCCTCGCCCAACCCGACCGCCAGCGGCGTCGGGATCGTGCCGACGCGGATGCCCCGCTGCTGCCCGCCGCCGTCCAACAGCGGCTCCAACAGCACCCGCGGGCGGCGGCGGATGTACAACGCGCCAATTCCCTTCGGCCCGTAGACCTTGTGCCCGCTGATGCTGAGCAGGTCGATATTCATCGCCTTGACGTCGAGCGGGATCTTGCCGACCGCCTGGGCCGCGTCGGTGTGCAGCCGGGCTCCCTTCGCGCGGCAAATGCGGCCGATCTTCGCCATCGGATGGATCACGCCGATCTCGTTATTGACCGCCATGATCGACACCAGCGCGGTCCGCTCCGTCACCGCGTCTTCCAGCGCGGCGAGATCGATCGACCCGTCGCGGCGAACCGGCAGATAGGTGACCTCGATCCCCTCGCCTTCCAGCCGCCGGCAACTCTCGAGCACGCATTTATGCTCGGTGACGCAGGTGACGATATGCGGCCGCTCCGCCCGCACCGCGCGCGCACAGCCCTTGATGGCCAGATTATTGGATTCCGTGGCGCCCGAGGTAAAGACGATCTCCCGCGCCTGCGCGCCGATCGCGGCCGCCACCTGAGCGCGCGCCGCCTCGACCGCTTCCTCGGCCTCCCAGCCGTGCCGGTGGTCGCGCGAATGCGGATTGCCGAAGCGCTCGCTGAACCACGGCAGCATCGCCGCCAGGACCCGCTCGTCGACCGGAGTCGTGGCGTGATAATCGAGGTAGATCGGCATTGGTTTCGGCTGCGTCATATCGCTGGGGTCTTTCGTCATCGTCATGCCGCGTTACGCCGCGCGCGCTGCGCCAAATCGATCCAGGCGTCGAGGAACCGGTCGATCTCCGCCTCGGTCGTGCTCGGCCCCAGGCTGACCCGGATGGCCGAGCCCGCCAAGGACGCATCCGCGCCCATCGATTCCAGCACATGGCTCGGCTTCACCTTCCCGGAGGAACACGCCGAACCGGCGCCGACCGCGACGCCCGCCAGATCGAGCGCCATCACCTGGGTCTCGGCCGGCAGGCCCGCCAGCCCGAGACAACTGGTGTTGCCGAGGCGCGGTGCATCGAAGCCGAAAATCCGCGCCTCCGGCAGGGCGTCGCGCAAGCGGCGCTCCATCTCGTCCCGCAAGGCCTCCACCGCGCCGGCCCGATCGAGGCTCTCAAGAGCCCAGCGCGCCGCCGCGCCGAACCCGGCGATGCCCGGCAGGTTTTCTGTGCCGCCGCGCATTCCGCGCTCCTGGCCGCCGCCCCGCTGCACCGCCTGCAGCGGCGGGTCCCGGCGCGTGATCAACGCACCGACGCCCTTCGGGCCGCCCAGCTTGTGCGCCGACAGGCTCATAAAATCGACATCGAGCGCCGGAAAGTCGACCGGGATGCGTCCCGGCGACTGAACGGCGTCGCAATGAACCAGCGCGCCCGCCGCACGGGCCAGCGCGGCAACCTCGGCAACCGGCTGAACGACGCCAGTCTCGTTATTGGCCAGCATCACCGACACAATGGCCGGCGCCGTCTCTTTCGAAAGCAGGCGCTCCAGCGCATCCAGGTCGATCCGCCCGGCAACGTCCACCGGAATGTTCTCCGGATCGGCGGTCGCCGTGAGAACCGACTCATGCTCGATCGCCGAGACCAGGACCCGCGTGCGGCCGCACCCGCGCAGCGCCAGGATATTCGCTTCCGTCGCGCCGCTGGTGAAAACCACTTGTTGCGGGGCCACGCCCACCAGACGTGCCACATCGGCCCGCCCGCGCTCGACCAGCGCCCGGGCGCGGCGGCCATATTCATGAACCGAGGATGGATTTCCGGTCTGGCGCATCGCCGCCAAGACCGCATCGGAGACGCACTCCGGCATCGGCGCGGTGGCATTGAAATCGAGATAGGACATTACAAGGGGACCCGGGCGGCTGCGCGCAGCTATTCGGCCACCGCGGCCTCGCGGCCCCGGTACAGGGCGCCGCTCATCCCCAGGACGCGCCGGTCGATCACATCGGCGAGCGTAATCGAGCTGAAATAAATATGGATCAGATTGCCGAGTTCTTCCCATAGATCGTGGGTGAGGCAGCGCGCCTTGCTGCCGGTGCACCCGACCGCCGAGCCGGGCAGGCAGCGCGTGGCGCGGATCGGTTCGTCGACCGCCAGAATAATATCCGAAATGCGCGTCTCCGCCGCGGCGAGCGCCAGGCGATAGCCGCCGCCGGGCCCCCGGACGCTTTGGACCAGGGCGGCGCGGCGCAGCTTGCCGAACAACTGTTCGAGATAGGAGAGGGAAATTTCCTGCCGCTCCGCGATCTCCGACAAGGCCACCGGCATGGTACCGCCATTTTTCGCCAATTCGACCATCGCCATGACTGCGTATCGCCCCTTCGTGCTCAGCCGCACCGTAAATCTCCCTCTGTTAACGCCACCCGGCCCCTATCCTGCCGACAATAACGGTTTTCCATCAATTCGATCCGGCCTTCGGCGTAACCGCCGCCGCGTCGTCCGGCTCGAATTCGCCCGGACGCACTTCCGTCGAGCTGCTTGCCTTTTCGGCTTCCAGCCGGTCTATCCGGGATTGCAAGAGCGTCATTTGTTCCATCAGCCCGTCCATCGCGCGGGCCACCGGATCCGGCAGATCGCCGAGCGGCGTGCCATAGGGCGAAAACAAATCCCGATCGACCTTCGCACGCGACGCGACGACACGGGCGGGAATGCCAACCACCGTCACGCCTTCCGGCACGTCCTTCGTCACCACCGCATTGGCCCCCACCCGCGCGTCGGCGCCGACAGCGATCGGACCCAGGATCTGCGCACCCGAACCGACGATCACATGGTCGCCCAGGGTCGGGTGGCGCTTCTGTTCGCGCTGACTGTCGGAATCCACCGAGGGCGCGACGTCGCCCAAGGTAACGCCGTGATATAGCGTTACATCGTCGCCGATCTCGGCGGTTTCGCCGATAACGACACCCATGCCGTGATCGATAAAAAAGCGTTTTCCGATACGCGCGCCCGGATGAATTTCTATGCCGGTGAGAAACCGGTTGAATTGCGATATCAGCCGGGCTAACAACCGCCAGCCCGAGGTCCAGGCGCCATGGGCGATGCGATGCATGATAATGGCATGGAATCCCGCATAACAGAGCACCACTTCCAGCGGAGACCGCGCCGCGGGGTCGCGACGCATCAACGCATCAATTTCTTCGCCGACCATCTTGAACATCGCAAATGCCACCTAATCTTTATTTTCGAGCCAAATAAGGGTTTAGTAGGCCTCCGCGGAGGAAACACTCGTCCCGCCGGGATCATACAGTGGGTGCGACACAGTCAATTTATCTGCAGTGATATAAAATGCCCAAGCAATTTGGTCAAGTATATGGAGAGAAAGATAACCATACTTACAATGCTTGGATCATGAACACCCATATGGTGTTAGGGGTTTAGGCGCCGTCCGGCGCGCCCCAAAACGACCTGGAAGGAATCGGTAAACCACACATGCCCGAAGTTATCATCAACGGCCCGGAAGGCCGCCTCGAAGGCCGCTATCACCATTCGAAGAAACCGAACGCCCCAATTGCGCTTTTTCTTCATCCCCATCCGCAGCACGGCGGCACGATGAACAACAAGGTGGTTTACACCCTGTATCAGAACTTCGTGCGGCGGGGGTATTCCTGCCTCCGGTTCAATTTCCGCGGTGTCGGCAAGTCGCAGGGCGTCTTCGCCCGCGGCGAAGGCGAGCTGTCCGATGCGGCGAGCGCGCTCGACTGGATGCAGAGCTATAACGAGAATGCCGCCGGGTGCTGGATTGGCGGCTATTCCTTCGGCGCCTGGATCGGCATGCAATTGCTCATGCGCCGGCCGGAAATCGACGGTTTCATTTCGATCGCACCGCCGGCCAATATGTACGATTTCACCTTCCTGGCGCCCTGTCCCGCATCGGGGTTGATGGTCACCGGCTCCGCCGACGATATCGTGCCGCCGGACTCGGTCGCGAAACTGGTCGAGAAGCTTCGCCAGCAACGGGGCATCGCCATCGATCACGCAACGATACCGGATGCGAACCATTTCTTCGTCGACAAGATGGCGGAGATGGAGGCCGAGGTAACCGCCTATCTCGATACGGCACTGGCGCCCAAGAGCGACGCCGCCGCGACGCCGTAAGGCCGTAGGCGCCGGCGTGGCGCACCGTCTCACGCCCGACCGGCCCCGTCGACCGGGACACCGTTAGTCCAACCGAAACCCGGGAGGACCCGGTGTCATCGGATGTCATTGTTCGGCCGATGCGAGTATGTTAAACGGTCCGCCCCCGACGCAACCCAGTTAGCCGGTCCCGATGACGACCCATCGTTCAGATTTTATCACGGCCGTCACCGAACGCGGTTTCCTTCATCAATGTACCGATCTGGAAGCGCTTGACGGTCGCGCCGCGGGCGGGCCGATCAGCGCCTATATCGGCTTCGACGCCACCGCGAATTCGCTGCATGCGGGAAGCCTCGTGCCGATCATGCTGCTGCGCCTGCTCCAGCGGACCGGCCATCGTCCGATCGTCTTGATGGGCGGCGGCACCACCAAGGTCGGTGACCCGTCGGGCAAGGACGACCAACGGCAACTCCTCTCCGACGAAGCGATTCAGGCGAATATCGACGGCATCAAGGGGGTCTTCGAGAAATTCATAACCTTCGGCGACGGTCCGACCGACGCGATCATGGTCAACAACGCGGACTGGCTGGACAAGCTTGGATACATCCCGTTCCTGCGTGACTATGGACGGCATTTCTCGGTCAATCGGATGCTCGGTTTCGACTCCGTCAAGCTGCGTCTCGACCGGCAGCAGCCGTTGAGCTTCCTCGAATTCAACTACATGGTCCTGCAGGCCTATGATTTCGTCGAACTGGGCCGCCGCCACGACTGCGTGCTGCAGATGGGCGGCTCGGACCAATGGGGCAACATCATCAACGGCGTGGAATTGGGCCGGCGATCGGCCGACCTCGAGCTCTTCGGTCTCACGTCGCCGCTGCTGACCACGGCGAGCGGCGCGAAGATGGGCAAGACGGCGAGCGGCGCGGTGTGGCTCAATGCAGATCTGCTATCCCCCTATGACTACTGGCAGTATTGGCGCAATACCGAGGATGCCGATGTCGGACGCTTCCTCAGATTGTTCACCGATCTGCCATTGGAGGAAATCACCCGCCACGAAAAGCTCGAGGGCGCCGAGCTGAATGACGCCAAAATCGTCCTGGCGAATGCCGCGACGACGCTTTGCCACGGTGCGAAAGCCGCCGAGGCGGCCGCCGATACCGCGCGGAAGACTTTTGTCGACGGGGGCGCCGGCGACGATCTTCCCACGGTCGACGTGACGCGCGGCGAGCTGGAAACCGGCATGGCCGCCTTCGTCTTGATGACGCGCGCGGGTCTGACCAAGAGCAACGGCGAGGCGCGACGGCTGATCAAGGGCGGCGGCGCGCGCCTCAACGACGAACGGATCGACGACGAAATGGCGGCGATTTCACTATCGGACGTAAACGATCAGGGGCTTATCAAGCTATCGGCGGGCCGCAAGCGGCATGCCCTTGTCCGCCCGACCTGATCGAACCGGCAATCATTCGTTGCTCGGGGCTCTATCGTTCGTCCGCGTCCTGCCGTCATCCGGCGCAATATCGAACAATTTTCGCAGCAATCCCGGCGCCAGGGCGGAGAGCGGATTTACCGTGACCTTCGGGTCGTCCAAGGGTCCGGACACACGATAATTGGCGGCAAACAATGCTTCATTCTTGCCGCCCGTCACCAAAGGTCCGAGCACGGGCACCTTGCTCAGTACGCGATTGATCGTCGACGCCGGAACGAGCGTGCCGCCAAGCCGCGCCTGATCTTCACCAAGATCGATCACACCGCTTGCGGTGATCCCGATCGATCCGCCATGGGCATGCACCTTGGTGAGCGTCAGACGCTGGTCCTGATATGAAAATCCGCCCTCGAATTCTTCGAAATTGATGCCCTTCCGGGAGAGCGCTTGCACAATATCGGTCAGGGACGCGACCTGCAGCACGCGCGCAAGCATCGGCGCCTTGCTGAGGGTGAACCGATTGACGGCGAAGCTTCCCTTCATCGGCTCGTCCGGCTCGCTTTGCGTCCCGCGAATGACCATCGTCCCGCCGGATATGCCGGCGCCGTCGTAGACCGACCTGGTCAGCGTTCCAAAATCGTCCACCGTGACATACAGGACTTGTCCCGCATCGGCCGGCAGATATTTCAATTCCAGCCGCCCTTGAGCGCTCATGGTTCCATCGACCACCAGGCCTCGCATCGCGGCGCCATCGTGAACGGCCAGAATGTTCGCATGCTTCAATTGGCGGCGATCGCCCCAGACCACCTCATCGAAATGCGCATCGAGCCGAATCGCGCGCGCGCGTCCACGCCCCCGGCGCGATGACGACGATGATGGCGCTTCGTCCCGAAATACCGGTTCCAGATCGAATCGTTTCCCGGAAACGGCAATCAGCAATCGACCGTCGGGCGTGAAATCGATTCTGCCGGTGAGGTCGCTCGCGCCATTCCGAAACTGACTGATATCGACCCGCCAAATATCCTCGTCCAATTGGCTGCGATACGCGGTGCCGGAAAATTTCGTCTTGCCCGCTTCGAGGTCGAACCGCTCCACCGCGAATTTACCCGCCGCATCCGACGTAATCGACATGGTCGCCCATCCGGGATCGCCCGGCGCCTTTTCCCAGCCAATTCCGGGAATCGAGATCCGCGTGTCCTCCAGTGCGATCTTTGCCGACACCGAGATGTCATTCTCGCGAGACCCGGTCAGCGTGAGGCTGACATCGGCCGGACCCGACGCCGGCGGAATATCCGGCAGGCCGAACCCGGGCCGGCTCAGTTCGGGCACACGCCCGGATACGACGACACGACGCCGAAACGGCGCGTCCGCCTTGAAGTTCTCGCGCCAATAGAGTGTCACCGGCGTGGCGGACAACCGCGCCACGCCACCGGCCGTCAGCCCGGAATTATCGACCCGAATATTGAGATCGCCATGGCTGAAATTCATACCATAGGGTCCAGGCGCCAGAGCGACCTCGCGCAGCGTCGCCGATACATCCACATTCACCCGCTTCGACGTGAGATCCGCGATCAGGGGGAACCGCAAATTCGTGCGAATGACCGCATTGCCCGAGACCGCCTTGGGCGCAACGCCGAGATCGGCGGAAAGCGGCAGGGCCTTGTGATGCAGCACTTCCATCACGGTTTGCAACGCGCCGCGTACGACAAGGTCGATGGCAATCCGCTTTTCCTTCCGATCGAGCCCCGAAATGTCGACCACCGATTGCTCCAACGCCACGTCGCGCAGACGCCCGCTGGTAAGCGCGAGCCGCAACCGCCCCTTGTCGAAACGCGCGGTACCCCCGACCCCGGTGAACCGCGGCAACGGCGCCCAATAGTCGACATCGAGCCCCTGAAACTGCAGCGTACCGGTCAGCGAGTCGACACGGACCGCCGCGGCATTATTCGCCGGAATTTCGAGCGCCATGCTGGCTTTCGCCTCCGTCACCTCGCCCTTTGCGAGATTACCCGTCACCCATTTTCGGGCCGGCTTCCCGAGCGCCGTCGGCCAGTATTGGTCGAGCGTCGACATCGGGATCCTGGTCGCAACGGCATCGGCACGAATGCGATAGGCCCCCCCATCCAACTGAACGGCGCCGGTCGCCGACAATGACGGACCGCCAAAATCTATCGCGGCCTTCTTGATCAGTGCCGATGTCATGTTGTCCGAAAATTTGGCCTGTAAGGCGACTGTATTGACCGGTAACGGTTGCGGCGTGACACCGGGAAAATCGAGCTTCCCCGACCCCGTGGTAATGTCGATTTCGTCCAACTCGAATCGATTGCCGTCCAGGATCTTGCCGATGATCCGCCCGCTGACAGGGACATCCAATCCGGCGAACCCGACCAACATCGGCGCGGCGTTCGCCAAGGGCGCCGCTTGCAGGTTACGGACGTCGAATTGGGCAACCACGCCCTCGCCCTCCGCGGGATAGACCATTGCGAGAGTGACCGCGCCAATTCGGCTGCGCATGTCGAAGTGGACATTCCGAATCGTCCATTTCGGCCCGAATTCGTACTCGGCGTTGCCCGTAACCGGGACGTCGACATTCGAATAGCGCTTCAGATCGGGAATCACGCGGCCGATCAACGTAGGCGACAGTTCCTTGAATTCCGACCGCCCGGAGACGTTGCCGCTCTCGCGGTCGAACAGCAACCAGCTGTCCAGGTTCGTCCGCTTACCGCCATCGTCAAGGCTCAGCGACACCGAAGACAGGATTCCTTCGCGCCGGAAGGCCGCCACAATATCGATATGCGTGAGATCGAAGACATAATCCTGTTTCCGGTCGGCCAATTTGAATTTGCCGTCGAGGAGTGAAAATTGGCGAAGGTATCGAAATGCGCCATCGCCGTCCCGAATGGGTTTGACAAGCGCGTCCAGCATGCGTTTTCCCATCGTCGCCGGTTTTGCGACGGCAGCATCGGGTACCTGGAAGGTCAACTTGCCGTCCGCCGCGCGCTCTATGTCGACGGCGAGACCGAGAATCTCCAATCGGGAGATCGCCAGCTCAAAATGGGCCAATGCGGGAATAGAAAGACCGACGGATACCTCCGGCAAGGACGCCAGAAGTTTTCCGTCCCGCGCCAGGATTCGGATGTTTTGGGCCCGCAGGTCGATCATCCTGCGCCAGCCGCCCCAAATCATGACGGTGTCGTCGACGTCGACGGTAAATGACAGGTCTTCTGCGGCGAAGGATCGCTCCAGCACCGGGTTCATGAAATTCAGGGAAATCGGCCCTTGCGATAGCCGCCAAGCCGCCAAACTTGCCAGAATCGCAAGCCCTACGGATAGGCTGACCAGCACCTGCGCCAGCCGCACGAAGAAATGTCGCAACGGGTCCCCCGCTCCGCTTGGACTAGTCACCATATATAGTGTTATTAGCCATTAATCCTACGATTTTGCTAACACGCGGGTTGCCGTGCTGAATGAACTTGATATCGACCGCCTGCCGCCGCCCGCCGATGCCGAACGCGCATCGATCGGCCGCGATCGCTGGCGCGCTTTATCAAACGAAATCAACGGTGTGGATGCAGTTTCCGACAATCCGACCGGCGCGGCACTGCTTGACGCCATATTCGGCAACAGCCCCTATCTCACCAATCTCTTGCTGCGGGAAGCGCCCTTCGCGTTGCAATTGTTCGAGGAAGGCCCCGACACCGCACTCAGCGCCACAATAACGGGGCTCGAGGCCGAATTGGGCGAAGAACGCTCGGTCGAACGCCTGATGTCCGGTCTCCGCCGCGGAAAATCGAAGATCGCCCTGTTGATCGCGATTGCCGATATCGCCGGTTTATGGCCCCTCGAATCGGTAACCCACTCGTTGAGCGACTATGCCGATTTGGCGCTGAACCTGGCCTTGCGCCACCTGTTGCGCCGATTGGCGGATGACGGCGTCATCGCGCTGCCCGACGGCGATACGCCTGAAGCGGAGGCAGGGCTGGTTGTCCTCGCCCTCGGCAAACTCGGCGCGCGAGAACTGAATTATTCCAGCGACATAGACATCATGGTGCTCTATGAGCCGGAAAAGCTGCAGCCGCGGGATTCCGACACGCTTTCTCAGCAATTGGTGCGCGCCACGCGGATGCTGATGCGCATCATGGATGAGCGGACCGCGGACGGCTATGTGTTTCGCACCGATTTGCGCCTGCGGCCCGATCCCGGCGCAACGCCGCTGGCCATTCCTGTTCACGCCGCGGAAGTCTATTACGAAAGCGTCGGCCAGAATTGGGAACGCGCCGCGATGATCCGCGCCCGAGCGTCGGCCGGGGATATCGGCCTCGGCGAGGCGTTCCTGCGCAATCTGCGTCCCTTCATTTGGCGCAAATTTCTCGATTTCGCCGCGATCCAGGACATCCACTCGATCAAACGCCAGATTACCGCCTATCGCGGCGGCGCCGAGATCGCGGTGAACGGTCATAACATCAAACTCGGACGGGGCGGCATCCGCGAGGTGGAGTTCTTTGCCCAAACGCAGCAGTTGATCTGGGGCGGCCGGTATCCCGCGCTGCGCACGAAACCGCTGTGCGAAACCCTGGAGCAACTGGCCGAACATGGTCGGGTCAAACCGGAAACCGCCGACGCCATGGCCCATGCCTACCGCTACCTGCGGCGGCTCGAGCATCGGCTGCAAATGGTCGACGATCATCAGACCCATGAAATCCCCAAGAACGATGCGCAGGTCGCCGCAATCGCGACCTTCATGGGCTATCCCGATGTGGAGGCATTCCGGGACGAACTGCTCGCAACGCTTGCGCTGGTCGAGAAAAACTATGCGGAACTGTTCGAGGACGCCGCCGATCTGGGAGGCGAAGGCACGCTGGTGTTTACCGGCTCGGAAAATCACCCCGAGACCGTCCAAACCCTGGAAACGATGGGTTTCCGCGACGGCGGATCCATTTCATCGCTCATTCGCAATTGGCACCATGGCCGCTACCGCGCGACCCGGAGCGTCCGCTCGCGCGAATTGCTCACGGAGTTCATGCCGCGCTTGCTCAAAGCCTTCGCGACGCGGACCGAACCCGACAGCGCGTTTGCCCGGTTCGACGCCTTCCTCGCGGGGCTGCCCGCGGGCGTGCAACTGTTTTCCTTGTTCTACACGCAACCGCAGCTGCTCGACCTTGTGGCTGAAATCATGGGCGACGCGCCGCGATTGGCCGAGTGGCTCAGCCGCAATCCCCGCTTGCTCGACCATGTCCTGGCGCACGAATTCTACCAACCGCCGGGCGACGCGGAGGAAATGCAGGCGGAACTTGCGGAGACGCTGGCGCAGGCCGACGATTTTCAGGATGTGCTGGAAATTTCTCGGCGCTGGACCAACGACAAGAAATTCCAGGTCGGCGTCCAGATCCTGCGCGGCATGACCGACGGCCACGCGACCGGTCCTATTCTTTCGGACATCGCGGAATCCGTTCTGCGTGGCCTATGGCCCCACGTTCTCAAGGAATTCTCCGAATCCGGACGGCACGGCGACGTGCCGGACGGCGGCATTGCGGCGATCGCCCTGGGCAAACTCGGCGGGCGCGAGCTCATGCCGGAATCCGATCTCGACCTGGTGTTCGTCTACGACGTGCCAGACACGATCGACCAGTCGAACGGCGAGCGGCCGCTGGCGGCCAGCGTCTACTATCTGCGCCTGTGCCAGCGAATCGCAGGGGCAATCGAGGCGCTGACCGGCGAAGGACGTCTCTACGACGTGGACACCCGGCTGCGGCCATCCGGCAACAAGGGCCCCGCCGCGGCCCGGCTCGATAGCTATATCCAATATTTCGAAGACTCCGCGTGGACCTGGGAACACATGGCGTTGACCCGCGCGCGTGTCGTCGCCGGGTCGCCGGACCTGATCGAACGATTGAAAGACGTCATCCGCGCGATCCTCACCAAGCCGCGCGACGAAGACGGGCTGGTGATCGACGTCGCAACAATGCGGGCGCGCATGGCGAAGGAACACCGGGGCCAATCCCGCTGGGATATCAAACACCGTCGCGGCGGTTTGGTGGATGCGGAATTTATCGCGCAATTCCTCCAGCTCCGCCACGCCGCGGACCACCCCGGCGTGCTCACCCACAATGCCACCGACGCGTTCGGGCGGCTCGAAGCCGAGGGATTGCTGGACGCCGCCACGGCCACGGCTCTGCGGGATGCGCTGCGCCTTTGGCACAATGTGCAAACCGTACTGCGCGTCACGACGAGCGACGGCCTGGAGCAAAATACGCTGGCATCGGGCCCGCGCGCCGCGTTGCTGCGCGCCGCCGACGCACCCGATTTCGACGCACTGGTGGCGCGCATGGACGAAACCGCCGAGCGCGTGCATGGTTATTTCGTCGACCTCATCGATCGGCCGGCGGAGGATGCCCGGCGGCGCGGCGCGGCATCGCAGGACCCCGCACCAACACCGTCGCCCGCATCGCCCGGCCGGCGGCAAAAGACCACCCCCAGAAGGAGGCCCCGTTAGACCGATGACGATCCAGGCAGGAGACAAGGCGCCGGATTTCGTGCTGCCGACCGATGGCGGCGGCGAGGTGTCGCTATCCGCGCTGCAAGGCAAAACCGTGATTCTGTATTTTTACCCGAAGGACAATACGCCGGGCTGTACGACGCAGGCATGCGCCTTTCGCGACGCATTGCCGGACTTCGCCAAGTCCGGCGCCGAGGTGATCGGCATCTCGAAAGACAGCGTCCGCAAGCACGACAATTTCAGGGACAAACACGGCCTGACATTCCGGCTCGCGTCGGATGCCGACAACGATGTCTGCGAACGCTATGGCGTGTGGAAGGAGAAATCCATGTATGGCCGTAAATTCATGGGAATCGAACGGTCGACCTTTCTCATCGACGGCGACGGCATCGTTCGCAAGGCCTGGCATAAAGTAAAAGTCGCCGGCCACGTCGACGAGGTGCTCACGGAAGCGCAGGCCCTTTCGTGACACGGCGCAAGAAACGCAAGGACGGTCCCGAAGCGCTACGCCGCCAGCTGCAATCCCTGATGGAGCAACAGCCTACGGCGGAAGCGCTCAACGATCAGGTCATTACCCCGTTCATCGCCGCACTCGAAAATGTGTGTGGTCCGCGGGGATACCTGCTGAATATATTCGGCGACAGCAGCAATCTCGTGATTTCAACGGACGATCATGCGGAGGCAATTTACGACCTTGTCGAAAAATATATCGACGGCATCGATCTGGAGACCTAGCAAGCGCGGCGCCGGTTTCGTTTTGGCGCTGCTGCTGGCGTTGATGCCCGCTGCGCCCGCCTCCGCCGCCGATGCGGTTCCAGTCGATCTGGAGCTGGTTCTAGCCGTCGATATTTCCGGCAGCATCGATCCTGAAGAAGCACAACTTCAGCGCGACGGTTACGTCGCCGCGTTGACCGATCCGGCGTTTCTGAAGGCAATCCAGGGTGGGTTTCTCGGCCGCATCGCGGCGACGTATATCGAATGGGCCGGATCGGAAATCGCGATAACCATTGCCGGGTGGACGCTGATCGAAGACGAGCGCTCGGCCCGGAATTTTGCGGCCACAATTGCCCGCGCTCCGTCGCAAACCGCGCTTTGGACCTCGATCCGCAACGCGATCGAATTCGCGTTGCCGCAATTCGAAAACAATGGCTTCCAAGGGACCCGCCGGGTCATCGATATTTCCGGCGACGGGCCGAACAACAAGGGCGGGCTGGTGACCGTCGCGCGCGACCGGGCAGTTGCGAAAGGCGTGACCATCAACGGACTGCCGATCGTGAATGACCGGCCGAGCCCCTTTGGCTGGCCGGCGATGAAAGATGTCGATCTGTACTACGGAAATTGCGTCATCGGCGGCCCGGGCGCATTTTATATCGTGGCGAATTCCTTCGCCGATTTCGGGCGGGCAATTCGCAAGAAATTGATCCTCGAGATTGCCGGCCGGCCGCCGCCGCCCGCATTTCGCATCGTCAAGGCCGCCGCCGAGGGCAAACCGCGCGAAATTCCGCCCTGCAATATTGGCGAGTTGCGGTTGGAATGGTTCACGGATGAACCCTAGGTCCGACGACGCGCATTCTGCAACGGTTGCCGCCACCCTCACCCGGGCCGCCTGCGAAATCCTGAGCACCGCCGATCCGGCCAAAAAGGCGGTGCTGTCCGCGCGCACCGCCGCTGCATGGCGCTCGGGGGCAATTACCGAAATCGGGACCGCCCCGCCGCCGGCCCGCCCGGCCCGGCCGCAATGGCCGGAATTGCGCCCGCCGCGCGATGTCAAGCGGCGGCGTATCAATCAAAACCCGGCCGGACGCATCGCCCTCCTGCATGCGCTCGCCCATATCGAGCTGAATGCCATCGATCTCGCCTGGGACATCATTGCCCGCTTTGCCGTTTCGGAGGACCTGCCGCGCGATTTTTACGACGATTGGGTTGGCGTGGCGGCGGAAGAAGCCAAGCATTTCACGCTCCTGTCAGATCGGCTCCGCGCGTTTGGCAGCGGCTATGGCGACCTGCCCGCCCATGGCGGACTGTGGGAGGCGGCAGCCGCGACGGCGCAGGATTTAGCCGGCCGGCTGGCGGTCGTGCCCCTGGTGTTGGAGGCGCGTGGGCTCGACGTCACGCCCGCGATGATCGTCAAATTGCGCGCGGCCGGAGACAACCCCAGCGCCGACATCCTCGAGATTATTCACGACGACGAAATCGGGCATGTGGCGGTCGGCCAGCGCTGGTTCACCTATTGCTGCGAGCGTACGGGCGAAACGCCGGCCGTGGCCTTTCACGCGCTGGTCCGCCGATATTTCAAGGGAAACCTGAAAGCCCCGTTCAACCGTGCCAGCCGGGACCGGGCCGGGCTCCCGGAGGCATTCTACGAACCCCTGGCCACATGAACCGGCGCGCGGCGGCACGGATTACGCGTTCGCCGGCTTTTCGCCACCGCTGATCCGCATCGCCAAGGCCGCCTCCAAAAACGCATCGATATCGCCGTCGAGCACCGCTTCCGCGTTGCCTTTCTCGACCGAAGTCCGCAAATCTTTGACCATTTTATAGGGGTGCAGAACGTAGGACCGGATTTGATGCCCCCACCCGATATCGGTCTTTGCCGCATGGTCGGCCTGCGCCTGCTCTTCCCGCATTTGCAGCTCCCGCTCGTAGAGCCGGGCCTTCAGCATGGTCATTGCCGTCGCGCGATTGCGGTGTTGCGACCGGTCGTTCTGGCACTGAACGACGATCCCGGTCGGCTGATGGGTGATCCGCACCGCGCTGTCGGTCCGGTTGACGTGCTGACCGCCGGCGCCGGACGCACGATAGGTGTCGATGCGCAAATCGCCGTCGTTGATTTCCACTTCGATCGTGTCGTCGATGACCGGGTAGACACCGACCGACGCGAAACTCGTATGCCGGCGCGAGGCCGCGTCGAAGGGTGAGATCCGAACCAGCCGATGGACGCCGCTCTCCGTTTTCATCCATCCATAGGCATTGTCGCCGGAAACCTTGATCGTCGCGGATTTCAACCCGGCTTCCTCGCCGGGCGATTCCTCCAGATAGTCGACATTGAAGCCGCGCTGTTCCGCCCAGCGAATATACATGCGCACCAGCATCTGCGCCCAATCCTGCGATTCGGTACCGCCCGCGCCCGCATGCACTTCGACATAGCAATCGTTGGCGTCGGCTTCGCCGGACAGCAGACTTTCGAGCTGCATCTTTGCGGCAACATCCCGTAACCGGTTTAGCGCAGTTTCCGCTTCACCGATGATGTCCTCATCCTGCTCGAGCTCGGCGAGTTCGATCAGTTCGACGTTTTCCGACAAGCCGGTTTCGAGCGCCTCGAACCCCGCGATGCGCGTCTCGAGGCGCGTGCGTTCGCGCATCACGTTCTGCGCCTTATCCGGCGCATCCCACAGGGCCGGATCCTCGGCGAGCGCGTTCAGTTCCTCGAGGCGCAGCTTGGCGGCATCGAGGTCAAAGATGCCTCCTCAGCAGACCCAGGGACTGCTTGATTTCATCGGCCAGATTCTGGATTTCGGCGCGCATGCGATGTCTTGCCTATGGATGATTTGCAGGTGGCGTTCCGCCGCAGCGTGTACGGCAAGGCGCGATCGATTTCAAGAACAACAAAATTCCTTGCGGGCAGGACCGCGGCTCAATACAGCCCGCGAGCGGGCGTCGGCGGCACCTCGGACGACTGCGGCGCACCGTCGGCCGTCGACGGCGAAGCGCCGTCACTGTTTTCATCGAGGACACGGTAGTCCCTATCGCTGTCCGGCTCCGTCCCCACCTTGAAGGCTTCGAGAATGACGTTGCGGTCGCCCGGACGGGCAAGCCGGCCGGTTTTTGCGTTCACCCGGACATGGCGAATACCCGCCGGAATCCGGAAGGGGACCGTCGGCTGGCCTTCGAGCGCTTTGCCCATGAAGGACTTGAATATCGGCGCGGCAACATTGGATCCGGTTTCACGGTCGCCCAGGGTGCGGGGCTGGTCGAATCCGACGAAGACGCCGACCGCCAGATCCGGCGCGAATCCGATGAACCATGCGTCGCGGCTCTTGTTGGTCGTCCCCGTCTTGCCGGCCAGCGGCTTCCCCAGCGACGCGACACGACGGCCGGTGCCCCGCTGGACCACGCCCTGCAGCATCGACACGACCTGGTAGACCGACGTGGGCTCGGCGATCTGCTGCCGGTCGTCGGCAATCTCGGGCGGGGTCTGACCGTCCCAGCTCTTCGCCAGGCAGTTCGCGCAGTCGCGCGTATCGTTGCGGAATATCGTCTTGCCGACTTTGTCCTGCACCCGGTCGATGAGCGCCGGCTTTACGTGTTTTCCGCCATTGACCAGCATCGCATAGGCGGTGGTCAGCCGAAGCAGCGTCGTTTCGCCGGCGCCCAGCGCCATCGAGAGATGCTCCTGCATGTCGCCATTCACATCGAAACGCCGGGCGACTTCCACGATCGGCTTCATCCCAATCGTCTTGGCCAGCCGCACGGTCATGAGGTTGCGCGACCGTTCGACCCCGATCCGCATCGGGCTCGGACCGTAGAAACGCTTGCTGTAGTTATCCGGCTTCCACTTGCCCTGTTCGGGGCCTTGGTCGATCACGATGGGCGCGTCGAGGATGATCGTGGACGGCGTAAAGCCGTTGTCCAGCGCGGCGAGATAGACGAAGGGCTTGAATGCGGATCCCGGTTGCCGCTTCGCCTGCGTCGCCCGGTTGAATTCGCTCATGTCGTAGTCATAGCCGCCGGACATCGCGAGAACGCGGCCCGTGTGAGGATCGATCGCCACGATCGACCCGCCGATATCCGGAATTTGCCGCAGGCTATAGGTTCCCGCCGGGTAGGCTACCGGCTTCGGCACCGCCTTTCCTGGCGCCGACGGCGGCGAATACGATGTTACGGGCTCTACCGCGACCACGTCGCCCGGCTTGAGCACGTCCGCAACGCGGCGGATTTCCGGCCCAATCTTCTGCTCGTCCAGCCACGCCCGCGCCCACAGCACTTCGCTGAGCGGTATCCGGCCGCTTTCGCCATCCGCTAGGCCGATCTCCGCCTCGTCCTTGCCGACATTCAAAACAACCGCGAGCTTCCAATCGCCCAACCCGGCCGGAGCCTTGACGCCGTTCAGGAGGCTGCCCCAATTGGCGTCGAGCACCACGCGCGCAATCGGACCGCGCCAACCGTGCCGCCGGTCATACTCCGCCAGCCCCGATCGGAGTGCCTGTTCGGCAATACGCTGCAATCGCGGATTCAGCGTCGTGCGGACCGACAGCCCGCCCTCATAGAGACGCTTCTCGCCGAATCGATCGACCAGATCGCGCCGCACCTCCTCGAGGAAATACCCGGCTTCGACGACCTGGGTCGCGGCCCGCGGCACGACCTCCAGATTCTCCGCTATCGCCTGCCTGGCCGTTTCGCTATCGATATAATTTTCTTCGAGCATCCGCCCGACGACCCAATTTCGCCGCTCCACCGCCGCATCGTGCTTACGGATTGGATGATAATTATTCGGGGCCTTCGGCAGGGCGGCCAGATAGGCGGCTTCGGCGATGGTCAGCTCATCGAGCGACTTGTTGAAATAGTTCAACGCGGCGGCGGCAACGCCATAGGACGCGTAGCCGAGATAGATTTCATTGAGGTAAAGCTCGAGGATTCGCTGTTTCGAAAAGGTTCGCTCGATCCGGAACGCGAGGATTGCCTCCTTGATCTTGCGCTCGAAACTCAACTCATTGGTAAGAAGGAAATTTTTGGCAACCTGCTGGGTAATCGTCGAAGCGCCGACAGGGCGGCGCGAACGCCGCATGATGATGTTGAACCCATTGGTCACCAGGGCGCGGCCGAGCGCCGAGGCGTCGACTCCCGGATGATGATAGAAATTCTTGTCCTCCGCCGCGATGAACGCATTGACGAGATGGCGCGGCAACGCGCCAACCGGAACGAAGACCCGCCGTTCGACCGCATATTCCGCGATGAGGCTGCCATCCCCCGCATGCACCCGTGTCACCGTTGGCGGGTCGTACTTCGCTAACTGGGTGTAATCGGGCAAGCCTCGGCTGTTCTCCCACAACAGATACGCCGCGCCCGCCGCAATTGCGACCACCAGGAGGATTGTGAACGACAGCAGAAATAAGATTGTTTTGAACAGACGGGCCATCAGGCCACCCCAACGATTGCTTCCATATGGCGTATCCCGTCCCCACCAGGCACGAACACGTATCAAACGAATATGACCAGTTTATGACCGGCTCAGCCGTTCCTTGCGCTCGAAATAGCGGTCGGTTGCCTTGAGAATACCCGCCGCCGCCTTCTCCAAATATGACCTCTTATGCAGCATTCTGGCATCCTGCGCGTTCGACAGGTAGCCCAGCTCGAGGAGGATGGATGGAATATCGGGCGATTTCAGGACCGCAAATCCGGCGAACCGGTGCGTATTGCGCAACATCTTTACCTTGCGGCTCAATTCATCGATCAACAACTCGCTGAAGATCGCCGATTCGTTCATCGTCTGGCGCTGGCGCAGTTCGATCAGAAACGACGCCACGGCATCGGACTGCCGGGAAAGATCGATACCGGCGATCGCATCGGCGCGGTTCTCGTGCGCGGCCAGGGCGGCCGCTTCCTTATCGGACGCGCGCTCCGACAGCGTATATACCGAGAACCCGCGCAGGCGCTTGTTGCGGTTACTATCCGCGTGCAGCGAAATGAAGAGCTCGGCCTTGCTTTCCTCGGCTCGTTTGTACCGTGTGCGCAGCGGGACGTAGATATCCTTTCCCCGCGTCAGCACCACCGTATAGCGACCGGTCCGCTCAAGAACGTGGCGGACAATCTTCGCGGCACGAAGAGTCACCGATTTCTCATAGACGCCGGCGATACTGATGGTACCGGGATCCGGCCCGCCATGTCCCGGGTCGATCATGACGATACGCTTTCCCCGGCCGTTCTTGCCGTCGCGAAGATGGGCGGTTCGGTTCCCGTGCGATCCCGCTGCATCGGGCTGAACAGCTCCCGGCTCGACCCAGCCTTTCGAGGCGATCTGCCGCTCCGAGCGCTGAAACGCCGCCTCGGACACTTTTTGGAGATCGACCACGAATCGGTGCTTATACCGCCCTTTCGGCGGAATAAACCGGTGCCCGGAAACCACGACCGGCGCGCGGACGTCCACCACCAGTCGGCTATTTGCATTTTGGAACAAGCCATAGCGGTAATTGGAGATCAGGCCTTTTTCGCGGGCCGTTTTCGGCGTCGGAATGCGCCAGTCAAGCTCGGGAAAGTCGATCACCACACGGTACGGATTGGCCAGGGTGAAGATCTTGTAGGGAACCTGGGCGTTCAATTCGATGACCAGCCGTGTCCGGTCGGAATGCACGCCGGTACGGACGTCGGAAACGTCCGCCGCATGCGCCATTGCAGTCGCAGCGACCAATACCGCCGCCGCCAAAATCACCGACCTCAAACTTGATACCTTGAATATCACCATCATCGAGCTTGAATATTTTCCAAGTCTTTCTTGCCATAGATCGTTATTGGTAAATATATATACTTAATGATGACTTGCGTTCAATTGAATTTAATGTTTTGCGAATTTAATTGTTCGGTGGTGCCACAATCCGATTGTGCGGCGGAGCGCGCCTCCCTATGTTAGGGATATTCATGCGGTGCTCCACTGCGGAGATGTTTCCCGGTTTCATTATGACGTCTTTCAGATGCTCAAACAAAACTGTTGGAACGATGCTACCAGTACCCCCCTCTTTCGGAAGCACCGTGCGAAATTCAAGATTTCACTGCCGACCCGGCACGCGCCGGTCCGGCTCGACTGGTAAGGTAACGATGCGCGACGCGAATACGGAAGGCGGCAATACAGTACTTGCGCTCCGGTCAAACCGCGCCCTCAGACCACATTACGGCAACGTATCCGCGCCGAATACAGCGCGCCGTCTGACGGTCGCCACGCGATCATTGCCTTCATACACGTACACGGGTGCCTTGCCCGACCGGCCGATTCGCGCGGCCGCCGGGGCAAAAGCGCCGGAGATTTCATATGACAAGACGCATGTTAATCGACGCCTCGCAGTCCGAAGAGACTCGGGTCGTCGTCGTTCAAGGAAATAGGCTAGAGGAATTCGACTACGATTCGGACGTCAAGAAACAGCTAAAAGGCAATGTCTACCTCGCAAAGGTCACGCGGGTGGAACCCTCGCTGCAGGCCGCATTCGTGGAATATGGCGGCAATCGCCATGGTTTCCTCGCCTTTAACGAAATTCATCCGGATTATTACAAGATTCCGGTAGCCGACCGCGAGAAGCTGATCGCGGAAGAAGCGGCGCTTCACGACGAGGATGCCGAAGACGGCGAGATCGTGGAGACCGTGGGCGGCGACGAGCTTGAAGACGTCGAGCGCCGACGCACCAAATTGCGGCGCCGGTATAAGATCCAGGAAGTAATCAAACGCGGCCAGGTCCTCCTCGTCCAAGTCGTCAAGGAGGAACGCGGCAATAAGGGCGCCGCGCTCACGACCTATCTGTCGCTTCCGGGCCGCTATTGCGTGCTGATGCCGAACACCGCGCGCGGCGGCGGAATTAGCCGGAAAATTACCAATGTCGGCGACCGGAAGCGCCTGAAGACGATCCTCGATGCACTCGGTATTCCCGACGGCATGGCAGTGATCGTGCGGACCGCCGGCTCTGAACGGACCAAGGCGGAAATCAAGCGCGATTTCGATTACCTAGTACGGCTGTGGGATACCATTCGGACCGATACGCTGCAGGCGACCGCTCCCTCCTTGATCTACGAGGAAGCCAACCTCATCAAACGCGCCATCCGCGATCTCTACACCAAGGAAATCGAGGAGATCCTGGTCGAGGGCGACGAAGGCTATCGGGTCGCCAAGGATTTCATGCGGCAATTGATGCCGAGCCACGCCAAGCGGGTGCAACAGCACAAGAATGACGGCAAATCGGTGCTCCAGCAGCATCAGGTCGAATCGCAGATCGATGCCATTCACAGCCCGGACGTAAAGCTGCCGTCCGGTGGCTATATCGTTCTGAACCAGACCGAGGCGCTGGTCGCCATCGACGTCAACTCCGGACGATCGACCCGGGAACGCCATATCGAGGGAACGGCATTAAAGACCAACCTGGAAGCGGCGGACGAGGTCGCGCGCCAGCTCAGATTACGCGATTTGGCCGGGCTGATCGTGATCGATTTCATCGATATGGAAGAATCGCGCAACAACCAATCGGTCGAGCGCCGGCTGAAGGACGCGCTGCGGACGGACCGGGCACGCATTCAGGTCGGCCGCATCAGCCATTTCGGGCTGCTCGAAATGTCGCGGCAGCGGCTGCGATCCAGCTTGGCGGAGATGTCGAGCGACCCCTGTCATTATTGCGGCGGAACCGGTTTCCTGCGGTCGGTCGAATGGACCGGGCAGCACGTTCTGAGGTCGATCGAAGAAGAAGCGATGCGCCGACAGGCCGATGAAATCGTGGCGTCCTTGCCGAGCGACGCCGCGCTCTATCTCCTCAATCAGAAACGCGCGAAACTCGCCACTCTGGAGGCCGATTGCGACGTCAGAATTCTCGTCGTCGCCGATAACAGCCTTGTGCCGCCGAATTTCAAGATTACCGCCTCGGGTGGGCAACAAGGCCCGAGGACAATCGAAAACACCGAGGGCGACGATGCCGGCGACTTGGATCGGAACGGCCGGAGGAAGCGTCGGCCCCGGCGGCGGCGGCGTAAAAACGGCGACGAGCCGGTGGCGATCGAGGCCGAGGAATCGGTTGGTATCGAGGCCGAGGTCGAAACCGCCGAAGTCGCAGAGGCGTCCGGCGACAGCCCCGACTCCGAAGACGGTCAGAGCCGGCGGCGCAAACGCGGTCGGCGCGGCGGCCGGCGGCGCACCCGGAAAGCGAAACCGCTCGACGGTCAGGGCGCCGACGACATGCCGCAAGCCGATGCGGGCGCATCGCTCAACGGATCCGAACCGCAAGCCGATATCGATCCTGTTGCCGAGCCCGTCGCTGCGGATGCAAATGTCTCCGACGCGCCGTCATTGAGGCGCCCCCGCGGAAGGCGCATCGCAAAAACCGCGGAACCGGACACCGCCATGGATGCGGCCGAAGGCGATATCGACTCCGGCTCCAAAAAGGACGAAAGTCCGGCCGAACCCCGCAAACGGGCCCGGTCGCCCCGTCGCCCACGCACGCGCAGGGCGGCGGCGAAACCGGCAAAGGCTACCGAATCCGAACAACCGGAAGCCATGCCCATTCCATCGGAACCCCAATCGGATACGCCGGAAGCGGAGCCGGCGTCGCGCCGCCGGCCGGCAAAAGAAAACGCGCCGATTCCGGCCAACGAGCCGGCGACGGTGCCGTCGGAACAATCGGCGGAAAACAAGCGGACCGGATGGTGGAACCGCGTGGTAGGCTAGACGCCAGGTCCGTCCGCCGCCTGTCGCGCGCGGGCAATCGCCTGTAAATCGGCCTAGATCAACCTGCCTTTAAGTGGACTCAATTAAAGGCAGAAAAGGTGATCGATTCTATAAGGATAGAGCAGCATGCGACCAAATGGGCGCACGCTGCTCTAACGCTTCCAATCCATCAATGCGGCAGCGGCACCGCGGATGACGTCCTCGCTTTCGGCATATGAGATCCGCATGAACCGTGCCCCCCGGTCCCGATCGAAATCGAGGCCGGGGGTCAACGCGACGCCCGTCTCGTCGAGCAAGCGACGGCAAAACGCATCGCTGTCATTGGTCAGGTCGCCGATATCGGCGTAGATGTAGAAGGCCCCGTCGGCGGGCGCCAATTTCGAGAACCCGGCCTCCGGCAAGGCGTCGAGCAAAATCCGCCGATTGGTGTCGTACCCCGCAACCCGCGCATCGAATTCCGTCCGATAATCGAACGCCGCCAATGCTGCAAATTGGGACAAGGTCGGCGCGGAAATGAACAAATTCTGCGCCAGGCATTCCATCGTCCGCACCAATTCGCCGGGGACGACCATCCAACCGATCCGCCATCCGGTCATCGAGAAATATTTCGAAAAACTGTTTATTATTAACGCATTGTCTGTAAACGCGAGCGCTGTATCCGCTTTGCGGTCATAGGTGATGCCGTGATAAATTTCATCCGAAATCAAGCGGATGCCTTGGGCGTCGCAATACGCCGCCAGCGCCTGGAATTCAGCCGTCGGCAGCATGGTGCCGGTCGGGTTCGAGGGCGACGCCACGATCAAACCATCCAACGGCCCGTCCCGCTGCGCCCGTTCCAGCAATGCCGGCGTCGGCTGGAATCGGTCCTTGGGCTCCGTCGGCAATTCCACCGGTGCCACGCCGAATGCAGAAAGAATCGTGCGATAGCAAGGATACCCCGGGGCGGCAAGGGCGACCCGATCGCCGGCGTCGAAGACGGAGAGAAATGCCAGCACGAAACCGCCCGAGGATCCGGTCGTGACGATGATGCGTTCGGGATCGATGCCGAGTCCGTAATAGTCGCCGTAGTATCCGGCGATGGCCTCCCGCAAGGGCGGGATGCCGAGCGCATCGGTATATCCGAGCCGGTCGGATGAGAGCGCCCGCGCGGCGGCATCCAGCACGCCTTTGGGTGCCCCGGCGCCGGGTTGCCCCACCTCCAGATGATAGACGGCCTGCTGCGCCGCCTCCCGCCGATTGGCAGCGCGCATAACATCCATCACCATGAAAGGCGCAACTTGCCCCCGTTCGGCAATTTTCAGGGCCATGCCTACTCCTTCTGCAGGAGGAACTGCATCCCGAGGCCATCTCCACGGCTGTCATTTTCGACGGTGCAGTCGATGTATCGGGGCGACTCCTGGGGAACACCGCCGGGGCAATGGATCGCGTTAATGCGGGACGGGTTTGGCTGGCGCTGCACGCTGTGCCCCCGGCCACTCAAGTCATCGATCAGCGCCGCGGTTTCAGAGGGTTCAACAAAGATTGCCCCGGCGGAGCGATACCAGCGAGGATCCCGGATCGATTTCTTCAAGACCTGTTTGTCGAGCAGGGTTCGCGCGGTCACCGCGACGGCTGCCGCCGGCGCGGCCGGGCCGCCGATTCCTGCCAAGGCAAGGCGGACCTGCCGGGTGGCCTTCTTCGTGGCCAAGACCCCGATTACCGCCGACGCCGCACGGCCGGCATCCGGCGCCGCCGACGGGAATACGCCCAACTCGGGCAGAATGCGCCCGGTGCCGAAGGATCCATTGAGCGAGACGGCGCAGGCGACGGCCATTCCCGTACCATCCAGGACCACGAAGCCGCTGCCGGACGTGTCCGCCGGTGCGCCATCGGCCGCGAGCGGCGCGCCATTGGCGCTGCTGGATTTCGGCGACGTCCCCGATACCCCTCCGGCGGTTTCAATAAGCAGATGCGATCGTTCGGCCGCCGTGGTCTGTCGATACCGGCCGTCGGCGACCAGCATCGACAACATCCGTTCGGTGGTCTTTCCGCTGTGCGCGGGTACCGATGTCACATGGATGCGTTGATCGCCGAAATCGACGCCCAACGCCGGGCGCCATTGCGGCACAAACGCCCGCATATCTTCCTTCGCGAGGTTACCTCCGGCCCGGCGGACGGCGGCCACATACCGATCCGCCAGTTCGCCGGTGTAGAAGGCGCCGGCGCCTCGGCGCCGTATGGTCGCCAGGACGGAAGCCAGCGCGACCTGGCGCATCGGATCGCCTTCCGCCAGCGGCTGGCCGTCCTGCGGCGCAAAGATCTCCCGCACCGTATTGTCGACAAAGAACGGTTGTCCGGCATGCCTGAGGGCCCTCGCCAGTGGCTTGGAAACCAGGTTACCGGACCGCGCCAGCGCATCCACGCGCGCCAAGACATCGCCCCAGGTGAGGCGTCCATACCGTTCTTGCAGCGCCGCCATTCCGCGGACATTGCCCGGCACCACGGATCGCAGCCCGGTCGAGGTGACGGCTCGACCGGCGACGGTTCCGAGGAAATCCAGCGTCTCCGTTTGCCCGGTGACGGGATTGTGGACGAGGCAAACGCCGCCGCCGCCGAGCGACGCCGTCGCGGGCAGTGTGACCGACAATGTGAAATACAACGCCACCGCCGCATCCGCCGCGGTCCCGCCCTCCGCCAGGATCTCGTGCGCCGCCGCCACCGCGCCCGGCTCGTCCGCGACCACGGCGCCGAACACGAATTCCCGCGGATCGGGCAGAACCCGATCCAACGACCGGCCGAGCTGGCTGTCGCCGCACGCCGACAGCAAAAGCGCCGCGATCGCGACACTCCCCGCAATTCGCCGGGAAACAGAACGAACAGCTTTATTTGTGGGTGTCGCCAACCTAAATAGTAGGGAACGATTGTGGAGGATGTACCCGTTGCCAGGCATATTTGCTGCCGGTTTGGTTGTTACCGCGCGCCGCATAGCGACGATGGTGCTCGTCGGACTGTTGCTCTTTATTCCCTCAGCCGTCCGTGCGCAAGGCCCAAGCCTCGTTCGGGACACGGAAATCGAAAATACCATCCGCGTTTACATTGCCCCGCTTCTGCAAGCGGCAGGCCTGGATCCGGGCTCGGTGCGCATCCATCTCGTCAACGACAGCCGGCTCAATGCGTTTGTCGCCGGCGGCATGCAAATCTTCATTCATACCGGGCTGTTAACAAGCGCGGAAACCCCAGATCAAGTGATCGGGGTCCTGGCGCATGAAATCGGCCATATCGAAGGCGGCCATCTGTCGCGGCTCAAGGACGGTCTGCGCAGCGCCACCGCGCAGGCCATCCTGGTGAGCATCCTCGGCGGCGCCGCGGCGGTAGCCGCAGGACGGCCGGACGGCATTGGCGCCGCGGTTTCCGGCGGCGCGCATGTGGCGCAACGCAGCCTGCTCAGTTATTCGCGGGGCATGGAGCAGGCCGCCGATCAGGCGGCGCTGCGATACCTGGATTCAACCGGCCAATCGGCGCGCGGCCTGTTAACCTTCATGGAACTATTGCAGCGCCAGGAAGGCGTGTTGGGCGGCGACGACAACCCTTACATCCGGTCCCATCCGCTAACCGGGGACCGGATTGAACTGGTCCGCAATCATGTCGCCAAATCACGCGTTGCAAAGGCCGCGCCCGACCCTGCTCTGGTCGCGGCGCACCGGCGCATGCGCGCCAAGATCAATGGCTACCTGAACCCGGCGGACACGCTCCGTCACACCGACCCGAAGAACCAGGACATCGAGACGCGGTATGCCCGGTCGATCGCCTATATGCGGCAAAGCGAGGCAACGAAATCGCTGGCGATCGCCGACGACCTCATCCGGCTCTCGCCCAAGGATCCGTTTTTCCTGGAATTGCGCGGCGACATCCTGCGCAGCGCGGGCAGGACGAAAGAGGCCAAGGCGGCCTACGAAGAAACGCTCAAGATCTTGCCCTGGGCGGCGCTGATCCGCCTGAGCCTGGCGCAGACGCAGCTCGAATTGAACGACGGCGCCGATCAGTCGGACGTGGTGGCGAACCTGAAACACGCGTTGCGCTACGAACCCCGGGTTCCCCGCGCCTGGCGGCAACTCGCCACCGCCTACGGCCGAATGAACAAGCGGGGACTGACGTCCCATGCGCTCGCCGAGGAGGCCATTTTGAGAGGAGACAACGCCGCCGCGGTGCGTCACGCCAAACGGGCCATGCAGACGCTTCCCAAGGGGTCGTCGGAATGGCTCCGGTCGCAGGATATCAAACTTGAAATCAAACGCCGCAAGGCTGCGAAATAGGACCGCCCGGAATGCCTCGAACATGCGGCGGAACGGCGCGCGCTCAATAACCAGTTCGTAATGGCGCCGTCCGGACATGAATTGCGTTCTTGTGGTAGAATTAAGCTTGGGGAATAGTGTCGGGCGAAACGCCGAATGCGGCAGAAGATAGGATTATTCAGGGATGTGGCACCGAATAGCAGCAGGAATGAGCGTTCTCGGCCTTGTGTGCGGGATGGGAATAGGAATCGCCGTCGCGGCGGACGACCCGACCGACGAGCGAATTCGGCAATTCATCCTGAACAATCCCGAAGTCCTTATTCAAGCGCTCGAAAAATACCAGTTGCAGGAACAGGATCGACAGCGCCAGCAATCGGCTGCCGCGATCTCCGCGCATCGGGACAAGATCCTCAATCATCCGATGACGCCGGTTTCCGGGAACAAGAATGGCGATGTCACGATTGTCGAATTCTTCGATTATCAATGCGGCTTCTGCAAACGGACGCTGCCGACGATGTTGGACATCATCAAACAGGATGAAAAAGTCCGCGTCGTATGGAAGGAATTGCCGATTTTGGGCCCGGTATCGCAGGTCGCGGCCCGGGCGGCGATGGCCGCCCAGAACCAAGGCAAATACGTACCCTTCCATGTCGCGATGATGGGCGCGCGCGGTCAATTGACGACCACTAAAATATTCCGGCTGGCCAAGAAGGTCGGGCTCGACGTAGATCGCCTCAAGAAAGACATGAAGGATCCAAAGATCGATATCTACCTGCAGGAAACCATACGGCTTGCCCAATCGATCGGGATTAACGGCACGCCGGGCTTCATCATCGGCGACAAATTGGTGCCCGGCGCTATCGAAAAAGACCGCATGATGGAATTGATTGCGGCTGCCCGGGGCCAGAGTTAAGCCGCCGACAAGACCGCTCCAGGCGCTTTCAGGCCGGACCGAGAATCTCGAGCGGCTCGATCCGGTCGGTCGGCGCGAAACCGAAGACGCGTCCGTAGAACGCCAGCTCGCCTTCCAATGCCCGCTTGATGTTCTCGGCCCGCCGAAATCCGTGTCCCTCGCCCTCAAACGGCAGATACGCGACCGGTATCCCCTTTTCCCGCAGCGCCGCCACCATTGCCTCGACCTGATTGGGCGGGACCACTTTGTCTTCCTGCCCCTGAAAGAAGATCACCGGGCAATTCAGCCGGCCGACATGATGAATCGGTGACCGTTCACGGTACCGTTCCGCCTCGTCGGGCCATTTGCCGATCAACCAATCGAGGTATCGGGACTCGAATTTATGCGTATCGCGCGCCAGCGCCTCCAGGTCGCCGATCCCGTAATGGCTCGCGCCCGCCCTGAAAGTGTTAAAATATGTAAGCGCGCATAACGTTGTATACCCTCCCGCACTCCCGCCGGTTATGGCGAGTTTCTCGGGGTCCACCAGGCCACGCTCGACCAGCCATTCGGCGCCGGCCACACAATCCTCGACATCGACGACCCCCCACGCCTCAAAAAGAAGGTTGCGATAGGCCCGGCCGTATCCGGTGCTGCCGCCATAATTTACATCCAGCACGGCAAAGCCGCGGCTGGTCCAGAACTGCGTCTTGAGATTGAGGGCACAGCCGGACTGTCCGGTCGGACCGCCATGGCTCTTCACGATCAACGGCGGCAGAGAGTCGGCGACCGGATCATAGTCATCATTGCGCGGTGGGTAGTAGAATCCGTGCGCGGTGCGGCCTCCGGCGCTCTCGAACGACACCGGTTGGGCCTTCGACAGGAAACGGGCGTCGACCGGCCGCGCCGTGGATCGCCGTATCACCGCCGGCGCGCCATTGCCATGCGGCATCCGGATCAGCGCGGTCGGCTCATGCATGCCGCCACCGGAAAATACCGCAGCGCCCTTGTCGACCACGAGCCCGTGAATCTCGACAAACGGCGCCGGGATCGACTGGATTTCGCCGCTTTCCGTATCGATGCGCGCGAGTTTTGCGATGCCGTCGAGCAGATAGACACACAGGATCGTCTCGGCATCGGCAAACCCATAAGTGCGCATATTAAAAATCCATTGCGGCAACCCGAACTCCGCCTCGATCGGGCATACCGGGATCACGGCGTCTCCATCGCATCGGTACAGGTTCCACCAGCCGCTTCTGTCGGACACGAAAAACAGCGTGCCGTCCGGCGACCATTCCGGCTGGAACACGGCCTCGCCGTCGCCCCCGGCGACATGCCGAACGCCGACCGGCCGCCCGGCCGCATCCAGCGTCGCTTCCGAGAGCATGCAATCGGCCCAGGGCATATGCGGGTGGTTCCACGAAAGCCAGGCAAGCCGCGTCCCGTCCGGCGATATCCGGGGCGCGGCATAGAAATCCGCGCCATCGGCAAGCACGCTGATCGATCCGGCCGCATCGATCGCGACAAGCTCGTTGACCGGTTCGCCTTCCGCTCCTTCATGATCCTCGCGCACAGCGATAATCCGCTCGCGCGATGCGTCGACGACAAGATCCGCGAAGCGACAGGCGCCCTCCATCGTTACCGGCGCCGGCGCCGCACCCGCGGGCTGGCGATACACGCGTTGATCCGAATCGTTGCAAAACCATGCTGTACCGTCGCGGACGGCAAAGGCGCCGCCGCCATATTCATGAACGCGCGAGCGCACGCTGAACGGCGCCTGAACGACATCTTCCGGCCGGCCGTCGCCGGCGCAGCGGACGAGCGCCGACCGGCCCTTTTCCGTCGGGCGCTGCTCGGTCCAGTAAACCATGCCGTCATCCAGCGCGATCTGACCGATCCCGACGCTGCCCTGAACGATCATCGCCGCGGACACGGGAGATTTCCATTCACCGAATGGCGCGGCTTTCATTCTTGGCATCTCGGCAGCCCTCCCCTCTGTTCAGTGGCACCGCGGCACCCTAGCTTAACCGGCGAGAAGCACCAACTCGAACGCGGAATACACACAAGCACTTGCTATTCTCGCGCATTTGCGTCCACATATAGTAGATCGGAACAAACAACAGGTGCGGGTGCCCGCGCGTGGTTGACCAACCCGGAATCTTGATCCTGAACGGCCCCAATCTCAACATGCTGGGTGTGCGGGAACCGGAAATATACGGCAGCGAGACGCTGGCAGACATCGAGGCGGCGTGCGCGAATCACGCGAAGTCGCTCGGCCTGAGGCTCACCTTCCGCCAATCGAATAACGAAGGCGAGCTGGTGACCTGGATTCAGGACGCCCGGCAGAACAACGCGGCGGTAATCATCAACGCAGGCGCGCTGACGCATACATCGGTCGCACTGTTGGACGCGTTAAAGACACTCGACATGCCGATCATCGAGCTGCACCTGTCGAATATATTCGCAAGAGAGGCCTTCCGGCATCATTCGTATATTTCGCTCGCGGCCAGCGGACTCATCTGCGGTTTCGGCGCGCACGGATATCTGCTTGCGCTGGACGCAGTTAACCGATTATTGGCAACTCGATGAATATCGTGGCCGCAACAGAGATACATCTGGCTGGACAACAAACGTAAGGACGGTCATGCCTAAGTTTCAGGTGGACAAGACGCTGATACGCGACTTGGGCCAACTACTAGACGAATCGAACCTCACCGAAATCGAAATTTGCGAAGGCAACAAGTCTGTCCGCGTGTCGCGCGCGGCCACACACGCTGTCGCCGCCGCTCCGGTAAGCGCACCTGCCGCGCCGCAGGCAGCGCCGAGCGCCCCCGCGGCCGACGCGGGAAGCCCGGCCCCGAGCGCGGAGGACCCTGGCGCCATTCCCTCGCCCATGGTTGGCACAATCTATCTTTCTCCGCAGCCCGGCGCCGCGCCCTTCGTCAAACAGGGCGACCAGGTGACCGAGGGGCAAACGCTGCTGATCATCGAAGCCATGAAGGTCATGAACCAAATTCCTGCGCCGCGTTCCGGGGTCGTCAAGGCGATTTGCGTCGACGACGCACAACCGGTCGAATTCGGCGAAGTCCTGATAATTCTCGAGTGATGTTCGAAAAAGTCCTGATCGCGAATCGCGGGGAAATCGCGCTCCGCATTCACCGCGCCTGCCAGGAGATGGGCGTGCGAACGGTTGCCGTCCATTCGACGGCGGATTCGAACGCCATGCATGTGCGCCTCGCGGACGAATCCGTGTGCATCGGGCCGCCACCGTCGAAAGACAGTTACCTGAACATTCCCGCGATCCTGACGGCGGCGACAATTTCCGGCATCGATGCGGTGCATCCGGGGATCGGTTTCCTGTCCGAGAACGCCCATTTCGCCCAAATGGTGGAGGAGCACGGCCTGGTCTTTATCGGCCCGACGCCGGATCACATCGCCCAGATGGGCGACAAGATCCGCGCCAAGGAGATTGCGCGCGAAATCGGAATTCCGGTGGTGCCCGGATCGGATGGCGCCGTCGAGGAAGACGACGTGGCGATCAAGATCGCGAACGACATCGGCTATCCGGTTATATTGAAGGCGGCCGCGGGCGGCGGCGGCCGCGGAATGAAAATTGCCGAAAATGCCGACGAGATGTCGGAGGCGCTCTCGATGTGCCGACAGGAGGCGCTTGCGGCATTCGGCAACGACGCGGTTTACATCGAAAAGCTGCTCAGAACGCCCCGCCACATCGAGATCCAGGTCCTGGGCGACGGCAACGGGACGGTGCTGCATTTCGGCGAACGGGATTGCTCGCTGCAGCGCCGCCATCAAAAAGTGCTGGAGGAAGCCCCCTCGCCCGCGCTCAACGCCGAGACGCGCGAACGGATCGGCGATACGGTCGTCAACGCGCTGTCCAAGCTCAACTACCGCAGCGCCGGAACCGTCGAATTTCTGTACGAGGACGGCGAATTCTATTTCATCGAGATGAATACCCGCCTGCAGGTCGAACATCCGATTACCGAGATGATCAGCGGCGTCGATCTCGTGCGCGAACAGCTTCGCGTCGCCGCGGGCGGCGCCTTGGAATACGCGCAAAGCGATATCGAGCTGTCCGGCCACGCCATCGAATGCCGCCTGAATGCCGAAAACCCGGAATCCTTCGTGCCGTCGCCCGGAAAGGTCACCGAGTTTCACGCGCCGGGGGGACTCGGTATTCGCGTCGACTCGGCGCTGTATTCCGGATATGTCGTACCGCCGCATTACGACAGCCTGGTCGCAAAGCTGGTCGTTCATGGACGCACCCGTAACGAGTGCCTGATGCGGCTGCGGCGCGCGCTGGCAGAGTTCGTCATCGGCGGGATCGATACGACGATCCCGCTGCATCAGCGGCTTATGAACGAGCAGGCTTTTCTAAACGGTGACTATAATATTCACTGGCTTGAAGCCTGGTTGTCGGGAGACTCCGACAACTAGAGCAAATCCCGAGCGAACCGAAACGGTTCGCGACGACGTATTTGCGTAAAAACCAGGAGATAGACCATTTCATATGAGTCAATTTAAACAAGAAATGGTCTAAACGCGGGTAACGCCATGGAAATGCCCGACCTGACGCCGGACATGTTGCTCAAGGCCTACGCGGTGGGCGTTTTTCCCATGGCCGAAGATCGCAACGATCCGGAGCTTTTTTGGGTCGATCCGCGTATGCGCGGCATCATCCGACTCGACGAGTTTCACGTCCCCAAACGGTTGCGGCGGACGATTCGCCACGGCGCCTTCGATGTCACCTTCGATACCGAATTCGAGGCCGTCATCGAAAGCTGTGCGGAGGCAACGGACAACCGGCCGCGCACCTGGATAAACGACCGGATCATCGAACTCTATTCAACGCTCTATCGGATGGGACACGCCCATAGCGTCGAAAGCTGGCGCGACGGCAAGCTCGCCGGCGGGCTGTACGGTGTTTCGCTGGGCGGCATCTTCTTCGGCGAAAGCATGTTCAGCCGCGAAACCGATGCCAGCAAGGTCGCCCTTGTATATTTGGCCGCCGCCCTGAAGCTCGGCGCCTATCATTTTATCGACACTCAATTCATCACCAAGCATCTCGCCCGATTCGGCGCCAAGGAAATACCGCGCAGCGAATACCGGATCCTCTTGAGCGATGCGTTGGCGACTCGGGCGGTGTTCGTGCGGGATATCGATCCCGCACAGGTCATTTCCACGCTGTTACCTTAAGAGCGCCGGCTTATTTCGGCGCGGCGGACGGCGCTCCCGGCGACGGGTCGCTTCCGGCCACCTTACAGTCGAGCACCCAGACGTCATAAACGGGATGCTCCAGCGCATTCAGCGCCGGGCTGGACGAGAACATCCAGCCATGGAACAGATCGTTCCGGTCCTCGCCGATTCGCGCTTCGTAGATGTCCAGGAATGCAGCGGTTTCCGGCGGTTCTTCCGGCGGCGTTCGATTGCAAAAACGCGGCAGGATTTCCAGGGTGCCGAACCGGACCATCTGACCGATCCGTGCGTCGAAGGTCCAAATTCGCGCCGTGACCTTATCGAGCCCCTGCAACACCAGGGTATCTCCCTCGGCCGCGGCCGCGGGAAGCGAACCGGCGCCGGGAACAAGGACGATCGCGAGGAGCGCAAGCAGTCCGCCGACGGCCTGCCGCAGGACGGAGCGCACGCTAATTTTTCGCCCCCTCTTCGCCGGTCACGAGAAAAATCACCTTACCGAGCAATTCCTCCATCGAAATCACATCCTTGGTGTTCGTCAATTCGCCGCCTTCGTTCAACACCTCGGTTGCCCCTCCGGGTTCGAGCTTGATGTATTTCCCGCCGAGCAATCCCGCGCTGGAAATGCGCACGATTGTATCTTTCGCGAGCTTCACTTCCGGCTTGATCTTCATCGTCACAATCGCCCGGAATTCCTGCTGGTCGATTGTCTGGTCGACGACCGTGCCGACTTTGACGCCGGCGATTCGGACATCGCTCCCGACCGCCAGCCCGTCGATGGCGTTGAACTTGGCCACGAGATCGTAGCCCTGCGCGGGCCGGAGATCGCTGAGGTTGTAGGAAAACACCAGGAACGACACGGCCACCAAGATGACAATCGCGCCCAATCCCGTTTCGATGATGTTCCGCTTCATAGACCTTTCAACCCCTCGACGGCTCCACCAAAGCGAGGCGATCCGCCCAGTTTTTCCAACTTTTCCTGAAAGCGCGCCTCGTTGGGTGGGCGTTTCGCGGGCGCCGACTCCTTGGCGTCGCCGCGCCGCCGTTCCGCGTTGAGAATCACCTTTTCGAGTATTTCCTCGAAGACGATCGAGTCCTGGACATACTCAAAAGTTTCACCCGGCCGCATCATTTCCAACTCGCCGCCAGGCTGAATTTTGATGTATTTGCCGCCAAGCATGCCGTCACTGACGATCAGGGCGACACTGTCGATTGGAATGCTCATCCCCGGACGAATGGTGAAATGCAGGACCGCGCGCTGCGACTCTCGCTCGTAATATTGCCGCGTCACCTGTCCGATTTGAATTCCGGTCAGCAACACCTTCGTGCCCACCGTGACGCCGTCGGTCGCCCCAAACCGTCCCATGAGTTCATATCCGCCGGAGGTCGAGCCCCGGCCGCCGGACTGGCTGAGGATAATCGCGACGACGCCGAGCGACACGATAACGGCGCCCACCAGGGCGTGCAGCGTTTGCTTGCTCATGACGGCGGTGACATTCGTCAGCCTGGAGTCCACGGCTCGTAGTCGCCGGTCGCCTTGGCCCGGCGCCCCCCGGAAAGCGTATGACCGGGCGGCCGATAGGCCTCGGCCGTGCCCGTCTGATTCGGCAGGTGCTCCTTTTGCCAGGGCCGCGCCGCTTCCGCCGAGTCGCCCGGAATCTCCGATACGGTGTGATGCAGCCATGCGTGCCAAGCGGGCGGCACGCGACTCGCGTCATCGTCGCGCGCATAGATGACCCAGCGGCGGCGGCGGCGGCCGGTCGGCTTCGCACGTTCCTGAAAATACCGGTTTCCGAATGAATCCCGCCCTACCTGCACCCCTTGCAGCCAGGTCATCACCCGCGTGACCATGGTCGTCATGGTTTCTCCATACACCCCGCTTCGCTAATCGCCCGGAATATGGCACCGGACGCCACCGCCGTCCAGAACAACGCTGCCGGCCTCCGCGAGGCGCACTTCAGAAAAATAATAGTCAAATCAAGGCCTACATCGCTCACGTTTAGCGAAGAGCTTGTTTCCGCTAAATATTGTGTGGTGAATACTATTAACCACAAAATATATTGCAATCTTCAATAATCTGTGGCTTACATCCCCCTGCCCGCTAGATGTAGGGGTCACTGGTTCGTTTCGGCGGAATGCTGACCGCACCGTGACATCGGGGGCATGGAAGTCGGGGGTCATCAGCACTGTGTATCAGCGTGGCGACACACGACGCTTGGAAAATTGGTGGGGGCCGGCGGTATTTCAGCCGGGCACGACACGAGATTCGGGAGATTGCGTGAATGCGCATAGAACGACGCTTCACAAAAAAACTGGCTTCGCCGTATGCGGATATCGATTTCAGCACCACCGGCTGCGAAATCCGCAACCCCGATGGTTCCGTGGTGTTCAAGCTGGACGATATCGAGGTTCCGAAGAGCTGGAGCCAGGTCGCCTGCGACGTACTGGCGCAAAAATACTTCCGCAAGGCCGGCGTCCCGAAACGCCTGCGCAGAGTGCGCGAAAAGGGCGTTCCCGCCTGGCTGCAGCGCCAGGTTCCCGACGAAAAAGCGCTGGCGGAGTTGCCCGAAGAAGAGCGATTCGGCAGCGAGATGCGCGCCACGCAGGTTTTCGACCGCATGGCGGGTACCTGGACGTATTGGGGTTGGAAGGGCGGCTATTTCGACGCCGAAGACGATGCCAAGGCCTATTACGACGAGATGCGATACATGGTCGCCCATCAGATGGCGGCCCCCAATTCGCCGCAATGGTTCAACACCGGCCTGCATTGGGCCTACGGCATCGACGGCCCGGGACAAGGGCATTTCTACGTAGATTTCCAGACAGGCGAATTGTCGGCTTCCGAATCGGCCTATGAGCATCCGCAGCCGCACGCCTGCTTCATTCAATCGATCGAAGACGATTTGGTGAACGAGGGCGGCATCATGGACCTCTGGGTCCGCGAGGCGCGTCTCTTCAAGTACGGATCCGGCACCGGCAGCAACTTCTCGTCGCTGCGCGGCGAAAACGAACCGCTGTCAGGCGGCGGCCGTTCTTCCGGCCTGATGAGCTTCCTGAAGATCGGCGACCGTGCGGCGGGCGCGATCAAGTCCGGCGGTACGACACGGCGGGCGGCCAAAATGGTCTGCCTCGACATCGACCATCCGGATGTGGAAGCCTTCATCAACTGGAAGAATGTCGAAGAACAGAAAGTCGCCGCGCTGGTGACCGGATCGAAGATCTGCAACCTTCACCTCAACGCCGTTCTGCACGCCTGCAATTCCAGCGACGAGGACGGCGACGCCCGGTACGATCCGAAGCGGAACACCGTCCTGAAAAAGGCGATCGTCGCCGCGCGCAAGGCGATGGTGCCGGAAAACTACGTTCAGCGGGTCCTGCAATATGCCCGCCAGGGCGTTACCGAAATCGACTTCAAGACCTATGACACGGATTGGGATTCGGAAGCCTATTTCACGGTGTCCGGCCAAAATTCGAACAATTCGATCCGGATTACCGACGATTTCATCGCCGCCGTCGACGCGGACGCGGATTGGCCGCTGATCCAGCGTACGAACGGCATGGTGGCGAAGACCGTCAAGGCGCGCGCCTTGTGGGATCAAATCGGCGAAGCCGCCTGGTCCTGCGCAGATCCGGGCGTACAGTTCGACACGACGATCAACGATTGGCACACCTGCGCCGCATCGGGCCGCATCAATGCGTCCAACCCGTGCTCCGAATACATGTTCCTGGACGATACGGCGTGCAATCTGGCCTCGATCAATCTGATGAACTTTCGCCTGGAAACAGGGGAATTCGACGTCCCGGCTTTCGAGCATGCGGTGCGGCTCTGGACCATCACGCTCGAAATCGCGGTCTTGATGGCGCAGTACCCGTCACAGAAAATCGCCCAGCTATCGTATGAGTACAGGACCCTGGGTCTTGGCTATGCCAATATCGGCGGTTTGCTGATGGGGTCCGCCTTGTCGTATGACAGCGCGGAAGGCCGGTCGCTCTGCGCAGCGATCACCGCATTGATGACCGGCACCGCCTATGCGACCTCCGCGGAGATGGCGGCCGAGCTGGGGGCGTTCCCCGGCTACAAGAAAAATGCCAAGAGCATGCTGCGCGTGATTCGCAACCATCGGCGTGCCGCCAAGGGCGAGGTCGACGGATACGAAGATCTGTCGGTATTGCCGGTTGCCCTCGACTATCAAAATTGTCCGGAAACTGCGGTTGCCGACGCGGCCGCCGCCGCTTGGGACAATGCCTATGAATTGGGCCGGGAACACGGTTTCCGGAACGCGCAAACCACGGTGATTGCTCCGACCGGCACGATCGCCCTGGTCATGGATTGCGATACCACGGGCGTCGAACCCGACTTTGCCCTGGTCAAGTTCAAGAAACTGGCCGGCGGCGGTTACTTCAAGATCATCAACCGCACTGTCCCGGAGGCGCTGCGGCGACTGGGCTACGACGCGAGCCAGATCGACGAGATCGTCGATTACGCGGTCGGCCATGGCACCCTCGCCGAAGCGCCGGGAATCAATCATGCGGCGCTCAAGGCCAAGGGCTTCACTGACGAGAAACTGGCGTCGATCGAAAACAATCTCCTCAGTTGCTTCGACATCAAGTTCGCCTTCAATAAATGGTCCCTGGGCGAGGAATTCTGCACGGAAACGCTCGGGCTGGACGCGGCCAGCCTCGACGACGCCTCCTTCGATATGTTGCAGGCGCTGGGATTCTCGCAAGATGCCATCGGCCTGGCCAACACGTATTGCTGCGGCGCCATGACGCTCGAAAAGGCGCCGCATCTCGACGAAGCCCATCTGCCGATCTTCGACTGCGCCAACGCCTGCGGCCGTATCGGCAAACGGTACCTGTCGACGGAAAGCCATATCCGGATGATGGCGGCGGCGCAGCCCTTCATTACCGGCGCGATTTCGAAGACCATCAACATGCCGAACGATGCCGCCATCGACGAATGCAAGGCGGCGTACCGGCTGTCCTGGAGCCTCGGTATCAAGGCGAACGCCCTCTATCGCGACGGCTCGAAGCTCAGCCAGCCGCTGCAAACCGTGGTGCTGGACGACGACGAATTGCTCGAGGAAATCGGCGACTCGGAGACAGCCTATGCGGCGGCGCCGAAACTTGCCGAGAAGATCGTCGAGCGGATTATCGAACAACGCACGATGCGCCGGAAACTGCCCCAACGCCGCAAGGGATATACCCAGAAAGCCATCGTTGGCGGACACAAGGTGTACCTGCGGACCGGCGAGTACGAAGACGGTTCGCTCGGCGAAGTCTTTATCGATATGCACAAGGAAGGCGCCGCCTTCCGCAGCCTGATGAACAATTTCGCCATCGCGATCTCGATCGGCCTGCAGTATGGCGTGCCGCTGGAGGAATACGTCGAGGCGTTTACCTTCACGCGGTTCGAGCCGTCCGGCATCGTCGAAGGCAATGAAGCGATCAAGATGTCCACCTCCGTGCTGGACTACATTTTCCGCGAAGTGGCGATCAGCTACCTCGCACGCGACGACCTGGCCCATGCGCAGCCGTCCGACATGCTGCCGGACAGCCTGGGCACAGGCGTCAATGAAGGCGATTTGCCCGAAGCGCCGTCCGAAACGCTTGCCACCCTGCAGAGGCTGGCCAGCAACGGATATGTGCGCTCGTCCAAATTGCTCGTCTTTTCCGGTGGTGCGGGCAACGCAAATGCCCCAATCACCGACACGAACGTGGCGGCCAGCTCTTCGGAGAGCCAGGTGGTCGCCTCGGCTGCCGCAACGGTTTCGACCGCTGCGGCAGGGGTTTCGGTTACTGCGACGGTCACTCCCACACTAGACCGGATACGCGTGGCCAAAGCCCAGGGGTACGAAGGTGATGCGTGTGCCGAGTGTGGCAACTTCACCCTCGTCCGCAACGGAACCTGTCTGAAATGCGTCACTTGTGGCGCGACCAGCGGGTGTTCGTAACGGAGACCCCCATTCTGGCACGGTGCTCCCTGTGAACTGGGGGGTGGTTTCGTACCACCCCCCTCTTTTTTTGTTCGGCAATGGGTGTCCGGCGATTTGATAGCTTTTCGAGGCATCCTCTCCTGGGATAAGCTCGACCCGCCTGCACGCCGTCGACAATTGCTTCAAGGGGACCCCGCCATGGCCGGACAGATCAAATCGCGGTTGCGGGAGCTGGGCATCGACCTTCCGGGGGCTGCCGCCCCCGCGGCCAACTACGTCCCCTTCGTCATCACCGGCAATCAGCTCTGGATTTCGGGACAACTCCCCTTCCGGGACGGAAAAGTTCAGCACCAGGGAAAAATCGGCGGCGATCTCACGGCCGAAGACGGCATTGCCGCGGCGCGGCTCTGCGGCCTCAATATCATCGCACAGGCCGAAGCGGCCGTCGGCGACCTGGATCATATCCGCCGCATCATCAAATTGGGCGGTTTCGTCAATGCCGCCCCCGATTTCACCGACCATCCGAAGGTCATCAATGGCGCCTCCGATATGATCGTCGAGGTTTTCGGAGATGCCGGCCGGCACGCGCGCTTCGCCCTCGGTGCCAGCGGCCTGCCGCTCAACGCCGCGGTCGAAATCGATGCGGTCATCGAGATTGCCTGAAACGTCGGAGCGGTGCGCGGAATGAGACAGACGGAAAATTGCGGCCTCGAAACCGGCGCCAGGCCGGGCGCCGCGTGACGCCGATGCCCGATGGACGCGACGCCATTGCGGTCCGGGTTGTCGAACGAATCGCCAACGTCTCGGCGGAAGAATGGGATGCCTGCGCGCGCGGCGGATCGCACGCCTACAACCCCTTCGTGAGCCATGCATTCCTGTGCGCCCTCGAGGAAAGCGGCTCGGCGACCGCAAAATCCGGCTGGCAACCCTATCATTTGACCATCGAGGACAGCGACGGCCGCCTGTATGGCGCCCTGCCGACGTATATCAAGAACCATTCCCAGGGCGAGTATGTCTTCGACCATGGCTGGGCGCATGCCTATGAGCGCGCCGGCGGGCGCTACTATCCGAAACTTCAATGCGCCGTCCCTTTCAGCCCGGTAACCGGTCCACGCCTGCTGGTTCGCGCCGATGCGCCCGATGCCGCGCTGTCCCCCGAAGACGCCCAAAAGGCGCTGGCGGCCGGCCTGATCGAAGCGACGCGCCAGTTGGGAGTATCCTCGGCCCACGTCACCTTCTGCACGGAAGCCGACGCGCAATGCCTTCAATCGATGGGATACCTCGTTCGCCACGGACATCAATTTCATTGGCACAATCGCGGCTATGAAAACTTCGACGGGTTTCTGGCCGCGCTGACCAGCCGCAAACGCAAATCGATTCGGCGGGAACGCCAAAAAGTCGCGGAAATGGGTATCACAGTACGACCGCTGACGGGCGCCGACATCAAACCCCATCATTGGGACGACTTTCATCGTTTTTATGTCGATACCTATGATCGGAAATGGGGCTATCCGTACCTGACACGAGCGTTTTTCGACCTTTTGCACGAGACGATGGTCGACGACGTCGTCTTGATGATGGCCGAACGGGACGGCAGGAATATTGCCGGCGCGCTGAATTTGCGGGGCGGCGACGCCCTGTTCGGGCGAAACTGGGGCTGCGATCAGGACTTCAAGTTCCTGCATTTTGAGGCGTGCTACTACAGCGCCATCGATTTCGCGATCGAGCACCGCCTGAAACGGGTGGAAGCGGGCACCCAGGGCCCGCATAAGGTGCATCGCGGCTACGAGCCGGTTCACACCTTTAGCGCGCATTGGGTTAAGGAAGCCAATTTTCGCGACGCCGTCGATCAATTCCTCCGCCAGGAGCGTCAATTGAAAGACGAAGAAATTAACGATTTCAAAGAGTACTCGCCTTACCGGACCGGATAGCACCGGATCGTTCCGACGCCCCCTGCCCCTTTCCGTCGCCCCGCGCCGCCGCGTTTGCCGCGGCGAAATTAACGCATGTCAATGTTTGAGTAAGGAAGTCCGGATATACCTACCGGCGGGCTTCAGCATGAACATACGTAAAATATTACTCATCGAGGACGACGACGCCGAGGCCGACCTGCTGACCACGCAGCTTGGCCAATTCGGATATGCCGTCCAGCGTCTCGGTAGCGCCGCCGAGATCAGCAGTGCCGTCGAGCAAACGCATCCGACGGCGCTCCTCGTTGGCCTGCCCTCCGGCGACGACGCGACCGAGACGATCGAGCGGCTGGCGGCACAGGAACCGGCGGAATCGCTTCCGCCGGTAATTTTCCTGTCGCCCGATCCGCAGATGCGCATCCGGCTTGCCGCGGTCCGGGCCGGGGCCGGCGCCCTGCTGATGCGGCCCGTCAGCATGATCGATCTGGTCGACACGCTGGACCCGCTTTCCGTCGACCATATAGAGGATCCGTTCCGCGTCCTGATCGTCGACGACGATCCGCGTATCTGCAAATACTATCAGATGATCCTGGCGGAAGCCGGCATGGAAACCAAGATCTGCAACAAGCCGCTGGAGTCGTTCGAAGTCCTATCGGAATTCCGGCCCGAATTGATCATCATGGACCTGTATATGCCGGAATGCCGCGGCAAGGAGTTGGCTGCGGTCATCCGGCAGGAACCCTCCTTCGACTCGATCCCCATCGTATTTCTGTCGGCCGAGGACGACCTCCTCAAGCAACTGGATGTCATGACAATCGGCGGCGACGATTTTCTCACCAAGCCAATCCGTCCCGAACATTTGGTGATGGCGGTCTATACCCGGGCGCGGCGGTTCCGGTCGCTTCGCTCGATGATGCTGCGGGACAGCCTGACGGGCTTGCTGAACCATACGACCACGCAAGCGCATCTCGATATCGAGATCGACCGCATGCGGCGGGAGGGCAAACCCCTTGGCTTTGCCGTCATAGATCTCGATCATTTCAAGCGGGTCAACGATACCTACGGTCATTCGGCCGGCGACCGGGTGATCAAGACGCTGTCCAGTCTGCTGCGGCAGCGGCTGCGGAGTACGGATATTACCGGACGGACCGGCGGCGAGGAATTCGCCGTCGCGCTCTCGGGAACGACCGCGGAGTCGGCTCTCACGATCATGAACGACGTCCGCGAATCCTTTCAAATGATCCGCCAGCACTACGATGGCGGAGAGTTCACGGTCACGATGAGCTGTGGCGTGGCCGGGTTCCCGGAGTTCGGCGACGCGACCGCGCTGACCGACGCGGCGGACCGGGCCCTTTACCAGGCGAAAGGCGCCGGCCGCAATCAGGTGGTCCTCGCAAAGGCCTGATTCTGCGGTCATTCGACGCCGCCGCCGCTTTGAATCAAAAAAATCCTTCTATTGCCGTACGTCTGTGACACGGGTCACTGCGCGATTAACCAACCGCGGGGATACTTAGACATCCTCTTTTACTTCTACGTTCGGCATGGAAGACAATGAACGGAACCAAACCGCAATCGCAGCACCACCGCACGGCCCGGCGACGCATCGCGCGTATGCTATCCATCGGAGAGCAGGTCTTTCTACGCTACCCGTTATTCGGATATTCGGCGTTTGTCGGCATCTCGCTGCTGCTGCTCGGGAGTGTCGCCGTCGCGTCCCTTCCCGCTTAGGGCGCACAGCGATCCACGCACCGGCCGCCGAGTTCGCTGCCGCATGATGCACTGCGCCCGGCGGCAGGCAGCCCTGCCAGCCCTACTCGACCGTCTCGGCGACCTTGCCTTTGCTCCGCCGGCCACCGCGTTTTGAACCGGGCGCCGGCGCTTTCTTCGAAACCTTCGGAAAATTGAATTTCGGCTTATCGTCTTCGATCGTAATCGATACGGTGCCGCCCTTCGCCAGGCGCCCGAACAGCAATTCTTCCGCGAGCGGTTGCTTGATGTGCTCCTGGATGATCCGACCGAGCGGCCGCGCGCCGAAGCTCGGATCGTAGCCGCGCCGCGCCAGCCACTTCCGCGCCGTTTGGGTCAATTCGATGGTGACCCCGCGATCGGCAAGCTGCTCCTCGAGCTGCATGATGAATTTATCGACCACACGGCCGACCACTTCGGGCTTGAGGCTCGAGAAGCCGATAATCGAATCGAGCCGATTGCGGAACTCGGGGGTAAACATGCGGTTGATCGCTTCCTCATCGTCGCCGATGCGGCTATCCCGGGCAAATCCCATGGCCGGCTTGGCGATGTCGGCGGCGCCCGCATTGGTTGTCATGATCAGGATGACGTTCCGAAAATCCACCGATTTGCCGTTGTGGTCGGTCAACTTTCCGTAATCCATGACCTGCAGCAGGATGTTGAAGACATCGGGATGCGCCTTCTCAATCTCGTCCAGCAGCAGCACCGAATGGGGGCTCTTGTCGATCGCGTCGGTCATCATGCCGCCCTGATCGAACCCCACATAGCCCGGCGGTGCGCCGATCAGGCGCGAAACGCTATGACGTTCCATATATTCCGACATATCGAACCGGATCAGCTCGATTCCCAGGGTCAGCGCGAGTTGGCGCGCCACTTCCGTCTTGCCGACGCCGGTCGGGCCGGAGAACAAGTATGAACCGATCGGTTTCTCCGGTTCGCGCAATCCCGCGCGCGACAGCTTGATCGCGCTGGACAGCGCCTGGATGGCCGAATCTTGTCCGAACACGACCAATTTGAGGTCGCGCTCGAGGTTTTCCAGCGCTGTCTTGTCATCCTTGGAAACCTGTTTCGGCGGGATCCGGGCGATCTTGGCCACGACGCGCTCCACGTCGCGCACACCGATCTGCCGCTTTCGCTTGGAGGGCGGCAACAGCATTTGCGATGCGCCGACCTCGTCGATCACGTCGATTGCCTTGTCGGGCAATTTCCGGTCGTTGATATAGCGCGCCGACAACTCAACCGCCGTCCGGAGGGCTTCATTGGTATATTTGACGTTGTGATGCTCCTCGTAATACGGCTTCAATCCCCGCAGGATCTTGACCGTATCCTCGATCGTCGGCTCGACCACGTCGATTTTCTGGAAGCGCCGGACCAGCGCCCGGTCCTTCTCGAAGTGATTGCGGTATTCCTTGTAGGTGGTCGACCCGATACAGCGGAGCGATCCGCTCTGCAACGCGGGCTTGAGCAAATTCGACGCATCCATGGCGCCGCCGCTGGTCGCGCCGGCGCCGATCACCGTATGAATTTCATCGATGAAGAGAATGCCCGTCTCCATCTCCTCCAATTCGCGAATAACCGCCTTCAGGCGTTCCTCGAAATCGCCGCGATACCGGGTGCCCGCCAACAGCGCGCCCATATCGAGCGCAAATATCGTATTGCCGAGCAAAACATCCGGGACTTCGCCGCGGAAAATCCGCAGCGCCAAACCTTCGGCAATGGCGGTCTTGCCAACGCCCGGATCGCCCACATAGAGCGGATTGTTCTTGGTTCGGCGGCACAGGATCTGAATGGTCCGTTCGATTTCGTCGGCGCGGCCGATCAACGGGTCGATCCGGCCCTTCTCGGCCTTCTTGTTCAGGTCCACGCAATAGGCATCGAGCGCCTCGCTACCTTTTTTGTTCATTTTTTCGGGCGCGGCGTCCTCGTCCACGCCGCCGATCGGGCGCTCCTCGCTCTGCCCGGCGACCTTCGCAATTCCGTGGCTGATATAGTTGACCGCGTCGAAGCGGGTCATGTCCTGTTCCTGCAGGAAATAGACGGCGTGGCTTTCACGCTCGGAGAACATCGCGACGACCACGTTAGATCCTGTCACCTCCTGCCGGCCGGAGGATTGGACATGGATCGCCGCCCGCTGCAACACCCTCTGGAAACTCGCCGTCGGTTTCGGATCGTCCACGTTTTCGGTCAGGAACGATTCGAGTTCGGTATCGAGATAATCCGTGATATCGCGCTGCAACTTTTCGATATCGACGCCGCAGGCCCGTAGCACGGCCACCGCATCCTGGTCGTCGCACAAAGACAGCAAGAGATGCTCGAGAGTTGCGTATTCATGCTTCCGGTCGCTCGCCAGCGCTAATGCGCGATGGAGACTTTGCTCAAGATTACGGGACAACATTACGAGGCTATTCCTTTTCCAACGTGCACTGCAGCGGATGCTGATGCTGAATGGCGAAGTCCATCACTTGCGTAACTTTTGTTTCGGCTATCTCGTAGGGATAAACACCGCAAATCCCGACTCCTCTTTGGTGAACATGGAGCATGATTTGCGTCGCCTCCTCGCGGCCTTTTCCGAAGAAGCGCTCCAACACGTGAACGACAAACTCCATCGGGGTATAGTCATCATTCAACATCAAAACCTTGTACATCGACGGCTTTTTGGTCTTCGGCTTGGTACGGGTAACCACGCCGGTATTCGTGCCGTCATCGGTCCTGTTGTCGCGATCACTCATGGCCAGTTCTAATAATACACCACGCATTTATAATATTGGACAGATGTCTTCCGGTAAAATGGCGATTTCGTTTCGGCGATGACGCGCTACGAATATAGGAACGATTGACCTCTGCTAACAGGGGCCGGGAAAACATCTTGCGGGAACGGCGCGGGCCGAGCCCGATATAACGCCAATATGCCCGCCATGGCCACGGCAAATGCGGGGCATGCGAAAAACGGCCCCGCCAATAAGGCGGGGCCGATCCGGTAGAAGCCTGTATTTTAGGGTGCCGACGTCAGCGCCCGGTCTGTTTGAACAGAACTTCCATCGTTTCGTTCACCTGCGTCTGGATCGGTGCGAACGCCTCATTGGCGACCTTCGCAGTAATCTCATTGATTTTCTTGCCTTCGGAAACGATCGTTTCCGCATTCGACTTCGCAAAACCGGACTGCAAATCGACCGCTTCCTTGACGGTCTTCGCGGCGAACATCGCCTGCGTCGCTTCGACGCTGGCTTCCGCGGTTACCTGCAACATATTGAAATAGGCTTTTCCGATAGATTCGGCGCCCTTCGCCCAGACGTTGCCCGCGGCCACGAACGCCTCGACATTCTTCTGCCCCAACTGGGTCATGTCGTCATAGCCTTTGAGGACGGATTTGCTCGCCTTCTCAACTTGCTCTTTGGTCATTGTCATCGCCTGCTCCATCGTTTCCGTGTTCAGGTTGGCAGCCTGTTTGGCCTGCTTACCTTTGGAATGCGTACTCTTACCTTTGCTCGTCATCGTCCAACTCCGTTGTGGCCCATCGCTTCAATGTTGCCTTGCCCTTACCTTCGGGCCGGCGGCCGGATTTCCAATCGCAAATCGTGTGTCGCACGAAAATTGTGCGCCGCAGCATTGACTGTATATGGCTTCCGTGGGCCGCTTGTCAACGAATATATTGCATTGCACAATATTTCTGTTGCGCCGCAACCAATGCTAC
>JBFFGE010000007.1:0-46769 GCA_041557595.1 Alphaproteobacteria bacterium
GAATCGATCAACTTTTCTGCCTTAAATTGATTCCAATTAAAGGCAGGTTGATCTAGCGGGCGCGCCAAGCCTCATCGCGGTGCGCCAAAGGATGCGCGCCGCCGATTGCCAAACGGTGTCGCGCCAGCCGCCCTGCTCGGGATAGAACATCCGGTCGCCGCCCGCCCCGAGGATCGAGCCGATCGAGTAGGTGCCGAATTCCAGGACGGCGGCGGACGCAGTGTGGACGTCCCATCTCTCGATCAGGCCCCGGGCGATATCGCCGGGAGCGCCGCCGGCGGGCATGAGAGCGTCCTCGCCGGGTTCCGCGAGTAGCGCGGCGGTGCGCCGATGGGCTGGCGTTCCGGAAGCGGCGCAGCACAGGATTTCCGTATCGCCGAATGTGCTCGGCCCGGTCCGAATATCGATCAGGCAGACACGGTTTAGCCCGGCGACGAATTGATCGGTGATGCGTTGAAGGAGGATCGTCTGCCACGGTTTTCCGGCAATCGCCGCGGTTGTCCGGGCGGTTCCGCCGTCCATGAATGTCGTGAACCGCGATTCCGCCGCGGCGAGCGCCCGGTTTGACCATTGCTGCGTCGCCGGTTCCGCCAGTTGGAGGGCCGGTTCGGCGAAGCCCGGCGGTGCGATGGCGTGTACCAGAACCGGGGCGACGCTCGGGGGCAGGCGCTGGGTGAGCGGTTCATGCAACAGGCTTGATTGGATTCCGGCTGCGCACAGGCCTTCGTCTTCCCACGATCCGTCGGTGACGACGATGGCATGCCGGGCGTCGCCGCGGCCGACACGGGCGACCTCGACGATGGGGCGGCTGTCGCGCACGATTTCCGCTGGCGCGTAATACGGCACCGGCGTGACATCGGCGGAACGGCATGCCTCGTAAAAAACTTCACGGGCTTCGGAACTGTTCCGCGCGAAATACTGCGGCGGCGCGCCCATTTTTGATGCGTTCGAAATTTGCGATCTCCGGTTGCAGGATGCCTCGCGCCGACCGGGATCGCAACGGCGGATTTTGAAATTGCTCTGCGACGGTTCCGGCGCGCATACTGAACCGATGAAATCGATCGCTTTCATTCTGATGTGCACCGTGGCGATTGCCGGATTTCCGTCGCGGGCGGATGAGCCCCGCGCCCTGCGGCTCGACCGCCTGTTCGCGGAATTGCACCGCACGCGCGATATCGCGACGGCTGAAATTCTGACCGAGCGGATCTGGGATATTTGGCACAATGCGGGCCGGCCGGAGACCGTCGAGTTGATGCGAGACGGCCGGCGCGCCTTGCAGCGGCAGGATGTGGCGACGGCGCTGCAGCGCTTCAACGAGGTGGTGCGCCGCGAACCGGAACTACCGGAAGGATGGAACAAGCGGGCCACGCTGTACTTCGTGATGGGCCGGTACCATGCGTCGATCGTCGATATCGGCAAGGTGCTCGAGCTCGAACCGCGCCATTTCGGCGCGCTGGCCGGGCTGGGCATGATTTACGAAGTACTGGGCCAGCCGCGCCAAGCGCTGGACGCCTGGCGGCGCGCCCTCGCGGCGAACCCGCATTTGCAGGACGCGCCCCGGCGTATCCGGTAATTGGAAGCGGATCTCGGCCAACAGCGGATATGACCGGCCAAGGTGATGGTAACGGCGCCGGCGGCGATGGGCTGGTCATGGCCGCGCCTTGGTGCTGAAATTCGCCGTAATGTCCGACAGCCCCGCAGAAATTTCAGAAGCCCTCGTCCGGCTGGGTTTGGTTCCGGCCGGCATGTCGGTGCCGATGACGCCGCTCGCCGGTGGCGTTTCGTCCGACATCTGGCGGGCGGATTTGCCGGACGGGCCGGTTTGCATCAAGCGGGCGCTGCCGAAATTGCGGGTGGCGGCGGATTGGCGCGCACCGGTGGGCCGCAACATCTATGAAGCGCGATGGATGGAAACCGTCCGGGAAATCTTGCCGGATGCGGTGCCGGCACTGCTTGCCCACGACCCGGATGCGGGGCTGTTCGTCATGACCTATCTCGATCCCGCGGACTATCCGCTCTGGAAGGGTGCGCTGATGGCGGGGCGGATCGACGCCACCGTTGCCCGGTCGGTGGGCGATTGCCTCGGGCGCATTCACGCGAGCACCGCCGGAGACGCGGCCTTGGCGGCGCGCTTCGATAGCGGCGCGATCTTTCACGCGATTCGACTAGATCCGTATCTGCTCGCCACGGCGCGGGTGCATCCGGATCGCGCGGACGCGCTGACCGAGCTTGCCGAGACGACCGCGGCGATACGGCGCGCGCTAATTCACGGCGATGTCAGCCCGAAGAATATCCTGGCCGGTCCGCGTGGTCCGGTGTTTCTCGACGCCGAATGCGCGAGTTACGGCGATCCCGCCTTCGATCTCGCCTTTTGTCTGAATCACCTCTTGCTGAAATGTCTGCATCGGCCGGACTTGCACGCGGGGTATCTGGCGTGTTTCGACGGGCTTGCGGATCGGTATTTGCAGCACGTCGAGTGGGAAGAACCCGCCGCACTGGAGCGCCGCGCCGCCCGGTTGCTGCCGGGATTGCTGCTGGCCCGGGTAGACGGCAAGTCGCCGGTGGAATATGTGAACGATGACGGGATTAAGGATCGGGTTCGCACGTTGACGCGCCGCGTGTTGGCGCGGCCGGTGGACCGGTTGGCGGAATTGCGGTCGCATTGGTTGGCGATGATCGGTGAAATCGAGGAAAATGCGATATGAGTGCTGCTGATATCGCCGGGATAGCCGGTCGGCGGATCTGGGATTCCCGAGGCCGGCCGACCGTCGAAGCGGAAGTGGTTTTGGCGGGCGGTGCGTCCGGCCGCGCCATTGCACCTGCGGGCGCGTCGATGGGCTCCGGCGAAGCGCTCGACCGGCGCGATGGCGGAACGCCCTTCGGCGGCTACGATGTGGCCCGCGCGGTGGACGCGGTGCGGGGCGAAATCGCGGCGGCCCTGTCCGGATTGAATGCGGCCGATCAGGCGGGCGTCGATGCGCGGCTGATCGAACTGGACGGGACGCCCGACAAGCACCGGCTCGGCGGTAATGCGACCATCGCGGTTTCCATGGCGGTCGCCCATGCTGCGGCTGCCGCGGCGGGCGAGCCGCTGTGGCGGCATCTCGCGGCGGACGAACCGACGATGCTGCCATTGCCCGAGATTCAGATCTTCGGCGGCGGCGCCCATGCGGCGCGGCGCGTCGAGATACAGGATTTCATGGTCATCGCCGTCGGCGCGGCGAGTTTCGCACAGGCGCTGGATTGGACGGCGGAAGTCTATCGCCATGCGGGGCTGCTCATGGCGGAGGCCGGCCTGCTGCAGGGCGTCGCCGACGAAGGCGGTTTCTGGCCAGCCTTCGACAGCGATGAGAGGGCGCTCGACATGCTGGTGCAGGCAATCGAGGGCGCCGGCTTCCGGCCGGGTGAGGAGGTCGCGATCTCGCTCGATGTGGCGGCGTCCGAATTCGGGCAGGACGGCGGCTATCGTCTCGGGGGCCGCACGCTGTCGAGCGACGGCATGATCGATCTGCTGGCCGATTGGCTCGGGCGGTATCCGATCGTGTCGATCGAGGATCCGCTGGCAGAAGACGATGCGCCGGGGATGGTCCGGTTTACCGAACGCACGGGCGACCGTATCCAGATCATCGGCGACGATTTTCTGGTGACCAACGCGGACCGCGTCCGGGAAGCGGCCACGATCGGTGCGTGCAACGCTTTGTTGGTAAAGCCGAACCAGGCCGGCACGCTCACCGAAACGCGCGCTGCCTTCGATGCCGCCCGGGCGGCGGGTTGGGGTACTGTGGTTTCCGCGCGATCCGGCGAAACGGAGGATGTCACGATTGTCCATCTCGCGGTGGGCTGGGGCGCGCCGCAGCTCAAGGTCGGCTCGTTCGCGCGGTCGGAGCGGATGGCGAAATGGAACGAAGGCCTGCGGATCGAAGAGGCAATGGGCGACCGGGCGCGACTGGCGGACCGAGCGACGTTTCCGTGGGGCCGATAAGCGTTGCGTCGGCCGAAGGGACATAACGAGTGACAGGAGAAAAAACCGCGTGAGCGCCGAGGAAAAACTGGCCGCATTGGAAACGGCGATTGCCGGGGAATTGGCCTATCTCGACTTTCCGCCCCGCGATTGGGTCGTCGCGCACCGCCACCCGAGCGGCGCGCCGATTTATGACGTCGCGATCGAAGGCGCCGGCATGCAGGGGCTGGCGATCGCCCATGCGCTGATCCGCCAGCGCGTCGGCAATATCACGCTGCTCGACGAGAACGCGGAAGGGCAGGAAGGGCCCTGGATGACCTATGCCCGGATGGAAACACTGCGCACGCCGAAAATCTTCGTCGGTCCCGATTTGGGACAGCTCAATCTGGCGGTGCGGACCTGGTACGATGTGCGGCACGGCGACGGCGCCTGGGACAGTCTGAACAAGGTGCCCAAGGACGAGTGGATGGATTATCTCAACTGGTTCCGCCGAATCCTGCGGCTCCCGGTTGAAAACGGCGTCACCTTGAAACTGATAGAGCCGGAAGGCGACTATCTTCGACTGTCCGTCGAGCGCGGCGGGCAAGCGGAAACCCTGTACGCCCGCAAGCTGGTGCGGACCGCCGGCATCATCGGGTGCGGCGGCAAATTCGTGCCCGGGATCATCGCGCAAAACCTGCCCTCGTCGCACTATGCGCACAGCGCGGACCCGATCGACTTTGCGGCACTGGCGGGCAAGACCGTCGGCGTGATCGGCTCCGGCGCGTCCGCCTTCGACAACGCCGCGACGGCGTTGGAAGCGGGCGCGGCGGCGGTGCATGTCCTGGTGCGCCGGCGGCGGCTGCAATCGGTGCCGATCGTGCGCGCCATGCATTCGGTCGGCTATCTCAAGCATTTCGGCGATCTCGGCGATGCGCAACGGTGGTCGATCATGCAGCATTTTTCCGCCTTTACGCCGCCGCCGCCCGAGGAAACGCAGGAACGGGCGCGGCAGCACGCAAATTTCGATTTGCACGTGAACAGCCCGCTGTCCGGCGTCTCGATGGCCGGCGATCAGGTTCGGATCGAAACGCCCTGCGCCGACTTCACCTTCGATTTCGTGATCTGTGGCACCGGGTTCGTCATCGATGTGGAAAAGGTGCCGGAGCTGTCGCCCGTGGCCGGCGACATCGCCCTGTGGCGCGACCGATATACGCCGCCGGCCGAGGAGGCGAACGAAACGCTCGGGCGGCATCCCTATCTCGGCCCGAACTTCCAATTCACGCCGAAGGATCCGGCGCGGATGCCCTGGGTCTCGCGCATTCATGAATACAGCCTGGCCTCGATTTCCAGCCTGGGGCCGATCTGTACCGGGCTGCACGGCATGGCATTCGGGGTCGACCGGGTAGTGCGCGGCATCACGCGCGACCTGTTCGTCGCCGACGGCGCGGCGCATGTGGAGCGCATCCTGAATATCAACGAGCCGCCGGTGGAGCCGGACAGCGAGGAGGATTGGACGATTTGACCGAAACCAAAGCGCCAACCCCCGCATCGGAGAAGCCGTTCGGCCCGCTTGCCGGATGTCGTGTGCTGGAACTCGGATCGACCATCGCCGCGCCGTTCGTCGGACGGTTCCTCGCGGATTTCGGCGCCGAGGTAATCAAGGTGGAGGCGCCGGCCGGCGACCCGTTGCGGGCGATCGGCGGACAGCACGCGGGCAAGGCGCTGTGGTGGGCGAGCCTGCACCGCAACAAGCGGGTCATGGTCATCAACATGAATACCGCCGAAGGGCGCGATCTGGTCAAACGTCTGGCTGGCGAGGTGGATATTCCGGTCGAAAATTTCCGGCCCAAATCGATGGAAAAATGGGGCCTCGGCTGGGACACGCTGTCCGCCTTGTATCCGCGGCTGATCATGGTGCGGGTCAGCGGCTTCGGCCAGACCGGCCCCTATAGCGACCGCGCCGGGTTCGGCATCGTTGCCGAGGCGATGAGCGGGCTGCGCAGCCTCATGGGAGATCCTGACCGGCCGCCGGCGCGGGTCGCGATGCCGCTGACCGATTACGTGACCGGCCTCTATGCGGCGTCCGCCGCCCTCATGGCGCTGCACCACCGCGACCGGACCGGCGAGGGGCAGTGCGTCGACGCGGCGCTGTACGAATCCGCCTTCAGCTTTATGGAAGGCTTCGTGCCGGCTTATGACAAGCTGGGCGAGGTGCCGATGCGCACCGGCTCCGCGATGCCGGGGCACGTGCCGAACAATCTCTATCCCACGGGCGATGGCCGGCATATCCACATTGCCGCCGGCAACGATCGCACGTTTCGCGATCTGATGCGCACCATGGGCCGGCCCGAACTTGCCGAGGATTCGCGTTTCGACGGTGCTGCAAACCGGTCCGCCAATCAAACCGCGCTCGAGGACATCATCGAAAGCTGGACGTCGCGCCACGCCATGGACGAACTCTACCGCATCCTGCTGGACGGCGGCGTGCCGGCGGCGCCGATCTATACGGTGGCCGACACGTTCGCCGATCCGCACTTCGCCGACCGGGACATGGTGGTCGAGGTGCCGGACGACACGATCGGATCGGTCAAGGTCGTTAATGTGGTGCCGAAGCTGTCCGCGACGCCGGGCGAAATTCGCTGGGCCGGCCGCAGACAGGGCGCCGACACCCGCACTGTATTGCGCGATTTCCTCGGCCTGAGCGACGACGAGATTGCGGATTTGGAAGAAAAGGATGCGATCGAAAGCGCGAAGCCGTAAGAGATGGGCATGAGCCTACAACTCTTTTCCGTGAAATTTCCGACAGGATTATCCCGTCATGATGCGTAGATTTTGGTTCGAGTTCGATTTCGACCCGGACGACCACAACGTGCCGGTGCGCCTTCGCCACGGTTGCGGTGTGACCGCGGACGACAAGGACGCCGCGATCGCCGTCATGCGCGAACGCCTGTTCGACGGCGGCGACCTGCCGCCGATTGCGAAATGCGTCGAAGACGTGGAAATCGAATCGCTCGACGGCGACTACGTGCAGCCCAATATGGGCCTGCCGCTGATCCCCGGCATCTGGTTTCCGGTCGGGTATAACCGGTAGGCAACGCTCGCCGCAAAAAATTCAATCTCGCAAACCGGCCTTGCGGAGTCCTTCCAGAAGGTGTTCGAGGTCGTCCGGCGCGGCGTTCCATTTCTGCAATTCGGCGCGCGCGTCGAAGCCGGGCTTCAGGTCGTAAATCCGCTCCAGCGCGTCATCCGCTTCGGGTCGCTGCAACTGGCCCAGCGCGGCCGCATTCAGCAGGTGGGTCCAATAGAAATGCGGCATGCTGATCCGTTGGACGTCCGCGATTGTCGCTTCGTAGTCGCGCTGGTCGTAGTGGTAGCGAGCGAAGCTGAAATAGTACCAGCCCGGATGCAGCGGATTGAGCAGCTGCGCCCGTTTGGAGAGCTCGATTCCGCGTTCGAATTCGCCCATGAAGGCGAGGTAGTGGCCGATATCGGCCAGGGTTTCGGGATCGTTTGGATTTAGCACAAGCGCAAGTCGGGATTCCAACTCGAACTTGTCGTTCTCGCCGCGAAAAAAATGCACGATCGCAAGCCAGCATCGGGCATAGGCGTTTTGCGGATCGAGCTGCGTTGCGGTTTGCGCCATTCGTAATGCGCGATCGATGGGATCGGTGCGGGGATTGGCATCGAAGCGATGCTCGGCGAGGTAGACATTCGCCAGGAGTGCGTGCGCGTCCGCGTTGTTGGGGTCGAGCGTAACGGCATTTTCGAGTAGATCCCGGGCTTCGGCGTGCATCAGCGCGCTGAGTGTCGAGGTGTAGCGACGTGCGCGCAGTACGCAGTCATAGGCGTCCAATTCGGATGGGCTTTTTTTCAGTGCGCGCTGCAACGCCACATCCTGCATCTTGACACCGAGCGTTGCGGCGATTGTGCGGGTGACTTCGTCCTGGACCGCGAGGATATCTTCCATCTCGCGGTCATACCGGTCGGCCCAAAGGTGGACACCGGTCGCCGCATCGATCAGCTGCGCGGTCACGCGAACGCGGCCCCCGGCACGCCGAACGCTGCCTTCGACGACATAGCCCGCATTCAGCTTAGCGCTCAGATCGGGCAGATCGACCGCGCGGCCCTTGAACTGAAATGTCGATGTGCGCGCGATGACCAGCAGTTCGCGAAATCGCGACAGGTTGGTGATGATGTCTTCGGTCAGGCCATCGGCGAAATATTCGTCGACATCGGCGCTCAAATTGTCGAAGGGGAGGACTGCCAAAACCGGCTTCTCCGAAGCGCCTTTCGGTTGCCCTCTCTGGTTTGCAGGATTGGCGCCCGGCTGAGCGGACGAGGGGGGCGGGCCGCCCACCGCGGAAACCGCGCCGACAAACCTGAAGCCTCGGCCGTGTACCGTCCGAATGAGGCGTTGCGTCCGGCCATCGTCGCCGATCGCCTGACGCGCCGCCTTGAGACAGGTCGATATGGTCGCCTCTGTGACGATACGGCCCTGCCAAATTTCCTTGACGATCTCGTCCCGACTGACGACCCGTTCGCTGTTGCGGGCGAGGAAATGCAGCAGATCGAAAGCCTGTGGCTCGACCTTGCAGGCCTCGCCATTCCGCCTGAGTTCATAGAGCTCCGTATCGAGCTCCCAGTCGTCGAATTCGAAGATCATAGCGGTCGCCGCAACGTCTTGGCCTTGCTGCCTCATGCCGATTGTAGAGCGATGTCACCGGTTGTCGAGGAACCATGCGAGTGCGCCCTGCCGCAGACAATTCGCCCAATCAGTGTAATTCCCATTCATTCCTCAGCAATTCCTCAGATCGTCCTCAAGCATGCATTCGCGTTGCCGCCTAAAAATATCCTCACGCAACGGGGCGGTCCCGACGCGCGGAAAACCGAGAAACATATGGAAGGAAACGTCATGCCACTCGTCGACATTCAAGTTATCGAAGGTGTTTTCACCCCCGACCAGAAAAAGGACATGATCGAAAAAGTGACCAACACCATGGTCGAGATCGAAGGCGAATCCCTGCGCGGCGTCACCTGGGTCCGCGTCCAGGAAGTCGCCAGCGGCGCCTGGGGAATTGGCGGAAAGGCGCTGACGGCCGCCGACGTCAAGTCATTGCAGGGATCGGGCGATTGATCGAGCTTCCGGATGCCGGCCGCGAACTCCCGTGGCCGGCACCCACGGCAACTATTGTTTTATGGAGATGTAAAGATGGGGCGACTTAGCGCCTGGAAAATTTTTCTGATCGCCGGCGTTGTCGGACTCGCGCTGGTGGTTCCGTCGATCGGCCACTCGGAAAAATCCGCATCGATTGAGAAAGTCGCAAATATGTCGATTGCGCCCTGGGCTGCCATACCGACGTGCCCTTCGATGATCAGGCCAATTGGCGCAACCGACACGCGTGTCTCGGATTGCCAATCCATGCAATTCGCACGAAATTATCCCCGGCGGACGGACTTCGAGCGGTCCCCTACCGCAGCCGGCCGTCTTTTCCCTGCACCCGCGCGATGCGCAGGATGTTGGTAGCGCCGGGCGTGCCGAATGGGACGCCGGCGGTGATCACGATGCGGTCGCCGGGTTCGGCGAAGCCGTCCTCCATGGCGTGAAAGCTTGCGCGGGCGACCATTTCATCGAAATCGCGGGCGTCCTTTGTGGTCACGCTGTGCACGCCCCAGACCACCGACAGCCGGCGCGCGGTGTTGATGTTCGGCGTCAGGCCGATCACCGGCACCTCGGGGCGTTCGCGTGCGGCGCGCAGCGTGGTCGAGCCCGACGTGGTGTAGGTAACGATCGCGCGCACCGACAGCGTTTTGGCGACCTGGCGGGCGGCGGCGCTGATCGCGTCGGCGGCGGTCGGCTCCGGCTCGCTGCGGGACGCATCGCGAATGCCGCGATACAGCGGGTCACGCTCGGTATGCTCGATGATGCGGTTCATCATCTGCACCGCTTCGATGGGATAGTCGCCGGCGGCGGTTTCCGCCGATAGCATCACCGCATCGGCACCGTCATAGACCGCGGTGGCGACGTCCGAGGCTTCGGCCCGGGTCGGGGTTGGCGCATGGATCATCGATTCGAGCATCTGGGTCGCGACGATCACCGGTTTGCCCGCTTCGCGGCAGGCGGCGATGATCCGTTTCTGCAGCACCGGCACTTCTTCGGGCGGCATTTCGACGCCAAGGTCGCCGCGCGCGACCATGACGACGTCGGACAATTCGACGATTTCGCCGAGGCTGTCGATCGCCGCCGGTTTTTCCAGTTTCGCCAGCAGCGCCGCCCGGCCCGCGATCAGCCGGCGCGCGTCGGCCAGATCCTGCGGCCGCTGGACGAAGGAAAGCGCAACGTAGTCGACGCCGTGGTCGAGGCCGAAGCGCAGATCGTTTTGGTCCTTGTCGGTGATCGCCGACAGCGGCAGCAGCACGCCGGGCACGTTGACGCCCTTGCGGTCGGAAATCGGCCCGCCGGTTACCACCTCGGTGTTCGCGAAATCCGGGCCGCAATCGGTCACCCGCAGCCGAACCTTGCCGTCGTCGATCAGCAGATCGGTCGGCGCATCCAGGGCCGCGAAAATTTCCTTGTGCGGCAGCGAAACCCGCGTCCGGTCGCCCGGTGTCTCGTCCATGTCGAGCCGGAACGTGTCGCCGTCGCGCAGCGTGACCGGACCGTCGGCGATGGTGCCGATGCGCAATTTCGGGCCCTGCAAATCCATCATGATGGCGACCGGCCGGCCGGCTTCCTGCTCGATCTTGCGGATCGCCTCGATGCTGCGTTTCTTGTCGTCATGGGTGCCGTGGCTGAAATTCAGCCGAAAGACGTCCACGCCCGCTTCGAACAAGGCAAAGATGACCTGCGGATCGGCGCTGGCCGGCCCCAGGGTGGCGACGATTTTAGTCAGGTGGGTTCGATGCATCTCTGTTCGGCGACCGGATGAAGGTGAGTGATCAAGGATTTCGGCGACACTACGCTAAAACCCCAGGCACACCGTAGCGAATTTTGGTTAACAAAATTAGACACGCCCGGCGAAACGCCGGTCAGGACCGGCCGGGCGCAAGATCGACCGCCATCAGGCGCCGCTCGGCGTCCTCGTCGGCGATCCGCTGATTGTGAATCCAAACGATGGTGCCGGTCAGGCGGCCGCGAATCTTTTGCTCGGTCACTTCGCGGAAGCCATCAAAGATCGGGTCGTCCAGGCCTCTTTCTTCATAGGCGGCGGCCATGACATCGTCGCTCAACACGATGGCCGTATCCAATTCCCGGCTCAATGTCTCCAGCCGGCTCGCGACATTGACCGTATCGCCGATAACCGCGAATTCGAGCCGTTCTTCGCTGCCGATATCGCCCACGATGACCGGACCGTAGTGAATGCCGATGCCGATCCTGATCGGGACGTATTCAATTCTTTGGCGGATTTCGTTCCACCCATCGACCGATTTGCGCATGGCGAGCGCGCAGGCGATGGCGTTCGTCGCATCGTGCGGGCTCTTCTTTGGAACGCCGAATGTCGCCATCAATCCGTCGCCGATGAATTTATCCAGACTGCCGCCATGGGCGAAAACTTGATGCGACATCCGGGCATGAAAACTTCGCAAGAATTCCAGCGTCTGCTTGGGCGGCATTTGTTCCGCCATCGCGGTGAAACCGTGAATGTCGACGAACATGACCGCTGCGTCGCGAATGTGTTCGGCATCGAACGCCTCGGGCGTATGGCTCAGTTCCTCGACGACGCTGGGCGAAAAATACCGCGCGAGATTGGCGCGCTGGTTTTCCATGTCGGCCTGGCGCGTGGCCAATCGGCGGACCCGCCAAACGACGGCCGCGAGGATCGCGGTCACGACCAGAAAGATGAAAATGTCCTGCAGGACGCCGGCCGTATCGACGAAATAGGGGTTTTGGGAAATCTGCAGGCGGTCCGCCGGCGACAGGCTTGGCCATGCGGCGAAATCCGCGGGCGTCCGCGTTTCGGGCAGCCGAATGATCCACCATGTGGCGGCACCCCACGCGGCGGCCACGGCGATTCCGGTCCAGATCAATTGACGGCGTGAATAGGCGAGCATCGTTCCGGCGAGGAAGATGTAAAATATCGGGAACGTGCCGGGCCGCAGCATCATCTGCCGAGTCGCCGGCGATTCCGCAAACGCATTGGGATGGAGCAGGGCGGCGACCAGCAAACCCGTATCGATCGCGATGAAAAGGCAGGCCGGCCAATGATGCGCCGGAAACCGTTCGGCGACGCCTTGACGCGCCAAGCCGTTGACGACGAACAGCACGGCGAGGATCAGGTAGAAGAGCGCCGCCGGGAACGGGACGGTGATGGAAACCCAAAGAACGGCGGCCGCCATCAAGGCGATGCGGGTCCAGATACCCTGCCGCAGGCCGCGCGCGGTCTCCCGCGCGGTTGCTAGACCGGCACGGGGCGATACTTGCATCTTACCGCCCATCGTGGCTTCCGGCGTCATCGGTTAACCGCATCCTTTCCGCGCAATGAACAAGCCCCAGAGAATGATACCGCCGCCGACCGCCTGCCAGGCGCTGATCGGTTCAGCGAGCAGGATCGCCGCCATGAACGCCGCGGCGACCGGTTCGAACAGCAATCCGGTGGCGGCCAGCGTTGCCGGCAAATGGGCCAGCGCATAGACGATCAGCCCTTGTCCCGCCGCATGGCTGAGAACCGCCAATCCTAGCAGCATGAGCCAGCCCTGCACCGTGACGGCGATCATGGCTTCCCCGGTCAACAGCGCGATGGGCAGCAGCACGGCCGCCGTGCCAACGGAGGTCCAGAGCATGATCGTTCCGGCACCGAAATCGTTATGCAACCTCTCGACGGCGATCAGAAAGCCCGCCAAAAACAAGGCGGTCACGATGCCGAAGACGTCGCCTACCAGGTTCGCCGGGGCGAGGGACAGACTGCCGCCGGCGAGGCAAAGCGCCCCGGCCATGGCCAGGCCCATGCCGAGCAGAAGCGTCCGACCGGCCGGACGATGAAAGATCAGCCAATGGGCGAGCAAGACGAAAACGGGCGCCGCATTGGCGAACAACGTGGCATTGGCGACGGTGGTGTGATGCAGCGAGAGATGCCAGAAGGCGAGATCGCCCGCAAACAAGGCCCCTGCGAGAAACAGCCGCGCATAATCGGACATGGTTACCGGACGCCGCTGCCAGCGCTTCGCTGGCCGGAGGCGTAGCCAGAGCCAGATTACCGGAATGGCGAGGAAGGGCCGGTAAAAGGCGCTGGGAAGCGCACCCAACTCGCTCAATCGTACGAATATCGCCGAAGCGCCGACAGCGACCGCACCCGCGAGCAGGGCGACGAAAGCGACCTGTTTTGTGGCGTAGCCATGGCTGAGACCGCGCGGATGCATGCGACGACTATAGTTGAAAAATCATGTATTGACCGGTGTCCGTTGCATACGGTCCTGCCGTCATTGGCTATAGTGCGTGCATGTCATGTGCCCGCCTTTCATCCGCTTCGCCGCCACCATTGCTTGGACCCGGCGATCCGCCGCCCGTCGAGATCTTCAACCGGGACGGCGCGGCGCCGGTGCTGTTCATCTGCGATCATGCCAGCGCGGCGTTGCCCGAATCGCTCGGCTTGTTGGGGCTTCGGCCCGACGATCTCACGCGTCACATCGCCATCGATATCGGCGCGGCGGCCTTGACGCGACACTTGGCGCGGCATTTCGGCGGACAGGCGGTGCTTGCGGGGTATTCGCGGCTGGTCATCGATTGCAATCGGGTCCTGGACGACCATACGTCGATCCGCGAGATCAGCGAGCACACGGTCATTTCGGGCAATCGGAACCTTTCCGCCGCCGAGCGGGAGCGCCGTGCAAAAGCGTTGTTCGAGCCTTACCATGCCGCGGTCGCCGGGTGCATCGCGGGATATGCCGCGCGCGGCGTTACCCCGGCGATCGTCGCGATCCACAGTTTCACCCCGGTCTATTGCGGTCTGGAAAGGCCATGGCATGTGGGTATTCTATCCAACCGGGATCGCCGTCTCGCCGATCCGCTAATTGCCGCCCTCGCCCGGGATGAGTCGCTGGTCGTCGGCGACAACCAACCGTATTCGGCCCTCGCATTCGCGGGCTATACCATCGAAATCCACGCGATTGCCGCGGGGCTGCCGAACGTCATGATCGAGGTGCGGCAGGATTTGGTCGCAACGGACGCGGCGGTCGCGCGATGGTCGGACATCCTGCAAGAGGCGTTGGCGCCGATACTGGAGGATCCCGCGCTCTATTCGACCTGGGTTGCATGAGGAGGTGAGTGGATGAGCCTGGCCGATCATCCTTTGACCATCGGGATCGAGGAGGAATACATGCTCGTCGATCCGGTGACGCGGGACCTTGTCTCCGATCCGCCCGCCGACTTGCTGACCGAGTGCGGTCAATTGATCGACGCGGCAATCGGTAATGTTTCGTCGGAATTCCTGCGGGTGCAGATCGAGGTGGACACCACGGTGAGCACCTCGCTGGCGCAATGTCGGACCAAATTGGTCACACTCCGCGGCTGTATTGCGCAAGCGGCGGCGGGACACGGGCTGCGCATCATCGCCGCCTCGACCCACCCATTCGCCTCGTGGACCGATCAACGCCACACCGACAAGGACCGCTACAATGTGCTGGCGCACGAACTCCAGGAAGTGGCGCACCGCCTGCTGATCTGCGGCATGCATGTTCATGTCGGGTGTGCGGACGACGAGTTGCGCAACGACCTGATGAATCAGGCGGGGTATTTCCTGCCGCATTTGCTGGCATTGACAACCTCGTCGCCCTTTTGGCAGGGCCGCAAGACCGGTTTGAAGAGCTACCGGCTGAGCGTTTTCGATGAATTGCCCCGCACCGGGCTGCCGGAAAAATTCGACAGCTACGGCGAATATCAACGCCACGTGCAGATGCTGGTGAATGCCGGGCTGATCGAGGATGCCTCGAAAATCTGGTGGGACATCCGGCCCAGCGCCCGATTCCCGACGCTGGAAGTCCGGATCAGCGATATGTGCACGCGGCTCGACGATGGCATCACGGTGGCGGCGCTGTACGCCTGTATTCTTTCGATGCTCCTCCGGCTGCGGCGCGGCAATCAGCGTTGGCGTTTGTATTCGAACATGCTGGTGCAGGAGAATCGGTGGCGCGCGCAGCGCTATGGCATCGATGAAGGCCTGGTCGATTTCGGCCGCGGCGAAATCGTTGCCTATGAAACCTTGCTGGAGGAAATTCTCGACCTCGTCGCGGAGGATGCGGAGCGGCTGGGTTGCGTCGCCGAGGTGGCGGGAACGCGCGATATTCTGCGGCGCGGCACCAGCGCGCATCGGCAATTGGCGGTCTATGACGAGGCGGTGGCCGGCGGCGCCGACGAAAAGGATGCGCTGGCAGCCGTGGTGGACTGGTTGATCGAGGAGACCTTGCGCGGCGTTCCGTTGCCCGGGGGGTGAAAACTCCTTAAGACGATACCAAATACCGTTAATGCCACGTCACGAACCAGGGAGGATAAAACCGATGGATGACCAGACCCGACTGGAGTTGGAGGCAGCGACCTACCGCCGTTTGCGGGATCATCTGCGCGAACACCCGGATGTGCAGAATATCGACCTCATGAATCTCGCGGATTTCTGCCGGAATTGCCTGTCGAAATGGTACAAGGCCGAGGCCGAGGATCGCGGTGTCGCGCTGGAATACGAAGCGGCGCGCGAGATTGTTTATGGCATGCCGTATAGCGAATGGAAGTCGAAACACCAGAGCGAAGCGACGCCTGAACAGATGGCCAAGTTCGAGGCGTCGAAGAAACACTAACCGGTTCAAGGCGCGGGTTGATCGGTCGGCGTGCGCCGGTCTAAGGTCCCGCGCTGAAACCGATCAATCCAACAACGGGAGCAGGGAATGTCCGATACCGGGGGAGTCGCCGGCGAGCGGCTGCGCGCCTTCATACAGCGCATCGAAAAGCTGGAAGAAGAAAAAAAAGCACTCAGCGACGATATCCGCGAGGTCTTTGCCGAGGCGAAGGGCAACGGTTTCGATCCCAAAATCATGCGGCACGTTCTGCGTCTCCGGAAAATGGATTCCGGGGATCGTCAGGAGGAGGAAGCGCTGATTGAAACCTACCTGGCGGCGCTCGGCATGTGAGACGGACAGATCAACCGCCCGGCCGCGGCAATTTCGCCAGCTGTCCCGCAATTCGGGCATAAAGTGCGCGGTTCCACGGCGACCGCATGACCGTAGCCGGCGGTTTTGAGTGCCGAAAATCGAGCGGACTCAGGACAATTCGGGTATTGCTGACGCCCGCATCCGCCGCCAGGGTGAACAATTCCTCGACGACTCCGGCGCGCATCGCGAGGCAGCCGGCGGTACCCGTCGTCGGTCCGTGAATGACGATCTGTCCGCCGAGCGACCGCCGCCCTTCCTCGCGGGCGCGCGCCCGATCGAAACGGTTGGGATAGCCGATCATCAACGAGACATACGCCGCCGAGTTCGGGTTGAGATAGCGGATCGGATAAAGCCCTTCCGGCACCTGGCGGTCGCCTTCGCGGAGTTTCGGGCCCGGCCCCCCGGCGGCGGCGAGCACGGGATATTTCCGGACAAATTTGAGTTTATCGTCCCGGCCCGCCGCATAGAGCTGCACTTGCCGCTCCGCTTTGAGACCGACCAGGACGACCTTGGTCGGCGGATAGGCGACACCCGCGCGCAGGAAGTGGGGCAGCATCCGCGACCGGGCCGCGTCGCCGAATTCCGCGAGCCGTTCGGCGATGGTGTAATGCGGCCGGGGCATGATGTTGATTGCCAGCCATACCGCGAGAACCGGCAAGACGATGACCGCCGCCGCCAGGCCATATGCCCTGACAGAGTTGAGCGAAACACGCATGACCTAACACCTGCCGTTCAATCGAGGCCGTTTTGGGGCAGGGGTAGGGAGTTTCCGGGGCCGGTCCGCCGACGCTATTCGGCAGCGCTGACCACGGCGTCCGGCGCTGGACTGTGGAAAGTCTCCAACAGCGCGGCTTTGTGGGCCTCGGCACGACGGATGTTTTCCAGTTTGACGTGGCCATAGCCCCGTATTTTCTCCGGGATCGAAGCAATTTCGACGGCGATGTGGTGATTTTCTGGCGTTAGCGACTCGAGGATTTCCTCGATCATCACCTCATAGTCGCGGATCAGCTGGCGCTCCATTCGCCGTTCGACCGTGTATCCGAAGATATCGAGCGGCGTGCCGCGGACGACCTTCAATTTCGCAAGGGTTCCGAAGAGTTTCAGGACCCAGGGGCCATATTCGCGCTTCTTGAGTTCGCCGGAAATCTTGTCGCGGCGCGCGATCAGGGGTGGTGCGAGATGGAATTTGAGCTTGAACTCGCCGGTGAAGCTTTCCCGGACGCGTTCCAGGAAAGAACCATCCGTGTAGAGGCGGGCGACCTCATACTCGTCCTTATACGCCATCAATTTGAAATAATATCGCGCGACCGCCGCGGTCAGCCCTTCTTCGTGCGGCGTGCGCACCGCCTGCACCGTACGGACCTTGTCGAGCAGCTTCCTGTAACGCGCTGTATAGCGGGTATTTTGATAATCGGTCAGGAATTCGACCCGGCGTTCGACGGTGTCGCGAAGGGCCGATGCCGGGTCCGATGCGGTTGCGGGATCCGTGACGCCTTTGTCGTCCGGCAGGGCGATGCGGCGCACCGCGGCAAGGTCATGAGCGGCGCGTCGACCCCAGGTAAAGGCCTGCTGGTTCATCTGGATCGCGATGCCGTTCAATTCGATGGCCTGGAAGATCGCCGCCTCGGAGACCGGAACCAGGCCCTTTTGGTAGGCGAACCCGAGCATGAACATATTGGCGGCGATTGAATCGCCGAGCAGCGCGGTCGCCAGCCGGTTGGCGTCAACGAAATCCGTATTGTTCTTGCCGACGCTGCGGACGATCGCGCCGCGCAGCTCCTCGTCCGGGAAGACGCAGTCCGGGTCCCGCGTGAAGTCGCCGGTGATCGCCTGGTGGCTGTTAATCACCGCCTTGGTCGAATTCGGCTGAACTTTGGACATACTGTCGCCGCGCGCCGCGACAACCATATCGCAGCCCAGGATCAGCCGCGCGCCGCCGGAGGCGAGACGGACCGCATGAATATCTTCGGGCTTGTCGGCGATGCGGAGATGGCTCAGTACCGCGCCGCCTTTTTGCGCCAGCCCGGCCATGTCGAGAATCGAGCAGCCCTTGCCCTCGATATGCGCGGCGGTGCCCAGCAAGGCGCCGATCGTGACCACGCCGGTGCCGCCGACGCCGGTGATCAGGATGCCATAGGGCCGTTCCGTCGACGGCAGGGCCGGATCGGGCAACGCTTCGAACAGGTCGGGCGCGTTTCCGGCTTTGACGCGGCGCTCGCCTTTCCGGAGCGCGCCGCCGTGGACCGTTACGAAGCTCGGACAGAAGCCGTTGACGCAGGAAAAATCCTTGTTGCACGTGGATTGGTCGATCCGCCGTTTGCGGCCGAATTCCGTCTCGACCGGCACGACCGACAGGCAGTTCGACTTCACCGAACAATCGCCGCAGCCTTCGCAGACCAGCTCGTTAATGAAGGCGCGCTTGTCCGGGTCCGGGAATGTTCCGCGCTTGCGGCGCCGGCGTTTCTCCGCGGCGCAGGTCTGGTCGTAGACCAGCACCGTTACGCCGGGCACTTCGCGCAGCTCCCGTTGAATCGCGTCGAGGTCGTCCCGGTGATGAATGGTCACGCCGCCGGCGAATTCCGATTTCGAGGCGTATTTATCGGGCTCGTCGGTGACCACGACGATTTGCTCGACGCCTTCGCCTTTGAGTTGGTGGGTGATCAGCGGCACGGTCAGCGGCCCGTCCACCGGCTGGCCGCCGGTCATTGCGACCGCGTCGTTGTAGAGAATTTTGTAGGTGATGTTGACGCCGGCGGCGACCGCCATCCGGATCGCCAGGATGCCGGAATGGAAATAGGTGCCGTCGCCCAGATTCGCAAAGATGTGTTTTTCGCTAGTGAACGGCGCCTGACCGACCCAGGGCGTGCCTTCGGCCCCCATATGCGTGTAGGTGTCGGTGCTACGGTCCATCCATTGCGCCATGTAATGGCAGCCGATCCCCGCCAGCGCACGGCTGCCGTCGGGTACCTTGGTCGATGTGTTGTGCGGACAGCCGGAACAGAAATACGGCGTCCGGACGAGGCTGGGATCGCGTCCCTTGAGCGTGCGTTCCTGTTCCTCGAGAAAGCGGACGCGGTCTTCGATTTGCGGGCTGGTGTGGAATCGTTTGATACGGTCGGCGATGACGCGCGCGATCCGGCCGGGCGTAAGCTCGCCGTTCGACGGCAGGATCATGTTGCGTTTTTCGTCGAACTTGCCGACCACCACGGGGCGGACGTCGGCGCGCCAATTGTACAACTGCTCCTTGAGTTGATTCTCCATCAAGGCGCGTTTTTCCTCGACCACGAGAATTTCTTCGAGACCTTCGGCGAATTGGCGCACGCCGTTGCGCTCCAGCGGCCAGGTCATCCCGACCTTGTAAACCGACAGGCCGATTGCCTGCGCGTACTCTTCGTCGATGCCGATATCCTCGAGCGCCTGACGGACGTCGAGGTAGGATTTGCCGCAGGTAACGATTCCGAATCGCCGTTTCTTGCCGTCGATGACGGCCTTGTTGAGATTGTTGGCGCGGGCGAAGGCGAGGGCGGCATAAAGTTTGTGATGATGCAGCCGCTCTTCCTGTTCCAGCCATCCATCCGGCCAGCGAATGTTGAGGCCACCCTCCGGCATCTCGAAATCGTCCGGCATTTTTATCTCGATGCGGTGCGGGTCGACATAGACCGATGCGGAGGTGTCGACCGTTTCCGCGACAACCTTGAACGCGGTCCAGCATCCGGAATACCGGGACATGGCCCAGCCGAAAATTCCAAGATCGAGGAATTCCTGCACGCCGGACGGATTGAGCACCGGGATCATCGAATCGACGAAGGCGAATTCGGTTTGGTGCGCCGTGGTGGATGACTTGGAGGTGTGGTCGTCGCCGGCCAGGACCAGAACGCCGCCGTGTTTCGAGGTGCCGGCGAGGTTGGCATGCCGAAGCGCATCGCCGGATCGATCGATGCCGGGACCCTTGGCATAGGCCATTCCGAAGACGCCTTCGTAATTGGCGCCGGGGAACAGGCCGAGCTGTTGGGAGCCCCACAAGGCGGTGCAAGCGAGGTCTTCGTTCACGCCGGGCTGGAATTGAATGTGATGTTTCTCGAGGAATTTTCGGGCTTGCCACAGCTGCTGATCCAACGCGCCGAGCGGCGATCCGCGATAGCCGGAAATGAAACACGCGGTGTTCAGTCCCGCCGCTTCGTCGCGGCGGCGCTGCATCATCGGAAGCCGCACCAAAGCCTGCGTTCCGGACAGGAAGACCCGACCTTGTTCGAGCGTGTATTTGTCGTCGAGAGAGACGGCTGTCAGTGCCATTGCATCACTATAGTTGAATCGTCGCTTATAAACTAATTGCCTGCCCGATCTTTTCAAAGCGTTACCGTGTCCATTGCGGATTTAGCAAGAATGCTGCGCGCAATCCCGGCGATCGGCAGATAATTGCCCGTGCACCCAACAAAATATATTGAAGTTACTCGAAAAATTGGACGATCCGCGGGGACTTATGAATTTGCGGGTGAATTGCCGCCCCGCACGCGGTATATCAAGCCGCATTCGTTTAGGTATGGATTATTCGCATGGCTGTTCTCGTCACCGGAGCCGCAGGCTTCATCGGATATCATGTTTCGGAAGCGTTGCTCGCTCAGGGTGAGCGGGTCATCGGTATCGATAACCTCAACGACTATTACGATGTCACCCTGAAGCACGCCCGGCGCGATCGTTTGCTGCGCCATAACGCCTTTTCGTTCGACGAGATCGATATCGCAGACCGGCAAGCGATCGACGGGCTGGCCGAACAGCATCCGGATATCACCCGCATCGTCCATCTGGCGGCCCAGGCCGGCGTGCGTTATTCGCTGATCAATCCATACGCCTATGTACAGGCCAATATTCTGGGTCATCTGGTGATGCTCGAATTCTGCCGCCATTTGGACGGATTGGAGCACTTCGTTTATGCCAGCTCCTCCTCGGTCTATGGCGGCAACGAGAAGGTACCCTTTGCCGTATCGGATCAGACGGAAACCCCCGTTTCGCTGTATGCGGCAACCAAAAAAGCCGACGAAGGCATGAGCCATTGTTACAGCCATCTTTACCGCGTGCCGGCGACCGGGTTGCGCTTCTTCACGGTCTACGGACCGTGGGGCAGGCCCGATATGGCGGCCTTCATCTTCACCAAGGCGATTATCGAAGGCAAACCGATCCAGCTCTTCAACAACGGCGATATGGAACGGGATTTCACCTATATCGACGATATCGTTGCCGGTGTGCTTTCGTGTCTCGCCGCGCCGCCGGCGGATGACGGCGTGAAGGCGCCCCACCGGGTCTACAATATCGGCAACAACAAGCCGGAACATTTAACGCACTTCGTCTCGCTGATCGAACAGGCGCTCGGCAAGAAGGCGATCATCCAAAACGCGCCGATGCAGCCGGGCGACGTCCGGGCGACATTCGCCGATATCGAAGATGTGCGGCGCGACTTCGGTTTCGAACCGCACACGCCGATCGAAACCGGCATCCCGAGATTTATCGAATGGTATCGGGAGTATCACGGAGCTGGGCACTGAGCCGGGCACGGAGCCGGGGCATAGGATCGGGACACGTGCGCGGCGGACGGGTTTGGCCGGAGTTTGCGTAAATCAATAGGGGCGTTGGCGGCACCATGGTTTCACATTCCTCCAAGACGGTTATCTATGCGGCGTTGGGGGCGAATTTATTGATCGCCGTCACGAAATTCGCCGCGTCCGTCTATACCGGCAGTTCGGCGATGCTGAGCGAGGCGGTTCATTCTTTGGTCGACAGCGGCAATCAGGGTTTGCTGCTCATGGGCCTGAAGCGTGCCGCGAAACCGGCGGACGAAAAGCATCCCTTCGGATACGGCGCCGAACTCTATTTTTGGACATTCGTTGTCGCCATCCTGATTTTCGGCGTCGGCGCAGGCGTTTCGATCTACGAGGGCGTTTCCAAGCTAAACAACCCGGTTCCCATATCGGACAGTTACATCAATTACATCGTCCTGAGCGTAGCGATCGTGATCGAGGCGGGGCCGTGGTGGATCGCTTTCAAGGCGTTCCGGGAAGAAAAGGGCGACCGCAGCTACTTCGAGGCCATTCGCGAGAGCAAGGATCCGACGGTGTTCACGATCCTGTTCGAGGATAGCGCCGCGATGGTCGGATTGGTGGTTGCGATGATCGGTATCTTCCTGGCGGAATATCTCGGTCTTCCTGCCTTTGATGGCGGCGCATCGATTGTCATCGGTTTGGTTCTCGCCGGCACCGCCACCTTGTTGGCGTATGAGTGCAAGGGGCTGCTTATTGGCGAGGCGGCGAGCCCGGGTGTTCGGGACGCCGTTGCGGCGCTGATCGATGCCGATCCCCGCGTGAAGCAGACCAACGAAGTTTTGACCATGCATCTCGGACCGGCGGATGTGCTGCTCACCCTGAGCCTGGATTTCGAGGATGGCTTGTCCAGCGAGGTTGTTGAGAGGGCCATTTCGGAATTTGAGCGCGCCATCAAGCGGGACATGCCGCAAATACGCCGCGTCTTCATCGAGGCGCAAAGCTGGTACGGACACAAGCTCGATCGGGCCCTCGACCACACGACTCCGTGAAGCTGCTCCAGGCTTTCAGTTCTGCACAATCCGCAAATGATCGACGATATCCTTGATATCGGGCGTCTTGCGGATCACCGCCAAAGCCCGATTGTGCTCCCATTCCGACTTCGCGCGGCCGAAGACGTAAACGATACCTTCGTTTGCGCGCCACGCCATATGCGGCATCCGGGACCGGAACACCTTGCGCAAGGCCTTGCCGATGCGCTTGTTGATGTCGAGGTCGTTCGGGATCGTGTCGGTCTTGCGGGTCTTGCGGACGCGAATTTCATTCACCACGGTCTCGACGCCGTTCACGCTGCGGACCAGCGCCGCCGCCCGGATCTTGTCTTGCCGCGTCTTTACCCGGCCGGTCAGAAGGATATCGCCACCGACCGCATCGACATCGATTTCCGCAAAGAATGCCGCGCGGGCGTCGAGCATGCGTCCGGCGATCCGGCGCTTCAATTGCGCGTCCTGCGCGTGTCGATCCAATTGCCGTGCGGCCTTGCCGGCCGATTGGGCGACGGCGTCCGCACCGCAGAGCGGCAGGACGCTCATGAGCGCGAAGGCTGCGGCAATCGCAACGGCACGGAAACGCGGTCCGACCGAATGACGGCGATGCGCCGGGCGGCATCTAGCGGGCATACAGCCCTTCCAGCGCCGCGCCATACCGAGCCGTGATGACATGCCGTCGCAGTTTCATGGTCGGCGTCATCATTTCGTTTTCGATTGTGAAGGGTTCGGGGACAACGACGATCTGACGCACCCGCTCGATCACCGAGAGGTTGCGGTTTACCCGGTCGATGGCCGCGAGCAGCGCCTTCCGCAGATCTTCGCTCGCCGCGAGGGCTGCGGGATCGTCCCCGGAATCCTGGCTCTTGGCCCATTCGTTCACGAAATCCGGGTCGGGCACGACCAACGCGACGAGATGCGGCCGCCGGTCGCCGAAAACCATGGCCTGGGCGATTTCCGGCTCGGCGCTCAGGATGCCTTCGATGCGGGCCGGGGAAAGATTGTCGCCGCCCGAATTTACGATGATGTCCTTCTTGCGGTCGGTGATCTGGATATAGCCGTCCTCGTCGAATTTGCCGATATCGCCGGTGTGCAACCAGCCGTCGCGAATCGTCTCGGCGGTGGCTTCCGGATTGTTCCAGTATCCCTGCATGACCAACTCGCCGCGGACGAGGATTTCACCGTCTTCGGCGATCTTGACCTCGACCCCTTTCAAGGGCGGGCCCACGGTATGAATTTTGTTCAGCCGATAGGGATTGCAGCTCACCACCGGCGCGGCCTCGGTCTGCCCGTAGCCTTGCAGGATGTGCAGGCCGAGCGCCGTGAAATAGACGCCGATATCGTAGTTTAGCGGCGCGCCGCCGGAGACGAATGCCTTGAGCCTGCCGCCGAAGCGCTGCCGCACCTTGTTCCGCACCAGCTTGTCGAGGGCGCAATTCGCCAGCTTATTGCCGACGGTCATGCTGCCGGGGTCGAGATAGGATTTCCGGCCGAGATCGATCGCCGAATCGAAGAGTTTACGCTTCAGTCCCCCGGTTTGTTCGACGCCGCGGCGAATGCGGGCGTGCATCGCCTCGTAGAGGCGCGGTACGGCGGTCATGATCGTAGGGCGCACTTCGTTGATATTGGCGGTCAGTTTGTCGATACCTTCGGCATAGTAAATCTGGGCGCCGATCGAAATCGGCAGGAATTGTCCGCCGGTGTGCTCATAGGAATGCGACAGCGGCAGAAACGAGAGAAATACCTCATCGCTGGAGCCAAATTGTGGCAATTCCTTGAGGAAATCGTGGGCGCCCATGCAATTGCACAGCACCGCGCCATGGCTCAGCATCACGCCTTTCGGTTTGCCGGAGGTGCCGGAGGTGTAAATGATGCAGGCGGTGTCGGTCCGGTTGATTTCGTTCAACCAGGCCTGCGTCTCGTCGGGGCCCGTGCGTCCGTCCTCCAACACCTCGTCCCAGCTTTTCAGGACCACGCCTTCCGGCGCGTTCTGCGGCGCCGGCTGGTCCATGAAAATTACCGTTTCCGTGCCCGTGTCCGCCGCCGCGGGCAGCAGCGCCTTGGCCAAGGCGGCCGTGGAGACGATCGCGATTTTCGATCCGCTGTCCGACAGGATGTGGCGGTGATCGTCGATCGTATTGGTCGTGTAGGCGGGCACCGTTATGCCGCCTGCCGCCATGATGGCGATGTCGGCGATCAGCCATTCGGGACGGTTTTCCGCGACCAGGACCACTCGGTCGCCGCGCTGAAGGCCGATATTTCGCAGCCCGCGCGTAAGCGCCTGCGCCGCCGCCGCGGTCTCCCGCCAGGTCTGGCCGCGCCAGGCGCCATCCCGCTTTGTCCATAGGAAAGGTTGTTCGGCCTGTCGTTCCGCCTGCTCAAAGAACATCAGCGGCAGATTCCGAATTCGATCATAATTCATGAATGAATTCCGATGCCCCCCGGTTCGGATGCTTGTGTCCCAGTCTTCGCCATCATATATCGCCCTGAGTTACGAGGGAGTAAAGACATGAAAAACGGAGCCGCGGGCACCCGTTCAGCACTAGGCGCGCTTCCGGGCTGGGATTTGCGGGATTTATACCCCGCGGCCGACGCTCCGGAGCTCGAATCCGATTTGCAGCGCGCCGAAACGGCGGCGCGTGCGTTTGCGGATTCCTATACCGGGCGGCTTGCGGATCTCAACGGCGATGCGCTGGGGGATGCCATAGCGCAATATGAATCGATTTACGAGACCCTGTCGCGCGTGATGAGCTATGCGTCCTTGATGCATGCGGGCAACGTCTCCGACACGGAAATCAGCCGATTTTTTCAAACCATGCAGGAGCGGGTTAACGCGATCTCCGCGACGCTGCTGTTCTTTGGTCTGGAAATCAACCGGATAGACGACGAACGCCTGGAAGCACAGCTCGAGTCGCCGGCCCTGGCCCGCTATCGGCCGTGGCTGCGCGACACCCGCGCCGCGCGCGACTTTCAACTGTCGGACGAAATCGAGAAGCTGCTGCACGAAAAACAGGTGTCGGGGCGCACCGCGTGGATGCGCCTGTTCGACCAAACGCTGGCGGAAATGCGGTTCCCGTTGAAGGAACGCATGCTGACCGAGACCGAGATCCTGCATTTGTTGTCCGATCCGGATGCGGCGACCCGGAAGGAAGCCGCGCAAAGCTTCGGCACGGTGCTCGGCGACAACATCAAGGTCTTCGCGCTGGTCACCAACACGCTGGCCAAGGAAAAGGAGATCGAGGACCGTTGGCGGGGATTTGAGCGGCCGATTTCCGCCCGGAATTTGGCGAATTTCGTCGAGGATGACGTGGTTGACGCGCTGATCGGGTCGGTGCGCGACGCCTATCCCCGTCTGTCGCACCGGTATTACGCGCTCAAGGCAACGTGGTTCGGCGCGGAAAGCATCGACTACTGGGACAGAAACGCACCGTTTCCGGACGAGGACGATCGCGTAATTCCCTGGCGTGAGGCCCGTGAGACCGTTCTGGAGGCGTATGACGCCTTTTCCGGCGACCTCGCGGAGATCGGTCGCCGGTTCTTCGAGAACGACTGGATCGACGCGGCGGTGCGGCCGGGCAAGGCGTCGGGCGCGTTCTCGCACCCGACCGTGCCGTCGGCGCACCCCTACTTGTTGCTGAACTATCAGGGCAGGACCCGCGATGTCATGACCCTGGCGCACGAGCTGGGGCACGGGGTGCATCAGGTCTTGTCGGGGCAGCAGGGTCATTTGATGGCGAATACGCCGCTTACCCTGGCGGAGACGGCGTCGGTCTTCGGCGAGATGCTGACCTTCCGTTCTATGCTTGCCGCAACCACCGATCCGAAGGCGCGGCGCGTCATGCTGGCGGGCAAGATCGAGGACATGCTGAATACCGTGGTGCGGCAAATCGCGTTTTGCGAATTCGAGCGCCGCGTCCATGACGAACGCCGGGCGGCCGAGTTGACGCCCGACCGGCTGGGCGAAATCTGGATGGAAATTCAGGGTGAGAGCCTCGGTCCCGCCATAACCCTGCATGACGAATATCGGCATTTCTGGGCCTACATTCCGCATTTCATCCATACGCCATTCTATGTCTACGCCTACGCCTTCGGCGATTGCCTCGTGAACTCGCTTTATTCGGTCTATCAGGATGCGGAGGGCGGCTTTGCGGAGAAGTATCTGGAGATGCTGTCCGCCGGCGGCACCAAGCGGCATCGCGATTTGCTGGCGCCCTTCGGCCTGAATGCTTCCGACCCGACCTTCTGGTCGCGCGGTCTTTCGGTCATCGAGGGCTTCATCGGGGATTTCGAGGCCGCATTGTGACATCCCAAAAGGGACCCGACCTCGAAGTCATTTCCAGGCTACCGGTCGATGGCGCGCACGGCGTACCCATCGTGTTCGTGCACGGCGCCTATGGCGGGGCCTGGTGCTGGGACGAATACTTTCTGTCCTGGTTCGCGGAACGCGGTTATGCCGCCCATGCGGTGAGCTTGCGCGGCCATGGCGCGAGCGGTGGCGGCGGCGCCCTCGACGGGGTAGGGATCGACGATTACGTGGCCGATCTGAAGCAGGTAACAGAGACGTTGGAGCGGCCGCCGATCCTGGTCGGGCACTCGATGGGCGGGTTCGTCGTGCAGAAATATCTCGAGCGCGGCGAGGCGGCGGGCGTGGCCCTGCTGGCGGCGGTTCCGCCGCGGGGCCTGATCGGCCCCGGTTTGTCCCTGATGGTCTGGCAGCCGGGTTTGGCGTTCTCGCTCGGCTCGGGGCAGATATTCGGCAAGAGCTGGGATGGGCCGGAAGTCATGCGCTCGGCCTTGTTTTCCGACGCCTTGCCGACCGATCAGGCGGATGCGTACCTCGCCCGCATGGGACCCGAGTCGACGCGCGCGATGTTCGAGATGGCCGGGCTTGAACCGCCGCGCTTGAAGGGCGTGTCCTTGCCGCCGGTCCTTGTGCTCGGCGGCCATGACGACGCGTTGATTCCCCCCTCCTTTGTCCGGTCGACTGCGAGGGCCTATGGTGTGTCGCCGACTATTCTGGAAGATGTCGGACACGTCATGATGCTCGACGTCGGTTGGCAATCGGTTGCCCAGACAGTCTTCGATTGGATGGTCGACAGCGGCATCTAGACCGGGCGGAGGACAGGGTTGCGATGGCAGACGAAATCGATCCGAAACCACATAAAATCAGCGTCATCGGCGGCGGCATCGCGGGGATCAGCGCGGCGCTGTTCCTGCGGCGCGACGGACACGACGTGACGGTTTTCGAGCCGGGCGACCCCGGTGCCGGCACCTCTTCCGGCAATGCGGGCGTGGTCAGCACCGGCGGCATCATTCCGACCGCAACGCCGGATATTCTGATGCGCGTGCCGAAGATGCTGATGGATCCGTATGGCCCCCTGGCGGTGCGCTGGCGCTATTTACCGCGGATTGCGCCTTGGCTGCTCAGCCTGTTGCGGAACGGCACCCCGGCGCGGATCGAGGCCAATGCGCGGGCGAAGGCGGCGCTGCTCGACCATGCCTATGAAACCTATCGCACGCTGTTGCAGGACACCGGCACCGAATCCTTTATGCGCCAGACCGGGTCGCTGGCGGTGTATGAGACCGAGCGCGGCTGGCAGCAGACGCAATGGATCCTCGAGTTGATGCGCCGGTGCGGGCGGAAGTTCGATATCCTGAACCAGGATGAATTGCGTCAGATGGAGCCGGGGCTGGCGCCGATTTTCCCGCATGCCTACTATCTGCCCGACAACGGCTCGTTGAGCCATCCCGGCAAGCTGGTGACCGAGCTGCATGAAGCGTTTCGCCGCAAGGGCGGGACGATTATCCCGCAGCAGGTGATCCGGATCGGGCTCGCCGACGGGCACGCGCGTCATCTGATAACCGAAGACGGGCCGCAGGAATTCGACTCCGTGGTGGTCGCGGCGGGGGCTTGGTCGAAGCAGTTTCTCAAGCAATTGGGGACCAACGTTCTGCTCGATGCGGAACGCGGCTATCACGTCATGCTGCCGCTGCCGGAATCGGCGCCGACGCGCCCGATCAATGTGGTCGAGGACACGATGTTCCTGTCGCCGATGGCGCATGGATTGCGCATGACCACCGGCGTTGAACTCGCCGGTACCGACGCGCCGCCGGACTATACGAGAGTGCGCCATATGATCGCCCGCGCCGCGCGTGTCATCCCGGGTTTGCGCCAGGAAGAACAGAGCGCCTGGCTCGGCTTTCGCCCGTCGACACCGAGCTCGGTGCCGCATCTCGGGCGGGCGCCCGGACACGACAACGTCTATTGCGCCTTTGGCGGCGGCCATGTCGGCATGACGCTGGGCCCGATCAGCGGCCGGATTACCGCCGATCTGGTCGCCGGCCGCGACCCCGGCGTCGATCTCGCGCCATACGCGCTGGATCGATGAGCACGCCTCCCGAACCGCGCACCATCGCCATTGTCGGCGCCGGGATGGTCGGCGTGAGTTGCGGGCTGTTCCTGCAGCGCGATGGCCATTCGGTGACGATCCTCGATCCCAACGACCCCGGCTCCGGCGCGTCCTTCGGCAATGCGGGGTCGATCAGCCAAAGCTCGATCATGCCGTCGTCGTCGCCGGGTCTGGTCAAACGGCTGCCGAAGATGCTGCTGGATCCTGAAAGTCCGCTGGTGCTGCGCTGGCAGTATCTGCCGCGCCTGTTGCCGTGGCTGGCCGGGTATCTGCGCAATTCCGCGCGTCCCCGGGTCAAGCGGAATTGCCGCGCGATGGGCGCGCTGTTCGAGCACGTGATCGACGCCTACGACGTCCTGATCCGCGATGCCGGCGGCGGCGATCTCATCGATGCGACCGGCGCGCTCAAAGTCTATGAGAGCGATGCGGCATTCGAGGCTTCCGCCTTTGAACGCGCGATGATGGAGGCCTGCGGCTGCGCCTTCGATGTGTTGAACGAAGACGAACTGCGCCAGATGGAACCGAATCTCGCGCCGATCTTCAAACACGCGGTTTTCATTCCGGGCTCGCGGCAGATCCGCAGCCCGGCCCGGTTGGTCGAGACGCTGGCGGAGTCGTTCCGGGCGCGCGGCGGCACGATCCTGCATGAGCATGTCCGGAACGTGTCGGTCGACGGGACGGGCCGGGTCCGCATTGCGACCGAGTCCGGTAGCCACGAGGCGGATCGCGTGGTGATCGCCGCCGGCGTGCGGTCAAACGGATTTGCGCGGCGGCTCGGTGCGCGGGTGTTGCTCGACGCGGAACGCGGCTATCACATCATGATGCCCGCGCCCGAACGGTCGGTGAACCGGTACGTGCAATTTGCCGACCGCAAGTTTTCGCTGTCGCCGCACGAATCGGGAATTCGCATGACGTCCATCGTCGAACTGGCCAGCGTCGATGCAAAGCCCGATTACCGGCGTATCCGCCGTCTGCTGCCGCATGCCGCGCGGGTGTTGCCCGGCCTGTCGGCGGAGGAGCAGAGCATCTGGATGGGTGCGCGTCCCTCCACGCCGGACAATGTTCCGGTCATCGCCCGCTCGCCGCGGCAGGAGAATGTCTTCTTTGCCTTCGGGCACAGCCATCTCGGCATGACGCTGGGACCGTTGACCGGCCGGATCATCGCGGATCTGGTGGCCGGCCGCGATCCCGGCCTGGATATGACGCCCTATGGCGCCGAGCGGCCTTTCGGGTAGGCGCCGATGACGGCTGGCACATCGCCGCCCCTGCGCCTATCTATGTCGTCATGACGGATTCGGAAGACAACTCGGTCGGCGGGCGCGTCCGCCGCTATGCGCGCGTCGGCACCGCGGTCGGCGGGCTGGCGGCGCGGCTTGCGGGCGCGCGCTATCTCGGCCTCGAACTCGACAAAGGCCGGCACGCGGAGGACCTGAAATCGGCACTCGGCGGCCTCAAGGGCCCGTTGATGAAGGTCGCCCAACTGATGGCGACGATCCCCGATGCCTTGCCCGAAGAATACGTCCGCGAGCTGCAGCAGTTGCAGGCCAACGCGCCGTCGATGGGCTGGCCCTTCGTGCGCCGGCGCATGGCGGCAGAACTGGGCCCGGACTGGCGCGCGAAATTTGCGGAATTCGACCGCGCTGCCGCCCATGCCGCCTCCTTGGGGCAGGTGCATCGGGCGCGGTCGCTCGACGGCGCGGACCTCGCCTGCAAGCTGCAATATCCCGATATGGGCTCGGCAGTGGAAGCGGACCTCAATCAGCTTGGCATGGTTTTCGCGATCTATCAGCGCGGCGACAATTCGCTCTCGACCGGTCAGATTCACAAGGAAATTTCCGCGCGACTGCGCGAGGAGCTCGACTACGATCTCGAAGGGCGCCACATGGCGCTGTACACCGCAATGCTGGCCGAGGTGGACGCGGTTCATGTGCCCGTGCGGCTGCCCGAGCTGTCGACCAACCGGTTGCTCACCATGACCTGGCTCGACGGTCGGCCGCTGATGGATTTTCGCGAGGCGGCGCCGGAAGTGCGCAATACCATCGCCCGCAACATGTTCCACGCCTGGTATGTGCCGTTCTATTTCTACGGCGTGATCCACGGCGATCCGCATCTCGGTAATTACAGCGTGCGGCCGGATCATGGGATCAACCTGTTGGATTTCGGCTGCGTGCGGAAATTCCCGCCATCCTTCGTGCGCGGCGTGATCGATTTGTACCGGGCGTTGCGCGACGGCGATGCGGCGCTCGCGGTGCATGCCTATGAGACCTGGGGCTTCACCGATCTGCGCAAGGAGTTGATCGATACGCTCAACATCTGGGCCGAGTTCGTCTACGCGCCGCTGCTGAAGGACGAGGTGGCGCGGATCCAGGAATCGGAGAGCGGGCTCTACGGCGCGCAGGTGGCGGGAAGGGTGCACCGGGAACTGCGCAAGCTCGGCGGGGTGACGCCGCCGCGCGAATTCGTTTTTATGGATAGGGCGGCGATCGGGCTGGGATCGGTTTTCATGCATCTCCGGGCGGAGGTCAACTGGCACCGGCTTTTTCACGATTTGATCGACGATTTCGACGAGGCGGCGCTGGCGGAACGCCAGACGGCAGCGCTGGACGCGGCAGGAATGCCGGAGGCTGAGTGACAGGCGCAAGTCCGGCTGTTGCCCTAAACGCCTCGAATTTGGTCAGTCACCGCCTATAATCCCGCCTATCCAACATGAGGAGCCACCGGATGGGTCGCAAAATTCTGTTCATCACCACCGACCAGCAGCGCTTCGACGGGCTCGGCTGCAATGGCGGCACGGTGGCGCGCACGCCGGTGATCGACGGTCTGGCGGCGGCGGGGGTCAACTACCGCCGCGCGCATAATCAGAACACGGTCTGCATGCCGGCGCGCTCCACCATGATCACCGGGCAATACGTCCGGACGCATGGCGTGATCCAGAACGGCATTCCCTTGCCGCTGGATGCGCCGGACGTGGCGGCGCATTTGCGGGACCGGGGCGGCTATCGCACCGCGCTGATCGGCAAGGCGCATTTCGAGCCGTCCTCCGATCCCGATAAATCCTTCTACGAAAACTGGGCGGCGACGCGCGGCACCACGGGCCCGCATCGCGGTTTCGAGCGCATGGAGCTTGCCAATCATACGGGCCGGGCCGGTCGCAGCCTGGTGCATTATCCGAAATGGCTGCGCGAAAACTTTCCCGACGAGGTCGACGATTTTTTCGAATATGTCGACCGGAACAAGCAGGTCAGCGGAAGGGGCGGCGGCGATTGCGGCGCGCCGCAGGTCTGGTTCAACCCGATCCCGCGCGAGCACTACCACACCGACTGGGTGGCCGACCGCGCCATCGACTGGCTCGACTCCCTCGATGCGGACGAAGACTGGTTCCTGTGGATGAGCTTCCCGGACCCGCATCACCCGTGGGACCCGCCGCAATCCGAACTGAAGCGCGTCAACTGGCGCGACCTCGACCTGCCGCCGGGCTATCCCGGCTCGCGCGACAAGGCGGCCGAAATCCTGGCGCGGAAGCCGCGCCACTGGCTCGAATGGTACGAGGGCCGGGGCCGCTTCAATTTCGAGGTGCCCGCGAGTTTCCGGCCATGCGACCTGACCCCCGACCAGATTCGCGAGGTCAACGCCTTTGTTCACGTCTCCAACGAGTTGATCGACGAGGCCTGCGGCAGGGTGATGACGGCGATCGGACGGCGCGGCTGGGACAACGACACCGATGTGGTGTTCACCACGGACCATGGCGAGCTGCAGGGAGATTTCGGCATGCTGTTCAAGGGCCCGTACCACGTCGACGCACTGATGCATGTGCCGCTGATCTGGCGGCCCGCGCCGTCGGCCGGTGTCGCGCCGGCGGTGCTGGACGATCTGGTCGGCCATGTGGACCTGGCGCCGACATTTTGCGACATCGCGGGATTGCCCGTGCCGGAGGTGATGCAGGGCAACCGCTTGCCGGTCGCATCCGGCGGCGGCCAGCAGCGGCTGATCACCGAATGGGACAGCACCTTCGACGGGATCGGCATCCATATGCGGACCCTCTATCGCGACGGCTATGTCTGCACCGCGTATGAGAAGAGCAATTATTACGACGGCACCGAGGGCGAGCTCTACAAGCTCGACGAAGACCCAGATCAATGGCGCAACCTGTGGAATGATGCCGGATATCAGGGCGTGCGCCGGGATCTGGTGGCCGATCTGTACGACAATTTGCCGCCGCGCCATGACCCGCCCTTGGCTCAGGTTGCCCCGGTTTAGCGCGGTTTGGGATGTTTTTGGGCGTCGGGGCAAAGGGTCGCAGGTCGCGGAAAGTTTATTCCTTGTCTTGGCAATTTGCGTGCTAACTGGCATACCGTAGCCGCGTTCCAGCGCGGGGGAGCTGCTTGGAAATTATCCAGCCGGATTTGCCGACATGAAAATCGCCATTCTCAAGGAAAGGCGGCCGGACGAAACGCGCGTCGCCGGGTCTCCTGAGACAGTCAAGAAATTCGCCGAGTTGGGTGCCGACGTCGTCGTGGAAAAGGGCGCCGGCGTGAAGGCATCGCTGCCGGATTCGGCCTTCACCGAATCGGGCGCGACGATTGCCGCGACGGCAAAGGCGGCGCTGAAGGGCGCGGATGTGGTGCTCAAGGTGCGGGCGCCGATGATTGCGGGCGAGGGCGAAGATGAGCTCGCCAATTTCATCAAGGGTCAAATTCTCTGCTGCCAAATGAACGCGTTGACGGAGAAGGACTTCGTCGCGGCCATGGCGGCGGCCGGCGTGACCGGTTTCGCGATGGAACTGATGCCGCGCATTTCGCGCGCCCAGTCGATGGACGTGCTGTCGTCTCAATCCAATCTTGCGGGCTATCGCGCGGTGCTCGATGCGGCAGTCGAGTTCGGCCGCGCCTTTCCGATGATGATGACCGCGGCGGGCACGGTGCCGCCGGCGCGCGTGTTGGTGATGGGGGTCGGCGTGGCCGGGCTTCAGGCGATCGCGACCGCGCGCCGTCTCGGGGCCGTGGTATCGGCCACCGATGTGCGGCCGGCGACAAAGGAACAGGTCGAATCGCTGGGCGCGAAATTCGTCGCCGTCGAAGATGAAGAATTTCAGGATGCGCAAACCGAAGGCGGCTACGCCAAGGAGATGAGCGACGCCTACAAAAAGAAGCAGGCGGCGCTGATCGCCAAAACGATTGCGAAGCAGGATATCGTGATCTGTACGGCGCTGATTCCGGGGCGGCCCGCGCCCCAGTTGATCAGCGAAGCGATGCTGAAATCCATGAAACCGGGTTCGCTCGTTGTCGATCTCGCGGTCGAAGCGGGCGGCAATTGTGCCGGCGCGGTCGCCGGAAAGGTGGTGACCAAGCACGGCGTGCGCATCATAGGGCACCGCAATGTGCCCGGGCGGATTCCGGAAGACGCGAGCAAGCTGTTCGCCAAGAACCTGTTTAATTTCCTGGTGCCGATGATCGACGCGGAAAGCAAGGCGCTCAAGATCGATTGGCAGGACGAAGTGATCGCCGGTACGCTGGTCACGCGGGACGGCGCGGTCGTTCACCCGTCGATCGCAGGCGGTTCGGCCAAACCGGCGAAGGCCGAGGCGAAGCCGTCCACGGAGCCAAAGGAACCCGAACGACCCAAGACACCCAAGACACCCAAGGCAGATGAAGAAACGGCCGCCGGTGACGTGGACGCCGCGCCTGACAAGGCCGGCGCCGACGGCAAGGGAGATTGAACGAGATGCAGGGCGACGCTCTACTCAAAAAAGCCGAGGAGATGGCGAAAGGCGCGGCCGAACTCGCGGTGCAGGCGGAAGAGCTGTTCAATCAGGTTGCGCACACGGCGTTTCAGTCGACCGGCGGCGGCGAACCCTTCGTCTTCATGTTCACGATTTTCGTGCTCGCCGTCTTTGTCGGATATTATGTGGTGTGGCACGTGACGCCGGCGTTGCATTCGCCGCTGATGGGCGTGACCAACGCGATTTCATCGGTGATCGTGGTCGGCGCGCTTATAGCCGCGAGCCCGGCCGATATGAGCCTCTCCAAGATCTTCGGCTTCATCGCCGTTGTCCTTGCGTCGATCAATATCTTCGGCGGCTTCATCGTCACGCAGCGCATGCTGCAGATGTTCAAGAAGAAGCCGAAGGCTTAGGGGGCGCGGGGAACATCATGAGCAATCTGCCGGCCCTCGCCTATTTGATCGCGAGCATCTGTTTCATCATGGCCTTGCGCGGCCTGTCGTCGCCGGAAACCGCCCGTAACGGCAATCTCTTCGGGATCGCCGGCATGGTGATCGCCGTTCTGACGACGTTGGCGTCGCCGGGCGTGTTGAGCTATTCGCTGATTTTTCTCGGTGTGCTGATCGGCGGCTCGATCGGCACCGTGGTTGCCCTGCGGATTCAGATGACCGCCTTGCCGCAGCTGGTCGCCGCGTTTCATAGCCTGGTCGGGCTGGCCGCGGTGTTCGTCGCGGCGGCGGCGTTTTACGAGCCCTCGGCGTACGGGATTGGCGTCTTCGGCAAGATCCCGGTCGCCAGCCTGATCGAGATGACCATCGGCACGGCGATCGGCGCGATTACCTTTACCGGGTCGATCGTCGCCTTCGCAAAGTTGCAAGGGATCATGAGCGGCGCGCCGATCGTCTTTCCGGGGCAGCATTTGCTGAATGCGGCGCTCGGCGTGCTGCTGATTTTGCTGATCGCCTTGATATGCGGCAGTCAAAGCGCCGGACTTTTCTGGGCGATAGCCATCGTCGCCTTCACGATCGGCGTCCTGATCATCATCCCGATCGGCGGCGCCGACATGCCGGTGGTGATTTCGATGCTGAACAGCTATTCGGGCTGGGCGGCGTGCGGGATCGGCTTCACGCTCAGCAACACCGCGCTGATCATCACCGGGGCGCTGGTGGGCTCTTCGGGTGCGATCCTCAGCTATATCATGTGCAAGGGCATGAACCGCTCCTTCTTCAGCGTGATCCTGGGGGGCTTCGGAGGCGAGGCGGCGGGTCCCGATGCCGATGCGCTGAAGGACCGGACAGTGCGCTCAGGGAGCGCTGAGGACGCCGCCTTCATCATGAAGAACGCGGGAAGCGTGATTATCGTGCCGGGCTACGGCATGGCCGTGGCGCAGGCGCAGCACGCCTTGAGGGAGATGGCCGACCTCCTGAAAAAGGACGGGATTCAGGTCCGCTACGCGATCCATCCGGTGGCCGGGCGCATGCCGGGGCATATGAACGTCCTGTTGGCGGAGGCCAACGTGTCCTATGATGACGTGCTGGAATTGGATGAGATCAACCGGGATTTCGCCGGCACGGACGTGGCCTTCGTAATCGGCGCCAACGACGTGACCAATCCGGCAGCCAAAAACGATCCGCAGAGCCCGATTTACGGGATGCCGATTCTCGATGTGGAAAAAGCCAGTACGGTGCTGTTTATCAAGCGCTCGCTCGGTTCCGGCTATGCCGGAATCGAGAACGAGCTGTTTTTCCGCGACAACACGATGATGTTGTTCGCCGACGCCAAGGCGATGTGCGAAGACATCGTCAAGGCGCTCGAGTAAGCGCTTCGCGCCGGTTTTTTTTAGAGCCGGCTAACGATAAATTGCGGGATCTGTTCCCGGGTCAGATTCATCGCCGCGAGCGAGGTATCGTTCATGCTGTTGAGGCGTTGAAACTGATTGTGGGCGTCGATCGCCCGGCCGAGAGTGGCCATGAATCCGCGCCGTTGGCCGGATGTTTTGGGTGCTGCAGTCATATCTGCCTCCATACTCGATGTAGGCGTTGGTTCCCCAACGATTCGAGGTAGATATGGTGCGGTTTTCGGATGGAAACCAGCGATAATGCTGCATTGCAGCAATGCAAACAATGCATGCCCGAAACCGGCTATTTGTGGATCGGCGCGCCGGGACGGAAGGCGTGGAACGCAAAGGCAAAATCGATGAAATAGGCGATATCCTCGGCGCCCGAATCGGTCAGGCGCTGCGCGGTGACATTACCCACATCCTTGCCGTGCGCAATGTCGCCGCTGTCGAGCGCGGAATTCTGGCCGGGCTCCCATCGAAGGACGATTTTCCCGGGCAATTCGATCTTCCGCTTCTTGCGCAGCAGGTCGAGGCTCCAGGCTTGATCCTTTTCTTCGAGGGACACGACGCGGGCCAGCGGGGCGATCCCCTTGGGCATCTCGCCGCTATACAGGAATGGCTTCGCCAGCGAATCATAGCCGCCATAGGGGTTGGCGCCATAGGATCGGGCATCGGGATCGTTCGGCACGAGGACCCGGCCGTTCGGCGCGCGTTTTTTGAAATTGGCCCAGGATTCGAGGCGCGCCGGCAGGACTTTCAGGGTCTTGTCGGTCATTTCGCCGATAATGCCCTTGCCCAGGAATTGCTGCCACCAGCTCTCGGTTTGCCGGTCGTACATGACCAGATCGGATTTGCGGAGTTTGCCCGTCGTGCCGAAGTCGAGCACCTTTCCATCGAGGCGCCGGTCGAACACGATGGCGGCGTTGCACAGGGGACAGAAGGTAACCGCGACCGGCACGCCGCCGATCGTATCGTTGACGATTTCGTGCCACATCAGCACCCGCAGCGGATAGGCCCTGATATCGCCCTTAACCGTGAGGCCGATGACCGGCTCGGTGGCCGCCAGGTCCTTCAAGGCGGAAACCGGCTTGAAGATCGGTGAGTCGATAGGGGGAATGCCGTCCTTGGGCGGCCCGCCGGACCGGATTTCATCGAACGGCACCGAATGCTTGGTAAAATCGGTATTCGGCCACTCGTATTTCCAGGTATTCGGATTGGCCGACGCGTGGGCGGCGACCAACAAGAGGGCGGAAATTCCGGCGATCAGGCGCTTCATGCGCAGCAGTGTGGCCGCGCGCGGCAGCGTAATGCAAGTCACTGTTGTGTGAAGGGCAGGGGTCGGCTTCGGGCAACGCTCCGGCGCGGCAGGTCAGGGCCGGCGGATGCAAGGCATTGATAAGTCCAGGGTCTGCTCGGACGGCGGGGTGCTAGTACCCGTCGCGGTCCATGCGCTTGCGCAGCAGCTTCCGGTGGCGGCGCACCGCCTCCGCCTTTTCTCGGGCTTTCCGTTCCGACGGCTTTTCGTAGGCACGGCGCAGTTTCATCTCCCTGAAAACGCCCTCGCGCTGCATCTTCTTCTTCAGAGCCTTCAGCGCTTGATCGACGTTATTATCGCGGACAACTACGTTTACGATGGTACGAACTCCTTCTGCCATCATCGTTTATTGCAATATTGGGTTTTAGGCACACAAACTGCTCCAGCCAAGGCCAGAGCGGGCGGCTTATAACATAGGGGTAGCGCGATGTGAAGGGCATATGGCGGAGTCGACCACGCTTTACGGGGCGCGGACGAAACCCCATATTACCGCCATGGCAATACTCAAAATCGCCCGAATGGGGCATCCGGTGCTGCGCGGGCAGGCCCGGGACGTCGAGGAACCGACGGCGCCCGAAATTCGGGCTCTTGTGCGCGACATGCTCGAAACGATGGAGGATGCGGACGGCGCGGGTCTTGCTGCGCCGCAGGTTCATGTCCCGCTCCGCCTGGTCATATTTCATGTCGCCGCGGAACACGGCGAGGCGGAAGACGAGCCGCCGGTGCCGCTGACCGTTTTGATCAATCCGGTCATCACGCCCTTGACCGAGGAAACCGACCTCGATTGGGAAGGTTGTCTGTCGGTTCCCGGTCTGGTCGGCGCCGTACCCCGGTATACCCGAATCCGTTATCAGGGCGTCGACCATGAAGGCGGTGAAATCGACCGGATTGCCGAGGGGTTTCACGCGCGCGTGGTGCAACATGAATGCGACCATCTCGACGGTATCCTGTATCCGCAGCGCATGACCAATTTGGCGCTTCTGATGTACCGCGAGGAAATGCGCCATATGACGTCCCGGCAGGATGAAGAGCCGGATGATGATGAGGGCGCGGCGGATGAAGGCGCGATCGAGCAGGCGGGATGAGCGATCTGGACGATAATCGCGACGCGCTCGTTCTGGCGGCGCTGCGCCACGTCCCTTTCGACGGGTGGAGCCGCCGGGCGATGCGCCATGCGGCCCGGGATGTCGGCCTGGACCCGGCCCTCGCCGACCGGGCCTTCCCCTATGGCGCGGCCGATATGGTTGCGGCATTCAGCCGGCTGGCGGACCGGCGCATGATCGCGGCGCTCGAAGGGCGGGACGTGGCCGCCATGAAGGTGCGGCAGCGGATCGGCGCGGGCGTCCGTACGCGGCTGGAGGCGTGGGCGCCGCATCGAGAAGCGGTGCGCCGGAGTCTTGCCGTACTTGCGATGCCGCAAAATACAGGTACGGCCCTTCGGTGTCTGTATGATACGGTCGATGCGATATGGGTTGCGGCCGGAGACTCGGCGACCGATTGGAATTTCTATTCGAAGCGCGCATTATTGGCGGGTGTTTACAGCGCTACGGCCTTGTATTGGCTGGACGATCGGTCGGAGGATGCGGCGGACAGCTGGGCCTTTCTCGACCGGCGGATCGACGATGTCATGCGAATTCCGAAGTTCGGCGCGCGCCTGAAAAACGTACGAAATTCGATTTTTTGTCCTGTACGCATATGTCGGAATGTTCGTACGTATTAACCGTATGTAGTTTGGCGGTTGGGTGTGGGTCAGTCTGTTCGCGGCGTCAGGCGCGTGACATGGCCCATCTTGCGTCCCGGCCGGACCGCATCCTTGCCATACAGGTGCAGCCGGGCGCTCGGTTCGGACAGGATATCCAGCCACGCATTGACCTCGTCGCCGATCAAGTTCTTCATCACCGCATCCGAGTGCCGTTCCGGCGAGCCGAGCGGTAGTCCGCAAATGGCACGGATTAGTTGCTGAAACTGGCTGATCGCGCATCCATCGATGGTCCAGTGGCCGGAATTATGCGGCCGGGGCGCGATTTCATTGACCAAGACCTCGCCATCCCAGGTGACGAACATCTCCACCGCCAGCAAGCCGATGACGTCGAGCGTTTCGGCGGCCGTGCGGGCGATTTCGCCGGCCCGCGCCGCGATGCTCTCCGAAATGCCGGCGGGAATGATCGTCGTGTCGAGAATATGGTTCACATGCCGGTTTTCCACCGGAACGTAGGAGGCCGTTTCGCCGGTCAGGCCCCGGGCGACGATGACAGAAATCTCCAACGCATAGTCGATCCAGCCTTCGAGGACCGCGTGATCCGTGCCGAGCTCCGCGAATGCCTCCTCCAGCTGGGTGTCCGCATCGATCTTGATCTGGCCCTTGCCGTCATATCCGAATTTCGCGGTCTTCAGGACGGCGGGCCGGCCGATCGACCCGACCGCCGCCCGCAGGGAGGGGAGGTCGGTCACGTGCCGGTAGGGCGCGGTGCCGATTCCCGCCTTGTTCAGGAAGGTTTTTTCGAGCATCCGGTCCTGCGCGGTGGCCAGCACGTCGGGCCCTGGACGCACCGGCACCCGTTCCGCCAAATAGCGCACCGATTCCTCGGGAATATTCTCGAATTCCAGCGTCACCACGTCGACTGCCGCGGCGAAGGCGTCGAGGGCGCTGCGGTCGTCGTATCGCGCGACGGTCGACTGGGCGCAGACCTGCGCGGCCGGGCTATCCGGCCGGTCCGCGAAAGTGTGGGAGCGATAGCCCAGGCGGGCGGCCGCCAGTGCGATCATCCGGCCAAGTTGACCGTCGCCCAGGATTCCGATGACCGATCCCGGGCCGAAGCGTTCCGGGCTGCTGTCACTCATCGCTGGGATTCAGGCCGACCCCCGAGGTTTGATTGGTGCGCCAATCGTCCAGCGCGGTGGCGGCGGCGGGATCGGAGAGCGCGATGACCGCGGCGGCAAGCAGGGCCGCGTTGATCGCGCCGGCACGGCCGATGGCCAGCGTGCCCACCGGTATGCCGGCCGGCATCTGCACGATCGACATCAAGCTGTCCATGCCTTTCAAGGCATTGCTTTCGATCGGCACGCCGAAGACCGGCAGCGGTGTCATCGACGCGGTCATGCCGGGTAAATGGGCTGCCCCGCCGGCGCCGGCGATGATCGTTTTGAGCCCGCGATCGCGCGCGGTTTGCGCATAATCGACCAGCCGCTTCGGTGTCCGGTGGGCGGAAACGATACGGGTTTCATGGGAAATGCCCAGTTTCTCGAGCGTTTCCGCAGCATGGCGCATGGTCGGCCAATCGGATTGGCTTCCCATGATAATTCCTACGACGGGTAATTCGGCCATTCGGCTCGCGGCCTCCCTCTGCCCTTCCGGAGGCTCCGGAGCGGCGCATTATAGGCAGCGATCCGGGCCGCGCAAGCGGCAGCGGCACCGATTGCCGGTCGAATGGCGGATTTCCTAGAGCAGCGTGCGCCCATTCGGGCGCACCTAAGCTGTTCTATCTTTATAGAATCGATCAACTTTTCTGCCTTTGATCGATCCCGATCAAAGGCAGGTTGATCTAAGGCGCGGAAACATAGGCGGACAGGCCGCGGGTATTCTCGTCGATATTGAGCCTGTGATGCACCGGCGGGAAGGCGCGCTGCTGGCAATCCATCCGTTCGCAGGAGCGGCACTGAATCCCCGCGGGAACGGCGCGGTCCGGCCGTTCCAAGTCGATGCCGTCGGAATAGACCATTTGCGGTGCGTGGATCAGCTCGCAGCCGAGGCCGATCGAGAGGATGCGCTGCGGCGCGCCATACCCGCCGGCCTGTTTCTGCACCGTCCGGGCAATGCAGAAATAGCTGTTGCCGTCGGGCATCTGCGAGACCTGGGCGTTGATGACGCCCGGCGACAGGAACGCCGTATAGGCGTTCCAGCGCGGGCAGGCGCCGCCATGGCGGGGGATCCGCAGGCCGGACGCGCTGAATCGCTTCGAGATGTTGCCCGCGATGTCGACCCGCAGCATATGCAGCGGCACGCCCTCGGCGCCGGGCCGCTGGAGTGTCGTCAGTCGATGGCAGATTTGCTCGAAATTCGCATCGAAATGGTGCTGCAGCAGTTCGATATCGTAGCGCAGGGTTCGTGCCGTCTCGAGAAAGGGCGCATAGGGCATCGTCAGCGCGCCCGCGAAATAATTGGCCAGCGTCACGCGGCCGAGCGCGCGGCTATCCGGCGTTCGAAGCCCGCCCTCCAGCAGCAGCGTGTCGAAGACCGGGCTGGCGGAGAGCAGGCCGATCTGATGGCCGATCTGGAAAATGCGGCTGCTGCGCGGCAGCATATCGGAAATTTCCAGGCGCTTGGTCGCCGCGTCGTATCGCCGCGCGGCTTCCGCGCCGGGCGCCGGCGGCAGGATCACGACCCGCACCCCATGGGCATTTTCCAGGTAGTGGATCATGCCCGGCAGCGGGTCGCCGGTGCCGAGTCGCGCTTCCGCCCGCACACGCTCGGCCTCTTCCTCGATATCGGCAAAGTAATTGCCGTTTTCCTGAATGAAGTCGCCAACCTGATCGGCGGGAAGACGGGATTCGAACTCCAACAGCGCCTCGGCCTCCTCGGAGAGTTGCGTCGCCAGGCTGCGCAGATCGGACTGGGCATTCCGGAAACTGTCGTAGAGCGCCACCACGGCCTTTGCCGCCACCGGCGCCGCGGTCACCAATTCGCGAATTTCCGTATTGGTCAGATCGTGTTCGTCGAACATTGTATCGTCGAATGTTTCCATCAGGTCGGCGACCAGCCGGCTTTCGTCGTCGTCCGATAAATCCGCGATATTCAGGGAAAAGACCTCGGCCAACTTCAATAGTAGGCCGACGGTCACGTTGCGATGGTTGTGCTCGATCAGATTGAGATAACTAGGTGAAATGCCTAATCGCGCGGCCAGCTGTGCCTGGCTTAATCGGTTTTCGCGGCGCAGCCGGCGAATCTTTGCTCCGAGGCGAACAGTGAGGCGCTTGCCCTTCGTCGTGACTTGTGGATCCGCGGCCATGGCGATACCTATTGATTTACAAAGATGACAAAATGTAAATTCACGATTTTTAAAAATTGACATGAAAACAAGCGATATACCAAGAAGTTATTGACGTGCTGGAGAACTAGTAATTTATTTACATCAATAATATTCACAGCCTTTTCAGTGCCCATGACTCGCCCGTCGGGAAGATTACGCAACTGAAAAGACGCAATAAATTGAACCCATGTGAGGCACGCGATGAATGAGATTTTCCAACCGACCAAGCCGATGTCCGAGAACCGGAGCACGGGATTGAAATCCGAGACAGGACTCCGGAATCTGGATCGGCTCACCTCTTCGACGGATTATGACGATGGCAATCCGGCGACGATCGTTCCCACCGCGCGGAAACCGGCGACCGAACCCGGCGCCCTGGACGAGGTGCGGCGCGACTACACGCCGAAGGATGTCGAGCGGCTGCGCGGGTCGATCCGCATTCGCCATACCTTGGCGGAAGTCGGCGCCCGCAAGCTCCGCCGGTTGTTGCAGAATGAGGAATTCGTTCCCACATTCGGCGCCTTTACCGGCAATCAGGCGGTTCAGCACGCCAAAGCCGGCCTGAAGGCGATCTACCTCTCCGGATGGCAGGTTGCAGCCGATGCGAACAGCGCCGGGCAAATGTATCCCGACCAGAGCCTCTATCCGGTCGACAGTGTGCCCAACGTCATCAAGCGCATGAACCAGGCGCTGATGCGGGCCGACCAGGTACAGCATCTCGAGCGGATCGACGGGGCATCGACCGAAGATATCGACTACATGCTGCCGATCATCGCCGATGCGGAAGCCGGCTTCGGCGGTCCCCTCAACGCCTTCGAATTGATGAAGGCGATGATCGAGGCCGGCGCCAGCGGCGTCCATTTCGAGGATCAACTCGCATCCGAGAAAAAATGCGGCCATCTCGGCGGCAAGGTTCTGGTGCCCACGTCAAGCTTCATCCGGACGCTCAACGCGGCGCGGTTGGCCTCCGATGTGATGGGGGTGCCGACCGTCCTAATGGCCCGCACCGACGCCGATGCGGCCCAATTGATCACCAGCGACGTCGATGAGCGGGATCGTCCGTTCCTGACCGGCGAGCGGACCGCGGAAGGCTTCTACCGGATCACCGGCGGCATCGACATGGCGATTGCCCGGGGGCTCGCCTATGCGCCCTATGCCGATTTGATCTGGTGCGAGACCTCGACGCCGGATCTCGCGGAAGCGAAGAAATTCGCCGAAACGATCCGGAAGGAATATCCGGGACAGATGTTCGCCTATAACTGCTCCCCCTCCTTTAATTGGGCGAAGCATCTCGGAAAATCCGAAATGGAGCGGTTCCAGGGCGAACTGGCGGCGATGGGCTACAAGTATCAGTTCATCACCCTGGCCGGTTTTCACAGCTTGAACTACACCACCTTCATGCTGGCGCGCGCGTATCGCGATCGCGGAATGGCTGCGTATTCCGAGTTGCAGGAGGCGGAATTCGCCGCCGAAGCGGAGGGGTATTCGGCGACCCGCCACCAAAGGGAAGTCGGGACTGGCTATTTCGATGCGGTATCGAACACCGTTTCCGGTGGTCAGTCGTCCACCACCGCCATGGCTGGGTCGACCGAGGCCGCGCAGTTCTGAGCTTGAATTTGCGACCTTTTCGGCTACGGGAAATGCGCCCACCGGTCTCCGGTGGGCGTTTTCCGGGTGCCGCCGTTCCTTCAAATAATCTTGATGCCCAAAACACTTACGCGATGATATCGGGCAGCAAAGCGTCTTCCAGCCGCGAGATTTGATCCTTCAGCCCGAGCTTTCGTTTCTTCAGGCGCTGGATCGTGATCTGGTCGAAAGGCGGGCTTTCGGCGACCCGGGCGATCGCATCGTCAAGATCGCGATGTTCGAGGCGCAGCTCTTCCAATCGGCGGCGCGTTGCTTCTTTATCGTCCATCGTGTCGTTCAATTGATGACGTTACTCCCTAGTATGCGATACTAACAAAATACCGGCGCAAATGCGGAACTCTTTCTTGCGGTCCGCGATTATCGTGGCGACCGGCGACGGGGGATAATGGTCGATATTCGACGCATCGGCATTTTGACGAGCGGCGGCGATTGTGCCGGGTTGAATGCAGTGCTGCGCGCGGCGGTCCATCGTGCGGTCCTGGGCCATGGCTGGGAAATCATCGGAATCGAACAAGGGACGGTGGGGTTGATGGAGCGCCCGGTACGCGCCCGGAATCTCACGGTCGACGCGTTCGACGGCACGATCCTGCGCCGGGGCGGCACCATCCTGGGAACCACGAACAGCGGCAATCCGTTCAAGTATCCATTGCCGGAAGGCGGGTTCCGGGATCGTTCGCAGGAGGTTATCGACGGCTACCGCGCGCTTGGTCTCGACGCCTTGATCGGTATCGGCGGCGACGGCAGCCAGGCGATTCTTCGCCGATTGGCGCAGCAGGGCGGGCTCAATCTTGTCTGCATCCCCAAGACGATCGATAACGACATTGGCCTCACCGAGGTCTCGATCGGATATGACACGGCGGTACAGGCCGCCACCGAGGCGCTGGACAGTCTTCAGCCGACGGCGGCGAGCCATAGCCGGGTAATGATCCTGGAGGTGATGGGGCGGGATGCCGGGCACATCGCCATTGCGGCCGGAATTGCCGGCGGCGCGGATGTCATCCTGATTCCGGAGATTCCCTATTCCCTGGCCGCGGTCGCCGACAAGATCGAACGGGTAACCGAACAAGGCCGCAATTTTCTGCTGATTGTCGTTGCTGAGGCGGTGCGCGGCGAGGACGGCAGACCTGTCGGGCGCCGGTCGGGCGGCAAGATTCGTTATGGCGGGATCGGTCATTATCTCGGCGAGAAGCTGGCGGCGATAACCGATGCCGAAATTCGGGTCACCGTACTCGGCCATATCCAGCGGGGCGGATCGCCGGATGCCCGCGACCGGCTCATGGCCTCCGCCTTCGGCGTTCACGCGGTCGATCTGATCGCCGAAGGCCGGTTCGACCGCATGGTTGCCTGGCGTGACCGGCTGGTCGTCGATGTGCCGCTCGCGGACGTCATCGCGTCTCCCAAAATCGTCGAAGTCGACGGCCCGATCGTGCGAACCGCGCGGGCGCTGGACATATGCCTGGGCGATCGATGAGCACGCCGCCCGACAATCCGTTCTGGGAATTTTCGCTGCGGGTATACCGGCGGGCCGGCGTGGCGCCGGCCTGTTTACGCTTGCAGGACGGATTTGGCGTCGACGTGAATCTCCTGCTGTATTGCTGCTGGCGGGGAACCGTGGAGGGAGCGGAAATGCCGCGCGCCGATCTAGCGCAAGCCATGGATTTGGTCGAGGCGTGGCGCGAGAGCGTGGTACGGCCGCTGCGCGAGGTGCGCCGCCGCATGAAAGCGGGTTATGACGGCTTCGACCGCCCCCGAACGGACACCCTGCGGAGCGACGTCAAACGCCTGGAGCTCGAAGCGGAACGGTTGCAGCAGGCGGCGCTGTTCGAGTCGGCGGGCAATCTGACGCCGGCGGCGGGCGACTCGAACGGCGCGGATGCCGCCCGGCGGAACGTGAATGCATATCTGGAAGCGATCGGCGCGGCGCTGGACGACGAGGCCGAGGCCGATTGCGCCTTAATTCTAGAGCGTTGCGGGGACCGGTAGGGCGTAAGCGGGCGCCGGTTGGTGCGGAGGGGCGAGTCATTCGCTGGAACGAATTGCATCGCAGATGATGACATCATCCGGGGATGCGGATACTATATTTGGTGCTGCGGTGGGCAGCCAACTTATGGAGAAGAGGGTCGAAGTCGTTTACATCAACCATTGGAGGATTCCATGGA
>JBFFGE010000008.1:0-45583 GCA_041557595.1 Alphaproteobacteria bacterium
AAGCGGCGGCCGCGGAATAATCGAGCGGCTATGCAGCCATAGGAATAGGACACCGATGCGCACGGTCAACACGCTGACATTGGCCGAGGCCAATCTGATCCTCGACGCCGCGCAGGCGAAGTCGGAAGAGATCGGGATCCCGCATGTGCTGTGCGTCGCCGACAATGCGGGATATACGATCGCGCTGCGGCGACTGGACGGAGGCAAGGTCACGAGCGTGCAGATCGCGGAAAACAAGGCCTTCACCGCGGCCGCCCACCGGCGCAAGACCCATACCTTCACCAACACCTATCCGGGGGAGGAAGCCTGGGGCATTTTCACCCAGCATTACGGTCGCTTCACGGTCTTCGTCGGCGGTTTCCCGATCGAGGTGAATGGCGAGGTGGTCGGCGGCATCGGCGCGTCCGGCGGCAACGGCGAGCAGGATATAGCCGCATGCGAAGCCGGCATCGCCGCGTTCGATGCCTATCTGAAGAAGAGCGGTGATTAGAGCAGCGTGCGCCCATTTGGGCGCACATAAGCTGCTCTATCTTTATAGAATCGGTCAACTTTTCTGCCTTTAATTGGTTCCAATTAAAGGCAGGTTGATCTACCCGCCCGCGCGGTCGCGGATTTCCAAAATTTGTTCGTGCAGCGCCCGGGGAATCGTTGCGCCTTCCCCCGGCGTCCGTTGCCGCGCGGAGTAGCGCCGATCCGAGGGCAGCCGCGTTCCCTCCTGACCGAGCAACTTCGAAAACAGGCCTTCCGCATGATCGAGCGACGCGCCCGCATCGCCGTCGGCGACGAACCGCGCCGGATCCATCGCCAGCATCAACTCGCCCCCCTTGGCCGGCCCGCCATCGCCCGTATCTTCCGCCGCCGATTCCGGGCCGAAACAGTTCCGCGGTAGCCCCGCCGCCATCAACTCGACCATCAAGGCAATCGCCGAGCCCTTGTAGCCGCCAAAGGGCAATTGCGCGCCCGCCAACCCGGCGGCGGGATCGGTGGTGGAAGCGCCGTCCTTGTCGATGGCCCAGCCTTCCGGAATCGGTTTGCCGTCACGATGGTGCAGCATGATCTCGCCCCGGGCGCTCGCACTCGATGCCTGATCGAACACCACCGGCGGGCGATCCCGGCGCGGCCATCCGAACGACATCGGATTGGTCCCGAAGAGCGGTTCCGTCCCGCCCGCCGGCGCGACGTAGCTGCGCGAATTGACGAAAGCGAAGGCTACCAGGCCTTCGGTCGCCAACGCCTCGACCTCGAACCACAGCGCGGCGAAATGGTAGGAATTGATAACCGGCATCGCGGCAATTCCGTTCGCGCGTGTTTTCTCGATCAGCGGTTCGCGGCCGCGTTTGAGCGCGAGCGGCGCGAAGCCGCCCTTTGCATCCACCTGGATGACGGCCGGGGCGAGTTCGGTGACGACCGGATCCGATTTGCCGTCGATCCGGCCGTTGCCGAGGGCGACGCAATATCCCGGCAGCCGGAACAGCCCATGGGATTTGCACTCGTCGCGTTCGGCAGCTGTGATCGTGTCGGCAATCGCCCGGGCATTGTCGTCCGACGCGCCCAGCGCCAGAAGCGTCGACGTGGTCAACGCGTGAACTTCGTCCAATTGCAGCGTCACCGTCATTCCCATGTCCCCATCACTGTCATTTGTCTGCCGACCGGCCGTTCATGACGCGCCAGATTTTTTCCGCGGTCACCGGCATGTCGAGCCCCGCGGTATCGCAATCGCGCAAGGCATCGAGGACCGCGTTCATCACCGCCGGCAGCGCCGCGGTCGGACCGGACTCGCCGCACCCCTTGATGCCCAGCGGATTGGTGAGGCAGCGCGTCTCGTTTCGTCCCCATTTGAATTCCGGCATATGGGTGGCGCGCGGCAGGCAATAGTCCATGAAAGAGCCGGTGATCAATTGCCCGGTCTCCGCGTCGTAGCGGCAGTCTTCATAGACCGCCTGCCCGATGCCTTGAAGAATGCCCCCATGCAGCTGACCCTGCAGCAGCATGGGATTGATCACCGTGCCGAAATCGCTGACCAGCGTATAACGCATGACCGCCGTCGTGCCGGTTTCCTCGTCGATTTCGACCTCCGCGACATGGCAGCCGCACGGATAGCTGTAATCCTTCGCGGCGTAATGGCTGCTGGCGTCGTAACCGAGTTCCATTCCTTCCGGCACCTTGCTCTGATCGAACGCCGCCGCCGCCACCGCTTTGATCGCGACCGCGCGGTCGGTTCCCGCGACGGCGAACCGGCCGTCTTCGAAAACGATATCGTCGACGCTCGCTTCGAGAATATGCGCCGCGATCTGCCGGCCCTTCTCGATCAGCTTTCCCGACGCCAGATGGATCGCCGTTCCGGCGATCGTCGCGGTGCGGGAGCCGCCGCTGCCGGTGCCGATCCCGACCCGGTCCGTGTCCCCCTGCACCACGCGGATTCCGTCAAGGTCGAGCCCAAGCTGGCTCGCCGCGACCTGCGCGAAAGTCGTCTCATGGCCCTGGCCGTTCGACTGGCCGGTCATGGTGAGGGTCAGGCCGCCGCCGGGATCGAATTGCATCCCGACCCGGCCGTCCTTGAAACCATCCGGTTCCGTATAAACCGAAAAACCGAACCCGAGACGCTTGCCGCGCGCCGCCGCCGCCGCGCGCCGGTCCGGCAGGTCCGCTTGCCCTGCGAGCCGCAGGGCCTCGTCCATGTTCTGCTGAAAGTCGCCGCTGTCATAGACCAGCCCGGTCGGCGTGCGATAGGGCATGTCTTCCGGCCGAACCAGGTTGATCCGCCGCAAATCCGCCGGGTCCATGTCCAACTCCCGCGCCGCCGCATCGACCAGCCGTTCGACCATGTAGCAGAACTCGGGCTTGCCGGCGCCGCGATAGGCCGCAATCGGCGTGGTGTTGGTAAAGACGCATTGCGTTTCCGCATACACCGAAGCGATGCGGTAGACATTGCTCAACATGCGGGTTCCGCCGCCGGTCGGAATGATCGGCGCGGCCGCGGTCAGATACCCGCCCATGTTCGAAACCGTATGGCACCGGAGCGCGAGGAACCGGTGGTTCTCATCCAGCGCCAGTGCGGCCTCCATCCTATGGTCGCGGGCATGCCGGTCGGTCATGAAACTGTCGGCGCGGTCCGGCGTCCATTTGACCGGACGGCCGATGCGGCGCGCCGCCCAGCAGACGGCGATCTGCTCCGGATAGATATCGTTCTTGATGCCAAATCCGCCGCCGACATCCGGCGTCACCACGCGGATGGCCGCCGGCGAAACGTTCAGCCCCTTATTCGCCAGGCCCATCTGGATCTGCGTACCGCCGCCGGTCGGCGTGTAAAGGGTATAGCGGTCCAGCGCCGGGTCGTACTCGGCCAGCGCGCCCCGCGGCTCCATCGCCGCGACCACGATACGGTTGTTGACCAGATCCAGCCGGACGACGTGGCGCGCGGCCGCGAACGCCGTCTCGACTGCCGCCCGGTCGCCGGTTTCCCAGTCCAGCGCGACATTGGACGGCAGATCATCCCAAACTCGCGGCGCCTCCGGCCGGATCGCATCGGTCGCGGCGGTGACGCTGGGCAGTATTTCGTAGTCCATCTCGACGAGATCCGACGCCTCCCGGGCGTTCTCCGGCGTGTCGGCCAGCACCATTGCCACCGCGTCGCCCACATGCCGCACCTTGTCCGACGTAATCGCCTGCTGCGCCGGATTGCGAATCGGCGAGCCGTCGCGGTTGAGCGGCGTCGGCGGCGCCTGCAGAACGCCCGCGCCATCGGCCGCAAGATCGGCCGCGAGATCGTCGCCGGTCAGAACCGCGGCGACGCCCGGGGCGGCCATCGCCGCCGCCGTACCGATCTTCCGAATGCGCGCATGGGCATGCGGAGACCGGAGAAAACAGGCATGCAACTGATCAGGCAAATTTATGTCATCGATGAAACGGCCACGTCCTGATAGCAATGCACGATCTTCACGCCGGGCTACCGGTTGTCCGATGCCACCGTTGCCTATGGCGTCCGCCTCATCATTGATCATCTTTGTGCTCGGTTCGATTTTTCGGTATCACTGATTTCGAGAATAGCATAGCGGGCCGTCGCGTCAGGGCGATGACGTGACGCATCCGGCGACATCAAGTCAATTAACGTCCTTTCAGGGAGAATAGGCAATGAACGGTGGCGAAGTCGTGGTCGAAACCATGTTGTCGCGGGATGTGGATACGGTATTTTTCGTGCCCGGCGGAACAAATACGACAATCATGGAGGCGCTGAGCCGCAACCAGAACAAGATCCGCGCCATAGGGACCCGTCTCGAATCCTCGGCGGGCTTTGCGGCGGACGCCTATTCCGCCGTTCGCAAGAAACCCGCTTGCGTCATCTGCAGCCGCGCGCCGGGCGCATCCAACGCCACGATCGGCATTCACACCGCGATGCAGGCATCCCGCCCGATGGTGCTCTTCATCACCAACATCCCGCGCGCCATCAAGGGCCGTGAGGCGTTCCAGGAAGTCAATTATCACCTGATGTTCGCACCGATCGCCAAGGCGGTGTTCGACGTCAATTCCTTCCACGAACTCGCCGAGGTGGTCGGCCGCGCGCTCGATCTGTCGGTCAGCGGGCGGCCTGGGCCGGTGGTCGTCTCGATTTCCCTGGATATTCTCGACGGCGAGACCGGCGAACCGCCGATTTCGAAAAAACCGGCGCCGGTCCGGCTGGGCGCCGACCCGGACGCAGTGCAATCCGCGGCACAACTGATCGACGCCGCGAAACGTCCGATTATTATCGCTGGCGAAATGATCGGTTTCGAGGGCGCGTCGGCGGAACTCGAGGCATTTGCCGATGCGACCGGCGCAGGCGTCCTCACCGCGTATCGCCAGCAGGACGCGATCCGCGCCGACCACGCCGGCCATTTCGGCCATCTATCGATCAACCGTCTGCCGTTTCAGGAAAAAGCCATCGAAGAAGCTGACCTGATCATCGCCGTCGGCAGCCGGCTCGACAGCGTCTCCACGGACAGCTATCGGATGCCGCGCGCCGATCAGAAACTGGTCATGATTTATCCGGACCCGTCGGCTTTCTCGCAATGGTCGGCGGATGCGGCGCTCGGATCGCATTCGGTGCCGGCGATGCGGGCGATCGCGTCCGCGCTATCCCAAAAACCGCCGAAGGAACGGCTTGCGTGGCGCGACAAGGTGCACCAAGCCGAGGTGGATTTCGCCAAGCCCGGCGAGATCAAGGTCCAGGGCGATATCGACATGGCCAAGGTGATCAGCCAGTTCAACTCGGCGGTGCCGAAGAACTCGATCATGGTATCGGACGCCGGCACCTTCGGACGCTGGATCACCCGGTACTACCGGTTCAACAGCCCGGACACGGAACTGTCGCCGGTCAGCGGCGCCATGGGGTATGGCGTTCCCGGCGGCATCGGCGCCCAGGTCGCAAACCCCGACGCGCCGGTATTCGTCTGGGTCGGCGACGGCGGCTTCCTGATGACCGGCAATGAGTGCGCCGTGATCGTCCAGGAGAAGCTGCCGGTCAAGATCATCGTGTGCGACAACAGTTGCTGGGGCTCGATTCTGGTTCACCAGAACAAGCGGTTCGACGGATGGGATTTCGGGACGCGGCTGCAGAGCCCGGATTTCGCGGCGCTCGGCCGCGGCTTCGGCATGCCGAGCTGGAAAGTCGCCAAAACCGGGGAATTCGCCGGCGCGCTGGAAGAGATGATGGCGGTCGACGGCCCGGCCATGCTGCACCTGCTGCAGGATGCGCGCGACGTGTCGCCGTATTCCGGCAGCGCGCGGTAGAGCAAATCCCGAGCGAACCGAAACGGTTTGCGACGACGAATTTGCGTAAAAACAAAGAAGAAATAGACCACGTCACTTGAATCGATTTACGCAAGAATTGGGCTAGCGTCCTGCCGGCCGGCCAGCCAGCTTCGGGTCAGGTCGAGCACGCGGTCCACATCGGCCTCGTTGTTGTAGAGATGCAGCGCGAACCGCAGCATGCCGCGGCGGATCGACAGGACGACGCCATTGTCGGTGAGATGGGCATACAGCGATTCCAGCGCTGCATCGTCGATCGCATCGTTCTGGTTGGCGGCGAAACTGCCGACCGTGACCGTATGCGCCAAATGCGGACCCGGCGGGCCGCCCGAAACCGGCAGGCCGAGTTGATGCAACCCGCCCGCAAACCGCTGCGCCAGGCTACAGACATATTGCTCGATCCGCGCCGGCCCGATTTCGAGGAACAGATCGAGCGACGGCTCGACCGCCACCGCCGCCGGATAGTTATAGTTGCCGACATCGAAGCGGCGGGCGCCCGGCATCAGCGCATAGCCCTCGTCGCCCATGGTCGCCTCATGCACGTCTTCGCCAAGATCGATGCTGAAACGGGCCAACGACGCCGGCGTCATCCGGTTCGCCCATTCCCGGCGACAATACAGAAAGCCGAGCCCATACAGCCCGAGCAGGCATTTCTGCGTCGAGACCGCCATGCCGTCGATCAACAGCTCCCGCATATCCGTCTCGACAACGCCGACCGACTGCACCCCGTCGACCAGGAGAAACACGTCGCGCGCGCGGCATGCCTGGCCGAGCCGTCCGATATCGGCGCGAAACCCCGGCGCAAAGGTCACGGTGGACGCAGTCACCAGGCGCGTCCGGTCATCCATCGCCGCGATAATCGCGTCCACGTCGATGTGACCCGCGTTTTCCGGCACCGACCGAACGGTTACCGCGTTGCGCGCATGCTGGTTTAGCCAGGGATAGATGTTGTTGGGGTGCTCCAGATCGCGGCACAGCACCATGTTGTCGCCCGCCTGCCACGGCAGCGCGGCGGCAATGGCATTTAATCCGTCGGAAACGTTTTTTGTGTAGGCGATTTCATCGTTGTCCGCGTTGATCAGCCGGGCAAATTTTTCGCGCACCCGCTCGATGGTCGCAAACATCTCCGGCTTGTCGGCACTTCCCGCGGCCAGCCGGTCGAGATGTTCGTCCATGGCCGCCCGCGCCGGGCGTGACAACAGCCCGCGCGCCGCGACATTCATATACACCGTGCCCGCGGCGCCGGGGAACAAGGCGCGAACCGCCTCGAAATCGACGTGCTGCCGATCGATCGCCAATGAATCGCTTGCCATATTGAGACTTCCCGTATGATGCTGTCGCCGAATGGCCCCGCGCCTGGGGCATCCAAGACTAAATCCTAGTCCCGGCAGCCGCAATCACCCATCCCCTGCATCGAGGCAATCGCCGAGTGACGGTCAGGCGCATTCATGCGCGAAACGATGGACTCGAAACGGCGTGACAAGCATTTCCAAACGAACGAACAAGCCGGCCCGGGGAATCGGGCTCATGGTCCTCGGCTGCGCCTTTCTGATGATGAGCGACGCCGTGTCGAAGTGGCTGAGCCAAACCTATCCGGTCGGCCAGATCATGTGCCTGCGGAACGTTTTCGTGTTGATCCCGATCCTTCTCGTGGTCTGGCGCAGCGGGCGTTTTGCCGATCTGCGCATCGGCAATTGGGGCGGGCAGTTTCTGCGCGGCGGGTTTCACGTCGCCTCCGCGGCCCTGTTCGTCACTAGCGTCAGCCTGCTGCCGCTGGCCGACGTGCACGCTGTCGGATTCGCCGGTCCGATATTCATCGCCGCCGTGGCGCCTTTGTTGTTGAAGGAACGCGTCGGATGGCGTCGCTGGACGGCGATTCTCATCGGATTTGCCGGTGTACTCGTCATGCTCCGGCCCACCGGCGCGGGATTTCAGCTCCTCGGCCTGATTCCGGTCGCCGCGGCGCTTTCGGGCGCGTTGCGCGACATCACGACGCGGCATCTCAGCCGCCACGAAACCTCAATCTCGATGCTCTTGTTTTCATCGTCGATGGTGATCGTCGGCGGTCTCTTTACCGCGCCCTTCGGGTGGCAGGCGCTTACCCTGGAGTCCACGGCGCTGTTCGCACTGAATGGCCTGGTCAATGGCAGCGCGCATTTCCTGATCATCGAATCCTATCGGCATGCGGAAGCGCCGGTCGTCGCGCCGTTCAAATACTCGATGCTTCTCTGGGCGACCTTGTTCGGATTCCTGATCTGGAACCAGCTGCCGGATGCGTGGATTATCGGCGGCGCAATTCCGCTGATCGGCAGCGGTCTCTACATTTTCCATCGCGAGCAACGCAACAAATAGACCGTCAGCGCACGATCATGACCGAATTCGGGGCGGTCTGCATGAGGCTTTGGGAAACGCTTCCGCTGAAAAACCGCGCCCACGGTGCCTTGCCGGATTCGGCCACCACGATCACGGAATAGTCGGCGCCGACCTCCAGGATTTGCTCCACCGGATCGCCGACCCGCGTATAGCTGTTCTTGATGGGAATTTGGTGCGCGGCGAAAATAGACTTCAATTTTTCAAGATGTTCCACTGCGGCCGCCTCGCCCTCGACATCAGGCGAGACCGTCAGGATCGAGACGGGCGCGTTGCCGTGACTGGCGAGAAACAAGTTCCGCTCGATCGCCGCATTCGCATGCGCCGAGCCGTCCGAACAAATGAGATGGCCCCGGACCGCATCCAATTCCCGCGCGACCAGAACCGAACAAGGCGCATGGTCGACGACCTTTTCCGCTACCGCCGGATCCCAGAAGGACTTGGTCTTGCCGCGCCGCCACCTTTCGGACGCGCCAATAATGATCAAATCGTAATGGGCAACCTCGGTCTGCTCCAGGATACCGCTGGGCACGTTGAACGCAACCTTGAGCTTGAGGATGATCTTCTTGCCGGTCTTGTCGGTATATTCGATCTTGTTGTCGCCGAGCGGATCGCCCTCCACGTCGACATGGGTCGCCTCTTCCTTCCAGTCGTCTCCCATCGCGCCGTGGGCGATGAGCACATCACGGCCCTTCTTCAGGTAGGTAATCCCGGGAAGTTCCAGGCCCCAATTCAGCATGTTTTCCCGGGCGATACGGACGTTCAAACCGCCGCTGCGCATGCCTTGGTCCATCGGCCGAACATAACACAGGCAGATATCGTGTTCCGGGCCGAAGTCGGCCGCAAAGGATGCGCCGCGATAGGATTCTTCCGTGCCGTCGATACAGACGAGGATTCTGAATTTTCGCGTGTTAGCCTGATCGGCCATGTTCCCTCCGACCGGTCCTAGGTACCAAGTAAAGGCCAATACAAAGATGCTGCTACAAGCAACAGGACGGTGGACATGAGAACCATCCGCCATCCGACAATCAGGAAATCCGACGTCTTCAGGTACCCTGATGCATAAACAATAGTGCACGCGGGTGTCCCGACAACCGTCAAATAAGCGAATGCGGAGGACACCGCGGTGATAAAGCCGATCAGCAGCGGGCTTTCGCCTGCGATATCGGCAAGGTTAAGGACCAATGGCCCGAGCACCGCCACCGCCGCCCCGTTCGACATGGTGTTGGTCACGGCGGTCGTCAGCGCGGATACCGCCACCCACAGACCGATTCCCTGATCGGCGCCGAACGGCGAAAGCATCCCGATGAACCCCTCGGCCACCCATTTCGCCGCACCGGTTTCCTTCATCTGGACCCCGAGGGAGATGACCGCGGCATACAGCAGCACAACGCCCCAGTTGACGCCCGAATTCATGTCTTCCCAGTTGACCAATCCGGCGATCAGAAAGGCCGCCGCGCCCAGCACAGCGATCGTGCCGAGCCCCAGCGCGTCGGAACCGAATATCCAGCCCAGCAGGACCAGGAAAAACAGCACGATGGTCGCCCACCCCCGAGTCGTCATCCCGCCTTCTTCCTGAATTTGCGCGCGCAGCTTCACCACCGCGCGCGACAGGTCACGATGTTCCGGACGGAAAGTATGCAGCAATATCAAGGTGACGAAGGGGAGCTGTATCAGGAACATGGGATAGGCGTATGCCATCCAGGTGACGTAATCGATCAGGAATTTGTAAGTATCGGGATTTGCGGGATCGTAAAAGAACTCGCGCCAGTATCCGATCATGATGGCGTTGCGCGCCCCGCCCGACGGCGTACCGATGCCCGCGATGGAACATCCGTAGCTGATCGAGAACAGGATCACCGCCGCCAGCCGGCGCACCTGCCGCGGATCGTCCGATGTCAGCGTGATCAGCGTCAGACCCACCGGCAGCATCATCGCCGCGACCGTGTGTTCGCCGATAAAGGACGCGAGAACGCCGCTGACCGCCGAAATGCCGATACAGATGCGCGAGGTTTTCGTACCGGTCATACGGACGATGAAGAAAGCGAGCCGCTTATCGAGCTTTTGCTTGACCACGGCGACCGCCAGCATCAGGGAACCCATGATGAACAAGACGGAATCATTCATCAGGCTGGTCGCAACGCTGGTGGAATCGATGCCGAGCAGGATAACCTGCCCGACGACGATGAGCAGCGCCACCGTCGGCAGCGGCACCGGTTCGGTCACGAACAGGATCGTCGCCACCACCGACATGGTCAGGACAATCATGCCTTGCTCGGAAAGACCGTTTGGAACCGGCAGCGCAATCATAACCGCGCCGACCCCCATGGCGATGAAAAACCACCTCCGCTGCCACACATAAAACCAGATGGATTTCACGGTGATGGCGAGCACGCGGACCGTGCGCCCCGAATTCGTCGCTATTTCCACCATATCGATAATATTTCAGTCGTTGTGATCGAGGTTCCTTGACGAGGGCCGGCACTCATTGCGGTTGCGTCTCATTCTAGTGAGATTGTCTCGATTGGTGCAAATCGCGCGCGAGCGCCGATTATGCTGCGCCATCCGCATCATATTATGTGATAGACTTGAAATAGCGTTCGCGAAGGCGGCGCGCCGCGACACATCAGCATGGACACCGGAGTTTGGAATGATCGTCGAACAGATCTGGACCGATAACGCCTATCGCAATTTCAATTATCTGATCGCTTGCCCGGAGACCGGCGAAGCCCTGGCGATCGACCCGCTGGACCACGAGAAATGCCTGGCCCAGGCCAAGCAAAAGGGCTGGGAAGTTACGCAGATTCTCAACACTCATCACCATGGCGATCATATCGGCGGCAACGGCCCGATGGTGGCGGCGACGGGCGCCAAGATCCTGGCCCATGCGGGCGCCAGCGATAAGATCCCCGACATGGACGTTGGGCTCGGCAGCGGCGACGTTATCCGCGTCGGCCTGACCGTCGAACTCGAATGCCTCGACACGCCGGGCCACACGATGAGCCATATCTGCCTGCTGTCGCGCACCGACACGCCGGCCCTGTTCTGCGGCGACACGATGTTCAACGCGGGCGCCGGCAATTGCCACAATGGCGGCCATCCGGAAGCCATGTACGACACCTTCGCCAATCAGCTCGCGAAGCTGCCGGAACACACGCTGATCTACCCGGGCCACGACTACATCGCGAACAATCTGCGATTTACGCTCGACCGGGAGCCGGACAATGTTCGCGCCGCGGAGTTGCTGAAATCCGTCGACGGACAGGACACCGATGACGCGATGGTCTCGACCCTAGCGATAGAAAAGGAAATTAACACGTTTTTCCGGCTGCACAGCCCGACCGTCATCCGCAAGCTGCAGGAAATCTTCAGCGACATGCCGGAGACACCGGACCCGAAGACCGTATTCCTGAAACTCCGCCAACTCCGCAACGACTGGTAAATTAAAGCCCAGCGCGATGACGATCGCCAACCAGCGCGCCCTGTTCGATATTCCGGACGGGGTCAGCTATATCAACTGCGCCCAGCAATCGCCGCTGCTGGACGCGGTGTGCCGCGCCGGGGAAATTGCCGTGTCGCTCAAAGCGCATCCCTGGATCGATTTCCGCACGCAGGCGGCGGCCGATGCGGAGGCGGCGCGCGACCTGTTCGCCCAGCTGATCGGCGCCGCCGGAAACGACATCGCCATCGTGCCTGCGACCAGCTACGGCATCGCCGTCGCCGCCGCCAACCTGCCGATCGAACGCGGTCAGAAGATCGTCGTCACCCAGGATCAGTTCCCCTCCGACTTTTTCGCCTGGCGCCACCTTGCCAAAGGATCCGACGGCGAGCTGGTGATGGTGAATCGGCCCGGCGACGGCGACTGGACAAGCGCGGTGCTCGCCGCGATCGACGCGAATACGGCGATCGTCTCCGCACCCCCCTGCCACTGGACCGATGGCGGCGCGGTGGATTTGACCGCGGTCGGCGCGCGCTGCCGCGCCGTGGGCAGCGCCTTCGTCATCGACGCGACCCAGGCGGCCGGCGCGATGCCGATCGACGTCGCGGCGCTGCAACCCGACTTCCTCGTCAGCTCCGCCTACAAATGGCTGCTCTGCCCCTACACGCTGGGATTCCTGTATGCCGCCCCGCACCGGCAACAGGGCCGGCCCATCGAATGGCACGAATGGGCGGTCTCGGCGATGGAGGGATCCGACGGCGCGCGCGGCGCCCGACGTTACGACATGGGCGAACGCAATAACCCGATCAATCTCAAGATGGCGCTGGCCGCACTCGAACAATTGCTTGATTGGGGAACGGACAATATTTCCGCGACGGTGAAACAATTGACCAACAGAGTCGCCGACGGCGCGGCAGAGCGCGGTTTTAATGTCCCGCCCGCGGATCACCGGGTGAACCACATCATCGGCCTGCGCCGCGCCGAGGCATGGCCGGCGGACATCATCGAACGCCTCGCCGCCGACAACGTCTATGTCAGCCAGCGCGGCGACGCGCTCCGGATCAGCCCGCATGTGTTCAACGACGCCAGCGACGTCGATCGCTTTTTCACCGCGCTGGATAGCGCCCTTTGAACGTATCCGTCCTGCACTTGTGAGTCCGCTCAATTTTCGCTCTAAAATCTGGACGGTATTCCACCCCCACCCCGACCCTCCCCCATCAAGGGGGAGGGAGAACCTGGTCGCGATTTCTTAGCCCTCCCCCTTGATGGGGGAGGGATGGGAGGGGTGACGCATCATGACCCGTCGACGCATGTCGACACTCCAACACGCAAACGCAGAATATTTCACACGTTTCCTTGCGGGGGCAGAGATGACAATCCCGCAGTGGCGCACTACCGTTCCCGGAATTTCCCGATAGCCGGAGCGCGCCATGTCCACTATTCCGATCACCATCGCCGCGGGCGATTACGACCGCACCCGCCCGATCAAGGACGGAAGGGTTCCGGTCGACGGCTGCGATGTCACCTATCTGACCATGGAGCCGGAGGAGCTTTTCTTTCGCGCGATCCGGTATGAAGAATTCGACGTCTGCGAATTGTCGCTCAGCAGCTACATCATGCAGTCCTCGAAGGGGAAGACCGGCTACACCGCGATCCCGGTCTTCCTGTCGCGGGCCTTCCGGCACTCCGGCTTCTACATCCGCACCGACCGGGGGATCGACGGCCCGGCGGATTTGAAGGGCAAGCTGGTCGGCATGCCGGAATACCAGATGACGGCCTGCGTCTGGCAGCGCGGCTTCCTGAAAGACGAACACGGCATCGAGGCCACCGACATTCACTGGCGCAGCGGCGGGCAGGAAACGCCGGGCCGCGAGGAACGCGCGCCGATCACCCTACCGCCGGAGATCGATCTGCAACGCATTCCGAACGACAAGACCCTCGCCGGCATGCTGGCGGACGGCGAGCTGGATGCGCTGATGCTGCCCCGTGCCCCGTCCTGCTTCGTGAACGGCGCGCCGAATGTCGGCCGGCTGTTCCCCGACTACCGCACGGCGGAACAGGACTATTACAGGAAATCCGGCCTGCACCCGCTGATGCACATGGTCGCCGTTAAGAAGTCGCTGGTCGAGAAATACCCATGGCTGCCGGCCAACCTGTACACGGCGTTCCGCCACGCCAAGGATCTGGCCGTCGCCGATCTGGAACGCATCACCGCGCTGCCGCTGGTGCTGCCCTGGGTCGGCGCCGAGCTGGCGGCGACCCGCGCCGTGCTGGGCGAGGATTTCTGGCCCTATGGCGTCCAGGCGAACGAAAAGGAACTACGCGCGCTGATGCGCTATCAGATCGAGCAGGGGCTGACCGATACCGAACAGCCTCTCGAGAATCTGTTCGCGCCGACCACCTTCGCCACCGCGGTCGTCTGACCGGCGCATGTTCGGCGAACGCGTCAAACGGATCGAGGATCCATCGCTGTTACGCGGCGAGTCGATTTTCGCCGACGACATCCACCTGCCGGGCATGCTCCACGCTTGCTTCCTGCGCAGCCCGCACGCGCACGCCAAAATCGAAGGCATCGATGCCACCGCGGCGCGGGCGTTGGACGGCGTGCACGCGGTCTTCACGTTTGCCGACCTGGCGCCGCACGTGACAAGCGAACGCATTCCCTGCGCCATGCCAAGCGCGGCGATCCGTCATGCGGTCGAGCCCTACATCCTCGCCAAGGACGAGGTCTGCCATGTGGGCGAGCCGATCGCCGTCGTCCTGGCCGACGACCGGTATGCGGCCGAGGACGCGATCGAGTACATTGTGGTCGACTACGCGCCTTTGCCTGCCGCGGCCGACGCGCGCGCGGCCCTGTTGCCGGACGCGCCGCAGGTGCGGCTGGACGTCCCCGACAACCGGGTCGCCGAGTTCACCCAATCCTTCGGTGACGCGGATGCCGCCTTCCGCAGCGCCGACCATGTCGTCACCGAGCAGTTCTGGCTCCATAAGGGCGGTGGCCACGCCATCGAATGCCGGGGTCTCGTCGCACGGTATGACGCGGTGGACGACCTGTTGACCGTATGGGACGGCACGCAGATGCCGCATCGCATCCATGGCATTCTGGTCGAATTGCTCGGCTGCGGCGAAGCGCAGGTGCGCATTGCGCCGCCGGCGGTGGGCGGCGGCTTCGGGCCGAAATTCGTCTTCTACCAGGAAGAGATCGTCGTCCCGCTGGCCGCCAAACTGTTGCGCCGCCCGGTCAAATGGATCGAGGACCGGCGCGAACACTTCACGGCCACGACGCAGGACCGCGATCAGTACTGGCAGGTCGAGGCCGCCTTCGACTCGAAAGGAAAACTGCTCGCCATTCGCGGCGCGATGGTGCACGACCACGGCGCCTATACGCCCTACGGCATCGTCATCGCGCAGAATTCGGGAACCAATTTGCTCGGCCCCTATGTGCTGCCGAGTTGCGATCTCACGATAACATCGGCGCTGACCAATCTGATTCCATCGACGCCGACCCGCGGCGCGGGACGGCCGCAGGCCACTTTCGTGATGGAGCGCTTGCTGGACCGGGGAGCGCAGGCGCTCGGCCTGGAGCGGCATGAAATTCGCCGGCGCAATATGATCGGCCCGGAAGAAATGCCCTATGCGACTCCGGTCATCGCCCGCGACGGCAGCGTCATCACCTATGACAGCGGCGACTACCCGGCGTGTCAGGCAATGGTCCTGACGGAAGCGGGATACGAGCGCTTTCGCGATCGCCAAACGGCGGCACAGGCCGAAGGGCGCTATATCGGATTGGGCCTTGCCAACTATGTCGAAGGCACCGGGCGGGGCCCTTTCGAATCGGCGACCGTGCGCGTCGGCCAATCCGGCAAGATCGTCATCCAGACCGGCGCCAGCGGCCAGGGCCAGGGCATCGAGACCAGCCTCGCGCAGATCTGTGCAGGCGCACTCGGCGTCGATATCGCCGACATCACGGTGTCCGCCGGCGACACCGCCGCCGCCCCGCTCGGCCTCGGCGCGTTCGCCAGCCGCCAGGCGGTCAACGCGGGAAGCTCGGTCCTGCGCGCCGCCGAAACGGTGCGCGAAAAAGCGCTCGACGCCGCGGCGCACATGCTCGAAGCCGCCAAGGAAGATCTCGAGATCCGCCTCGGCCAAGTGCAGGTGAAGGGCGTGCCCGAGATGTCGGTCTCGCTGGGCGAAATCGCCCGCGGGCTGACCGGCATGCCGGGCTATGCGATGGCAACGGGCCTGCCGCCCGGTCTCGCCGCGACCGAGCACTTCGAACCCGCCGCGCTGACCTATTGCAACGGCAGCCACGTTGCGGAAGCCGAAGTGGATATCCAGACCGGCGCGGTCAAACTGCTGCGTTACATCGTCGTCCACGATTCCGGTCGGCTGATCAATCCGATGATCGTCGAAGGGCAGGTTCTGGGCGGCGTCGCGCACGGCATCGGCAGCGCGCTGTTCGAATGGATGCGCTATGACGAATACGGCCAGCCGCAGACCACGAATTTCGGCGAATACCTGCTGCCGACCGCGCCCGACATGCCGCCGATCGAGATCCACCACATGGAATCGCCGACGCCGCTCAACCCACTCGGCGTCAAGGGCGCGGGCGAGAGCGGCACCATCGCCGCCTCCGCCGCGATCATCTCGGCCGTCGAGGACGCGCTACGTCCCTTCGGCGTCCGAATTTCCGAGGCCCCGCTGACGCCGGAGCGGTTGTTGCAGTTGATTTCGGAGACACAGGCGGCAGAATAAGCTGCGGCGTACCGGTACCGGCGAAGACTACGCCGATCTACCCGAGAATTACCGTGGAGAAACGATCATGGCGGAACTGGACGGCAAGGTCGTGCTGGTCACCGGCGGCAGCCGGGGAATGGGCCGGGCGGCGGCGGAGATGTTCGCCGCGGCGGGCGCAACGGTCGTAATCTGCGCCCGCACCAAGACGGATGTCGACCGGGCGGTGTCGGAGATCGCGGCCCGCCACGACGCCACCGTGACCGGCGTCGAGGCCGATGTCCTCGACACCGCTTCAGTCGATGCCCTGATGGCGAAGATAGAAGCGCAATTCGGCCATCTCGACATGCTGATCAACAACGCAGGGCAGTCATCCCAACGGGTGGCGAAGGGCGCGACCTTCCAGGTCCAGGTTTCCCATCCGCCGGACGATCCGGAGTTGCCGCCTGGCCGGTTCGAAACCATGACCGACGACGAGTTCCGCAAGGCCTTCGAACAGAAGGCGCTGGGAATGATCCGGGTGACGCGCGGCGCCCTGCCCCTTTTGCGCAAGGGGACGTCGGCCGCCATCGTCAATGTGGTCTCGACCAAAGGGCTGCAATCGCCCGTGCGCGTCGTGACCTCGGGCGTCGCCTGGGCGGCGGCGCTGAATTTCAGCAAGTGCCTGTCCTACGAACTCGCGCCCGACGGCATCCGGGTCAACGTGCTCGGCGTCGACCGCGCGCTGACATCGCAGACCGAGAAATCGCGCGCCCGCTGGGCGCCCGACATGACCATGGAGCAGTTCGAGCAATGGCGCTGCGTCGTCGTGCCGATCCGGCGCATGGGCACGGTCGACGAAATGGCCGAAGCCATCTTCTTCCTGGCGACTCCGCGCTCCTCCTACATCACCGGCCAATGTCTCGCCATCGACGGCGGCGCAATTCGGTCGCTGTAACGCCGTTGCCGTTCAATTGGCAGCCAGCGTTCGCCGCAGGAAATTCAGCAGGTTGATGACCGCGTAGTTGCGCAGCCGGTTGCGGTCGCCCGGCAGGTCCACGATCTCGGCATGATGATCGTCGCCGATCGCGAGATTGAGAAACACCGTGCCGACCGAATGGCCTTCCTCGCGAAACGGCCGGATCGCGGCGATGCCGATATCCGCGCCAAAGGTGTCGCGGGCGCGGCGCGCGGCGGCGGCGGCGCGAATTTCGCCTGTCCCCTCGCCATCGCCATGCTGGCCCGGCAGGATCGTCGCGCCGCGAAACACCGTCATGTCGCGGTCGATATCGGTCAGCCGCGCGGTCAACACGCCGCCGGTCAGCGCCTCGGCCACCGCCAGTGTCAGGCCCCGCGCCTGCATCTGCTCGACCACGACGGTCTCCATGGTTTGCTCGTCGATGCCGAAAATAACATCGTCCAGTAGTTTCCGGACTACCGCCTCCTCCTCCGCCAGCACCTTGTGCGCCGTCGCCTCGTCCGCGGCCTTGGCGGTGATGCGGACCTTGATGCCTTCGATGCCGCTGGCCAGGAAGGCCAGCGTCGGGTTGCCGACTTCGTCCAATTGCTCGATCCGCTCGGCGAGGATTTCCGCGAGGCCGGATTCGCTATGCCCCCAGGTGCGCAGCACGCGGCTGCGGATCGCCGCGGTCTGGCCGGAACGCCGACACAGATCGGGCAAAACCGTCCCTTCCAGCATCATGCGCATTTCGTGCGGCACGCCCGGCACCGCATATATGACCTTGTCACCAACCGGACAGACGAGTCCCGGCGCGGTCCCCGGCATCTCCGGGATCGGCGTCGCGCCGAGCGGAATATCCGCCTGGCGTCGATTGTTGTCGCTCATCACGCGGCCACGGGATTCGAACATGTTGTGGATCGTCTCGACGATTGCGTCGTCGCGCACCAGTTCCACGCCCATGACATGGGCGATCACCTCGCGGGTGATGTCGTCCTGGGTCGGCCCCAGCCCGCCGCAACAGATCACCGCGTCGGCGCGCTCGAGCCCCTGGCGGATCGCCGCTTCCATGCGCTCGAAATTGTCGCCGACCTTGACCTGAAAGTGGGAATCGATTCCGGCCAGCGCCAATTGCTCGCCGATCCAGGATGAATTGGTATCGACGATTTGGCCCAGCAACAGCTCCGTTCCGATGGCAACGACTTCGCAGCGCACGCGGCAATCCTCCCGTTATGAATGCTTCCTTATCCCGTGCGGCCGCCGCGCTGTCCAGAGGCGGCGAATGCCATTTGCAGCTTCTCGCGCCCCGCTGCTAAGCTTATTCCCTGCGCACCTCGAACCGGGACGCTGACTCACCTGATGGAGACGAGCATGGCGAAGAAATACGACCGCAGCGCCGAGGATATCGGCAACATTGTCGGGCTGGAACATGTCAACGTGCAAGTGCCGGATCAGCGACTTGCGACGGTGTTTTACATCACCGGCCTCGGGCTGACCCGCGATCCCTATCTTGTCACCGGCGTGGTCAACATGTGGGTCAATATCGGCCGCAGCCAGTTCCATCTGCCGGTCGGCGATCCGCAGGCCTTTCGCGGCACCATCGGCCTCGTTTTGCCGGATCTGGGCGCCCTTGCCGAAAGCCTCGATGCGGTGCGCGGGGAGCTGGACGGCACGCGCTTCGACTATACCGAGGCGAACGACCACATCGATGTCATCTGTCCCTGGGGCAACCGCATCCGCTGTCACGCCCCGGACGCGCGGTTCGGGCCGGTCCTGCTCGGCATGCCCTATGTACAGCTCGACGTTCCGGCAGGCAGCGCCGACGGAATCGCGCGCTTCTATCGCGAAATTTTCGATGGGGTGGCTGCGGGCGAGGAGGTCGACGGGGCGCCGGCGGCCCGCGTCAACGTGGGATACCGCCAGGACCTGATCTTTCGCGAGACCAAGGACAAACTGCCGGAGTACGATCGCCACCATCTGCAGGTCTATGTCACCGGATTTTCGGCGCCCTACGACCGCCTCAAGGAGCGCGGCCTGATCACCCAGGAAAGCAACCAGCACCAATACCGTTTCGAGGATATCGTCGACCCGAAAAGCGGCGACGTGCTGTACACGCTGGAGCACGAGGTGCGCTCGATGAGCCATCCGCTGTTCGGACGGCCGATGATCAACCGCAACCCGGCGCAAACCAACAATTCCTTCGCGCCCGGCTATGACGACCGGCCGTGGGCGATGCCGGTCGCGGGTTGACGGCTAACCGCCGGGCCCGGCAGTGTCCGGCGTTTTCCCGCCTTGTCGGCGGTCGAGCCAGAACGACCAGACGACCGAGCACACCGACAGGACCAGAAAGAGCAGGCTGAACGGCGAGGTGAAGAACACGTCGATTTGGCCATGCGATGCGGTCAGCGCAATTCGCAAGTGCTCTTCCAGCTGCGGCCCGAGGACGAGGGCCAGCAGCAACGGCACGACCGGCATATCGAGCCAGCGCATCGCCAGCCCCACCAGCCCGAAGAAAAACATCGCGTAGACGTCGAAGAAGGAATTTCGCAGCGCATAGCTGCCGATCACGCAGAGGATGGCGATCGTCGGCATCAGCAGGACTTTCGGCGTGGCGAGCAATTTCACAAGAAACCGGATACCCGCCAGCGCAATCGCCAGATTGAAGATGTTGGCCCAGAGATACGAAAAAATAACGCCATAGGCGAAATCGCCCCGCTCCATGAACAGCAGCGGTCCCGGCGCCAAACCGTGGATGAGCAGCGCGCCGATCAGGATCGCCGTGACCGGATCGCCCGGGATGCCCAGCGTCATCATCGGGATCAGCGCGCCGCCCGCGACCGCGTTATTGGCCGCCTCCGGCGCGGCGACGCCTTCGATCACGCCGGTGCCGAACTTCTCCGGCGTCTTGCTGACTTTCTTGGCGTAGTCGTAGCTGATGAAGGCGGCGATCGGCCCGCCGACACCAGGCAAGATGCCCAGGAAAGTACCGACGACCGAGCCGATCAACGCCGGCAACCGGACACACACCAGATCCGCCAATCGGGGCAGCACCGATCCGAACCGGCTGCCGGTATCCTGCCCCGGTGCGCCGAGCAATCCCGGCCGCAGATTGTCGATCAACTGGGGGATGGCGAATAGGCCAATCAATGCGGTCAGGAAATGGATCCCCGGCAACAGCTCGGCTTGCCCGAAGGTAAAGCGCGCGGAGCCCATCACCGGGTCCTGCCCGACCGTCACGATGGCCAGACCGATGACCGCCGACAGCAGCCCCTTGATCAGCGACCGCGAGGCGAAGCCGCAAATGATCGTCAGCCCGAACAGCACGAGGCTGAACAGATCCGGCGCCCGAAATTCCAGGGCGATCTCGGCCAGGTTCGGCGCAATCAGGAAAAGGCAGAGGAAGCTCACAATGCCGCCGACGAAACTCGCGCTGATGGAAATGCCGAGCGCGCGGCCCGCCTCGCCACGCGCCGACAGAGGGTAGCCATCGGTCGCCGTGGCCGACGCCGACGGCGTTCCGGGAATGTTGAGCAGGATGGCCGAGAAACTGCCGCCCGTCATGCCGGCCACATACAGGCCGAGCAGCAAGGCGATCGACATGTTGGGGTCCAAGACGAAGGTCAATGGCAGCAGCACGATGATCCCCGTGCTGATCGTCATGCCCGGGATCATCCCGACGATCAGTCCGAGAAACGCCCCCGCCGCGGTGGCAAGCAGGCTGGACGGCAGAATGGATTGCTGAAATCCGGCGAGAACATCGGGGTTCATCGCCTCAGAACCCGAGAACGCCGTGCGGCAGAACGATCTGAAACCCGTGCCGGAAGATCACGAACAGGCCGACCGGAACCAGCGTCGCCGCCACGCCGATCAGCAATGGTTTTCGTCCGCCGTACAACACCATCAGCACGGCGAAAAAGATCACGCTCGAGACGACGAAACCGACATAGGGCAGCGCGCCGAGATACACGAAAAACGCCGCGAGCGCGGACAGAGCGCCCGGCGCCAACCTCGCCGGGCTATCCGCCTGCCGTCCGGCGCGGAGATCGGCGATGCCCTTGATCAGCAACGCCAGCGAAAGCCCGATCAACAGCGCAACGATGATCAGCGGAAAAAACGACGGTCCGGGCGTATTCGGCATGTGGCGTTCCGGCAATCCGGCCGAAAGCCAAGCATACCACGCACCGAATGCCAGCAGCCCGAGCGCCGCGGCCACATTTCTTCCCGCCATCGTCATTGTGCCGGTTCCGCCGGGCCGCATGACCCGGCCGATCCGCTATTTCTTGGCTTTGGCCTGATAAAGGCCAGCGCTTTTCATGATGCCTTTCACCTTGGCATCCTCCATGCGGAGCAGCCTGTCGAATTGGGCGACCGGCAGTGGATCCACCGTGAATCCCTTCTGTTTCGCCAGCGCCATGAACGATTTGGATTTAGCAGCCTTCGCCATGGCGTCGGCGAGCTTGGTCTTGATCGCCGGCGGCGTTCCCTTGGGAACCGACAGGCCGCGGAACAGGTCCAGCACCGCATCATACCCGAGCTCCTTGGCGGTCGGCACATCGGGAATAACCGCATTTCGATTGGCCGTCGGCACCACCAATAGCCGAAGTTTCCCGGCCTTGGTCAGCCGGACCGCGCCGGTCAGCGGCGCGATCATGGCGTCCGCTTCGCCGCTCAGCACCGAGGCGTTACGTCGCTTGATGCCGACCGGAAGATGCGTGACCTCGCACTTCGCCGCACCCAGGAGGGCCAAGGCGGCGAGGTGCGTGGCGCTGCCGGTGCCGGAGTTGGAGACCTTCAATGCGCCCGGCGTGGCCTTGCAGTCTGCGACAAAATCCTTGAAGGATTTCCATTTCGACGAAGCCTTCACCGCGAACGGCATCGGCTGCCATTCCACGCGGCCGATATGGTCCATCGCATCGTGCTTGAACGGCACATTGCCGATATTCGTTGTCGTCAGGATCGATGTGGAATTCCAGCCGACGGTATACCCGTCGGGTGAGGCATTCTTCACATAGGTATAGGTTACCGCGCCGCCGCCGCCGGGCTTGTTGATGGGAACGAATTTCACGCCGAGGATTTGGCCCATTTCTTCGGCGAGAAGGCGCCCCTCGATATCGGCGCCGCCACCGGCGCCGAAGGGAATGATGAATTCGATAGGTTTTTCCGGATAATCGGCGCGGACGGCGTCTGCCATCCCTGCCTGCACCAGCGTCACCGCGCCGGCGGCAAGCGCAAGCCGTTTGATCGTATCTTTCCACATGACGTTTCCTCCCAGTTTTCTTGGTATTTCCGGGTCGATTTAGCGGACCGCGTTCTCCATCGCCCGCTATTCGCCCTGATTCATTTTGACCACGACCTTGATCGCATCCTCGATCCGCTCGCGCGCATACTTCAGCGCGGTCGGCACCTCCTCCAGCGGGAAGGTATGGGTGTGTATCTTGGTCGCGTCGAAGCGCTTTTGTTCCATGAACGCGGATGCGCGATGGGTCGCGCTCTTGCCCTCGCCCCGGATGCCGTACATGTAAATATTGTTGGTGACGATCTGCTTCACATCCACCGGCACTTCCTCGCCGGGGAAAGCGGCGAGGCAGACCTTGCCGCCGCGGTTGCACATGCGCACCGCTTCGTTGACCGCGTTCGGCGCGCCCGAGCACTCCAGCACGTAGTCGCAACCGATGCCGCCGGTAATTCTGCGCACTGCCTCCACCGGGTCTTCGTTGCGGACATTGATCACGTGATCCGCACCCAGTTCGATGCCCATCTGCAGCCGGTTGTCGCGCGTCCCGGTCAGGATGACCGGCGACGCTCCCATCGCCTTGGCGACCGCAACGCCCATCAAGCCGATCGGCCCCGGTCCCGTGACGACGACCGACTCGCTGGCCACCAGACCGCCCAGCTCCGTCAGCCCATACATCGCGGTGCCGGCGGTCACCACCAGCGTCGCCTCCTCGTCGCTCATGCTGTCCGGCACGTGGATCAGCGTATTCACGTGGTTCACCGCGTATTCGGTGAACCCGCCATCCGTCGTGAACCCGTTGGCGCGGTGGCCCTTGTTCTGGTCGCCGAAATTCTTGCCGTAATTGTGGCACGACGTGTACATGCCCTCGCGGCAGCGCTTGCACTGGCCGCAGCCCGCGTGAATTTCCACGGTCACCCGGTCGCCGACGCCGTACTCGTCGACGCCGGGGCCGAGATCGACCACCGTGCCCATGTATTCATGCCCCGGCGTGAAATTCTTGTTGAAGGGTAGGCCGCCCTCGATCATCGCCGGCGGACCGTGGCTGATGATCTCCAGATCGGTCGCACACACGGCGATGGCGTCGATCCGCACCAGGACCTCGGCCTGCCCCGGTTCCGGTACCGGTTTCTCGACCAGCGTCAGTTCATCGGGATCGCCGAGCACCCAGGCCCGCATGGTCTCGGGAATCGCATATTCGGAATTTTTCCGGGAACCGTCTGTCGTTGCCATCGTCACGTAACTCCAAATTCAAATGTGGCGCGCCCGCCCGGATCGCTTCCCTTCGGATTGGGAGCGTTCGGACGACCACGCCAAGGGCACCAGAATATCCGCTCGCGGCGGTGTGTCTAGGAATTCGTTAGGCCGCACAGTACGGGCGTAAACCGTCGAATGGATAACGCGGTCAGTGCCTTCTTTAAGCGGCTCATCGCGGCACGAATCCGCCAATAATTTGACGACAGAAAGGAAGAAAAAGGGAGGATCAGTCTCTCCATAAAATTGGATTTAACTATTTCTTATCAAGCGCCAATTAGATTCTCAATTTGGCCATCCCAATGTCATCAAATACGAGTGCCGAGAATGAAGATTTGTCTGGCAACTATTCTCTCCCTGGCGCTCTCATTTGTCATGTCGGCATCCAGCGCATCACCTGTTCAATCTGAAAAATTGTCTGACGAGGAAGTCCGTCGGCTATTCAAAAATAGTGAATATGTGACAGTCGAGCGGCTCAAAACGGCGTTGAAATCAGAAAACGTCGGCGGGATTCGCGATCTGTTAAATGACGTCGGGAGAATGAGATACCCCGGGGAAATCCTGCTTTTTTTAAAAGATGTTTGGGATCAAAAGAAAGAGCAACACCCTACTCTTTCTTGGAAAACTATTAATAAACCAATCGTACGGGTAGCAATTGCGGCAAAACTTCTCAGAGGTCTCAGCAATCATGTAATTGAGATAGACCCGAAACCGATTCAGAAATATTTGCGCAAGGCAATTGATGGGCCACTTCTTCAAGTCCAAAGCGACGCGATCATAGCCCTAGAACCTTTAGACGACCCCGATGACGTACCAATAATATACGAAGTCGCCTTGCGGCAGAATTTGGGGACTTTCCACAGCGCAATTTTCGCACTCAACCTCATGTGCAATGATGCTGCTCGCAACGCGTTAAATGAATTACGGATCGCAGTTCGGCATGATGAGTTGCGTTCATTCATGGATGAAGCTGCAAGAGGCCTGAGTGAAGAATCCGAATATAAGAAAGTTCGATGCAAGCACAAACGTTGGAAAAAGTGACTAATTGAAATTGTTGCGGATTTCCACTATCCCCTGTCTTTCGCCTCGATTAAGGCATTAGCCAGCGTTTCCTTCGGCGGCACGATGTCGGTGACGAGATCGCGCAGCAGGCGCTTGTTGCCGAGCGGCCCCACGGTGACCTGCCCCGTCCCGAGCCGCGCGGTGCAGGCATAGTGCGTCTTGCCGTCCACTTCGACCATGCATTCCTTGCAGGCGTTCGCGTTGATGCAGCTATAGCGAATGGCGAGCGAGGAATCGCGGTGGGCGCGGATCCACATCAGCGCATCCAGCACCGACATGCCTTCGCGATAGGGCACCTCGAAGGTTTCGAAACGGGGGGCTTCCCCGGCAACGCCGCGCTGGACACGGATCGTCGCGGTTGCGGGCGCATCGCTCATGACGCCGCCTCCAGCGGTTTTTTGGCAACCGGCGCGCGCCGCACCGGAGCGGATGCCAACGCGAGCTCACCGTCCGCCAATCGAAGGATGCGGTTCTCCGCCTGCGCGGGGTCGGTATCGGGGAAATCCTCGCGCTGATGGGCGCCCCGGCTTTCGCGGCGCTCAAGCGCGGCGCGCGCGATCGATTCGGCGCACAGCAACGATGCCCGCAGGTCGAACCAATCCTGGGCCGCAAGGCTGAACGTGCCGCCGCCGGGCTCGAGCGCCGGTAGATCGTCGCGCCGCATTGTCCGCAGCCGCGCGAGCGCCGCGGTCAATTTTTCCTCGTCGCGCAACAAGCCGACATTGTCCCACATCAACGCCTGCAGTTCGCTCAACAATTCGCCCCGTGCCGGCGACGCCGGCCCTTGTGCCGGCGTACCGGTCATTCGCCGCAGCGTATCGAGCGCATCCGCCGCGGCGGATGCGTCCCAGACCTGACGCTCGTCCCGCACTGCGTCGGCGGCGAACCGCCCGGCGCGCTCGCCGAACACCAACGCCTCGGGGATCGCGTTGCCGGAAAGCCGGTTCGCGCCGTTTGCACCGCCGACCGCCTCGCCCGCCGCGAACAGTCCCGGCACACAGGTCTGCATGCGCGCATCGACGCGGATGCCGCCCATATGGTAGTGCGCGATCGGTGCCACTTCGATCGATCGCGCCGTCAAGTCGATGCCGTTATCGGCCAGCCGGTCGATCACCGGCCCGAAGGCCGCGCGCAGTTCCGATTCAGGCACGTGCTCGAAGCTGAGATAGGCGCCGCCGGCCGGCGAACCGCGTCCCGCCGCCGTCTCCTTGACGATGGCATAGCTGGTGACATCGCGGGGCGCGGTGTAGGTGCCCGAATCGCTGGCGCCGTAGTTTTCGATGAATTCTTCCTTCCGGCCGTTCAGCAACCGTCCGCCCAGCTTGTAGCGAAACGGATCCCACATGATCGGGTCCATGCCGACAAGGCGCGGCGCCAGATGGCCGATCGGGAAGAATTGCACGAATTCCATATCGATCAATTCCGCCCCGGCACTTAGCGCCAGCGCATAGGCGTCGCCCCCCATATTCACGGACGCGCTGTTGCGGCGATAGATCCGGGTCAGCCCGCCGGCGGCGAGCACGACGGCCTTGGCCGCGACGGTTACCGGCGCGCCGCTTTCCAGATCGAGCGCGACCGCGCCGACCACCCGGCCGTCCCGTACGACAAGATCGGTGACGGCGAGGCCACTGATTCGGGTAATACCGTTGCCCCGCGCGACCTGACCCCGCAAGGTTTTCGCGACCGCGGGTCCGGTGTTGAGAAAATCCACGTAAACGCAGCGCGGGATTTGGTGGCCGGGTGCGGTGACCTGCTTGATATGACCGCCCTCGCGCGCCCAGCCGACTTTCCAGGCCTCCATTTCGCGGATGCGCAGCGGCGATTCCTCGCACAACACGGCGGCGAGCGTCTCGTCGCACAGACCGCGCCCCGCTTCCAGCGTATCGGCAAGATGATGCGTCCAGTGATCGGGCGCTTCCTCGCCGATCGCCGACGCCACGGTCATCTGCGCCATGATGGTGGCGCCGCCGCGGCCGATCAGGCTCTTATCGGCCAGCAGCACGCGCGCGCCGGCCCGCGCCGCGGCGACCGCCGCATACATGCCCGCGCCGCCGGAGCCGACGACGAGAATATCGGTGGAGAGGTGGGTCAACCCTGCAGTCTTTCGGTATTGTGGCCCGCCCGAGGGCATGAGCGCGGCATTGTGTCAGAAGCGGAAAAACGCTGCAATGCGCCCCGTCCCGGCTGGGAACTGGAATCGAAACGGAGACTGAAAGATGCGCGTTGGCTTTATCGGATTGGGGAATATGGGCGGCCCGCTGGCCCGCCGGCTGGTGCAGCGCCATCAGCTAACGGTGCACGACCGCCGGCCGGAAGTGATGCAGAGCTTCATCGACGAGGGCGCGACCGGAGCGGCATCCCCCGCCGAACTGGCGGCCAAGTGCGAAATCGTGCTGACCTGCCTGCCGACCTCGGCTGAGGTTCGCGAGGTCATCTTCGGCGGCGGCGGCCTGCTGGAAGGATTGCAGCCGGGCGCGATGGTGGCCGATATGACCACCGGCGACCCGGCCCAGACCCGGGCGATGGCGCAGGATCTCAGCGACAAGGGCCTGCACATGATCGACGCGCCGGTCAGCGGCGGGCCGCGCGGCGCGAATGAAGGCACCATCGCCATCATGGTCGGCGCGCCGGACGAATTGTTCCAGCGGGTCCGGCCGGTGCTGGACTCGATCAGCAGCAATGTGCTGCATGCCGGCGATGTGGGCGCCGGGCACGCGATCAAGGCGGGCAATAACCTGCTGAACCTGGTCTGCCGGCTGGCCAGTTTCGAGGTGGTGTCGATGCTGGTGAAGAACGGCGTCGCGCCCGACAAGGCGGTCGGCGTCATCCAGAAAAGCTCCGGACGCAGCTACGCGACCGAAATCACCCTGCCCGACAATATCTTGTCCGGAAAGATGTTCCAGGGCTTCACCCTGGCCTTGATGCGGAAAGACAGTAGTCTGGCGCTGGATATCGGCCGGGCAAGCGACGTTCCCATGCCGTTCGGCAATCTCGCGCGGGAAATGCTGCAGGGCGCGATCAACGAACACGGGCTCGAGGACGATATGAGCGCGCTGGCGCTGACCTATGAACGGCTGACCGGCGCACGCATCCGGCCAGCCGAATAATCGAAGAAACGTTCTACCGCAAAGGGAAAGACCGCCGCATGGCCTTCGAAGACAAGATCAAGGATCACGAAGAACGAACCAAGCGCGCCGCCGCCATGGGTGGCCCGGAGAAACTGAAGCGGCGCAAAAACGCGGGGCTGCTGAACGCCCGCGAGCGGGTCGCCTATCTGCTCGACCCGGACAGTTTCCGGGAATCCGGCCTGTTCGGCGTTTCCTATATTCCGGAGATGCGGGATCAGACGCCGGCCGACGGCAAGGTCACCGGGTTCGGCACGATCGACGGTCGCCGCGCCGGCGTGGTCGCCTACGACTTCACGGTCAAGGGATCGTCGAGCAGCTACACCAACAATCGCAAGATGTCGCACATCAAGGAGATGGGGACACTGCGCGGATTTCCCGTGGTGTTCCTCAGCGAATCGACCGGCATCCGCATGCCCGACGTAATGGGCGAAGGAATGGGATTCACCGATGAAGGGCGGCGTTTCCTGCGCCGCCGCACCGCCCCCTGGGCGTCGGTGCAGCTCGGCCCCTGTTTCGGCTCGGCGGCCTGGCACGCCGTCTGTTCCGACTTCAACGTGATGCGCAAAGGGGCGGTCATGGCGGTGTCAAGTCCGCGCATGGTCTCGCGCGCGGTCGGTCAGGACATCAGCGGCGAGGACCTCGGCGGCTGGCGCATCCACGCGCAGCTCACCGGCTTCGCCGACGCCGTCGCCGACACCGACGAGGAAGCGATCGACATCGTCAAACGGTTCCTCAGCTACCTGCCGAGCCACCAGAACGAAGCGCCGCCGGTGGCGCCTGTGCCGGACGGTTCGGACAGATCTTGCAAGAATATGCTCGACCTGCTGCCGGATTCGCCGTCCAAGGTGTACGACGTCCGCAAGATCATCGAGGCCTTCGCGGATACCGGCAGCCTGTTCGAGATCAAGGCGCGCTACGGCCGCAGCCTGTGCACCGCGCTGGTCCGGGTCGGCGGCAGGAGTCTCGGCGTGATCGCCAACAACCCGCAATTCAAGGGCGGCGCGATGGACGCGCAATCCTGCACCAAGGCGGCGAGCTTCTTGGTGCTATGCGATTCCTACAATATTCCGATCCTGCATTTGCAGGACCAGCCGGGGTTCATGATCGGACCGGAGGCGGAGAAACAGGGCATCATCGGCAAGATCATCAACTGGATGAACGCGCTGCTGCAAACCACGGTGCCGAAATTCACGATCATCACGCGCAAGAGTTACGGCCGCGGCTTCATCAACATGGGCGCGGCCAACACGGTCGAGGAAATCGCCGCGTGGTGGACCACCGAGGTCAGCTTCATGGACCCGCGGTCGGCGGTCGCCGTGGTGCACGGGATCGAGGAGAAGGACGACCCGGCGCGCTATGCGGAGTTGCTGAAGGAAATGGCGCGCGACGGCTCGGCTTACGATCTCGCGGCGGTATTCGGCGTGAAGGAAGTTCTGGACCCGCGCGAAACCCGCGATTATCTAATTGAAATGATGGATATCCATACGTCGCGGCTGAGCGGCGGCATCGGCGAGCACCGGCTCGAAGCGTGGCCCACAAGCTATGTTTAGGCGAATCCGCATCCAGGGCGCGCTGTTCGGTTTCGCCCTCTTGGCGTTGTCCGCCGCCTCCGCGGCCGCAAAGGACCGCCTGATCATCGGCCAGAGCCAGTTTCCCGATAACTTCAACCCGAACATCAACGCCATGGCGGCGAAGACCTATATCCTGTCGATGGCGCGCCGGCCGATCACCGTCTACGACCAGGACTGGAACCTCGTCTGCATGCTGTGCACCGAGGTGCCGAGTGTGGCAAAAGGCACCGCCCGGCTGGAAACGACGAAAGACGGCAAACCCGGCATGGCCGTGACCTATACCCTGCGCAAGGACGCGCGCTGGGGCGACGGCACGCCGATCACCACCAAGGACGTTTTGTTTTCCTGGGAGGTGGGACGGCACAAGCTGTCCGGCGTCAGCGAGGCCGACGTCTTCCGGCGCGTGGAGAAAATCGATGCGGCGGACGACAAGACCTTCACCCTGCATCTCAACAAGCGCGCCTGCAATTTCGCCGATATCACCGAATTCGGCCTGCTGCCCGCGCATATCGAACGCAAGAGCTTCAGCGACCCGGTCGAATACCAGCGCCGCAGCGCCTACGAGACCGACACCACCAATCGCGGCCTCTGGAACGGGCCGTACAGGATCGCCGAAGTGGTGCCGGGATCGCATGTGGTGCTCGCGCAGAACCTGTTCTGGTGGGGAAAAAAGCCCCGCTTTACCGAGATCGTCGTCAAAACGATTTCCGACACCTCGGCGATGACCGCGTCGCTGCTCGCCGGCGGACTCGATTATATCGCCGGCGAGGTGGGGCTGACGCTCGATCAGGCGATCGCCTTCGAAAAGCGCCATAAGGACCGGTTCCGCTTCGTCTACAAGCCGGCGCTGGTCTACGAGCATATCGACCTCAACCAGAACAATCCGATCCTGGCGGACCGGCGCGTACGGCGCGCCCTGTTATACGCCATCAATCGCGAGGCGATCAGCGCGCAGATCTTTGGAGGCCATCAGAAAGTCGCACACAGCAATATCAGCCCCCTGGACAAGGTCTACGACGCGGCCACGCCGAAATACGCCCATGATCCGGCCAAGGCGCGCAGCCTTCTGACCGCGGCGGGTTGGTCGACGCTGCGGGGCGGGATCCGGTACAACGCACGGAACGAGCGGCTGCGCCTCCAGATCATGACCACCGCGGGCAACAAGACCCGGGAACTGATCCAGCAGATCCTGCAGAGCAACTGGCGGGATGTGGGTGTCGAGGTGCAGGTCCGGAACGAGCCGGCGCGCGTATTCTTCGGCGATACGGTGCGGCGGCGCAAATTCCCGTCGCTCGCCATGTATGCCTTTCTCGCCGCCCCGCGCACGGTGCCGCGCACGCAGCTCCATTCTTCCGAAATACCGAAGGCGGCAAACAATTGGGCCGGCAGCAACTTCCCCGGCTTCCGGAACAAGGAAATGGACAAGGCGATCGAGGGCACGGAGACCGACTGCGCGCCGGACCGCAACCAGGCCCATTGGAACCGGTTGCAGGCGCTTTACGCCGAAGAACTGCCGGCGCTGCCGCTCTACTTCCGGGCGGAACCGCACATCATGCCGAAGTGGCTGAAGGGCGTGCGCCCGACCGGCCATCAATATGCCAGCACGCTGTGGGTCGAGGATTGGTTCGATGGCCGGTGATGCCAATGTGGTATGATCCCGCGACACAAAACCGCAGCAAACCCAACCGGGGAACGCCATGAGACAGCTTCGCATTCCCGCCGCCTTCATGCGGGGCGGCACCAGCAACGCGATCATCCTGCACCGCCGCGACCTGCCGGCGGACCGCGACGAATGGGAGGAAATCTTCCTCGCCGCAATGGGCAGCCCGGACCCGAACGCGCGCCAACTCAACGGCATGGGCGGCGGCATCTCGTCGCTCTCGAAGGTTTGTATCGTCGAGCCGTCGGACCGCCGGGATGCGGATGTCGATTACACCTTTGCGCAAGTGTCGCCGCGCGACGACTGGGTCAGCTATGCGGCGCTATGCGGCAACATGTCGGCGGCGATCGGACCGTTTGCGGTCGATGAAGGGCTCGTCGCGGTCGATGGGCCGGACGCCCATGTGCGCATCCACAACACCAACACCGGCATCATCATCCATGCGCATTTCGGCATGGACGAAGGCCGGGCGGCGGTCGACGGCGACTACGCGATGATCGGCGTCGCCGGCACCGGCGCGCCGCAGCGGCTCGATTTCATCAAACCCGGCGGCGCGATCACCGGCAAGCTGCTGCCGACCGGAAACCTTGTCGACACGGTGGAGATTCCCGGCCTTGGCGCGGTCGAGGCATCCCTGGTCGACGCCGGCAATGCCTTCGCCTTCGTCGAGGCGGGCGTGTTCGGGCTGACCGGCACGGAATCGCCGAGCGAGATCGATACGCGGCCGGGCTTGCTGGAAGCGATCGAGACCGCGCGCAACCACATGGGTGTCCTTATGGGGTTGTCCGCGAGCCCGGAGGAATCGCGGGCGAAGCTGCCGAACCAGCCCAAGATCGCCATGGTGAGCGCGCCGCAGGACGCGACGCTGCTGAGCGGCGAGACCGCACGGGCCGCCGACGGCGATCTGACGGCGCGCATCGTCTCCAGCGGAAATTGTCACCGGGCGCTGCCGTTGACCGGAGCGATCGGCACCTCGGTCGCCGCCCGCATCGAAGGCACCGTCGCCCACCGCCTCGCGCGTCCGCCGGCAACGCCGGATGCGGACATCCGCCTGATGCAGCCGTCGGGCATCATGGATCTGAAACCCGTCGTTGTGCAGGAGGCCGGCGCCTGGAAGGCGGAAAGCGTCGGCGTCTACCGCACGCACCGGCGAATGTTCGACGGGTTCGTCTACGTTCCTGCGTCGCGGGTGCCGAAGCTGGCAGCGAGCAGAACGGACGAGCAATCGGCGGCAGCGGAGTGACATAGCCGGACGCGGCTAGATCAACCTGCCTTTAATTGGAATCAATTAAAGGCAGAAAAGTTGATCGATTCTACAAAGATTGAGCAGCACACGTTTAAGGGATCATCGCGGCAACACTTCCAGCCCTCATATTGAGCGAAGTCGAAATTTGAGGGCCGTCGATCCAACGGGTGCGCTCTCTTACCGCATCTCCTTGACCATCGCCGCAGCCGCCGCGCCGAGGATGCGGGCATCCCCCGACAGGGTGACCAGGTCGTAGCCTTCCTTAATCATCTTTTTGGAATAAGCCGTCGACGCACAATGGATGCCCGCCTTGACGCCGTATTTCTTGCAGCGCTTCGCGATGTGCAGGATCTGCTTCACCACCTTGGGGTCGGTCTGATCCAGCGTCGGGACGCCGCCGAGCGCGAGTCCCAGATCGGACGGTCCGACATAGATAGCGTCGAGGCCCTTGACCTGCAGGATATCGTCGAGATTGGCGAGGCCCGCCTCGGTCTCGATCATGCCGATCGCGAGCACCGTGCTGTTCGCCTTCGCCGCGTAATCCGCGCCGCCATACATCGCCGCCCGCGCGGGGCCATAACTGCGATAGCCCTTCGGCGGGTAGCGGCAGGAGGAAACCAGCCGCTCGGCGTCTTCCCTGGTGTTGATCATCGGGCAGATCACCCCGTACACGCCGGCATCCAGCATCTTCATGATGATGCCTTCCTCGAGCCAGGGCACCCGGCACAGCGGCGTAACGCCGGTCGTGCTGATCGCCTGCAACATCGGCACGGCGGAATCGTAATGCACCAGCCCATGCTGCAAATCCACGGTGAGGGAATCGAATCCCTGATGCGCCAGCACCTCGGCGGAAAAACTGCTCGGGATCGAGCACCAGCCGTTGATGACCGCGCCCCCTTTTCGCCAGATGCGTTTGACGTTGTTCGCGCGCATGGATGCCTCCCTCTTGCGATTGTTTTTTGTCGCCAGTCCCGCCGGTCGAAGTCGCGCCTATCCAGCCCGGCGGCACCGGCGTTGTCAATGCCGGCCGGCGGCGGTTTCGATGAAATGAAACGAGCGAATATCCGGCCGCGCCGCCACTTCCCGTACCAGGGTGATCAGCGGGGTCGACGCGATCGGATAGTCCGTCTTGATCGGGCCCGCGTCTTTCAACGCCGTGTATTCCGACCTGGCATAGAAGGCCGCGAGCAGCAGATCGTCATCGGACTCGAACGGGCCGAATTCGGCCCGCACCCTGTCGAGCGCCGGCGGCACCAGCGCGCCCGGCCGTTCCGTCACCGGTTCCCGCCCGCCGCTGATGCGGTCGTACAGGTCGGGATCGATGGCGCCGGCAATCTCGCCATAGCCGCCGGTGACGTAGCGCCGCACCTCGTCCGGCACGCTGGCATAGCGCTCGCCGCCGACGACGTTCAGCACCGCCTGGGTCATAATGTACTGGGCGAATGGGCTGACCACGATGGGATATCCCAGATCGGCCCGCACCCGGCCTGCCTCCTCGAGGATATCCTGCAACCGGCCTTCCATGCCGAAGGTGGAAAGCAGATATTCGAGGTTCGAAATCATGCCGCCCGGCACCTGATGGTGAAAATGGAATTCGTCGTAGTCGACGATCGCGCCGGTCGGCTTGCCTTCGCGCGCGGCAATGAAGGCGAGACGGTCGGCCACCGCCTCGACCGGCTCCAAATCGACAGGAACGGAATGGCCGAGGCGCCGCAAATTCGCCGTAACCTCCTCGGTCGCCGGATGCGACGCGCCATTGGCCAAGGTCGAGGTCGCGGTATGAAGGACCTCGACGCCATGCTTCACCGCCTGCAGCGCGACATAGGGCGCGAGCCCGGTCAGGCAATGGGAATGCAGTTGCAGGGGCAGCGCGCCGACGACCCGTTTCAGCGCGGGCACCAGGGTCGCCGTTCGCTCCGGCGTCAGCAAGCCGCTCGGGTCCTTGATAAAAATCGCGTCGACCCCCAGGGCGACCAGCTCCTTCGCCTTGCGTGCGTAGTAGGCATCGGTGTGCACCGGGCTGTGGCTGTAGACCAGCCCGCCGACCACATAAAGACCGAGCCGTTTGGCCGCCGTCACCGGGATTTCCAGATTCCGGATATCGTTCAGCGCGTCGTACAGCGTGTGGTAGCGCATGCCGTTGGCGACATAGCGTTCCGCCGCCAGCGCGACCACGTCATCGGCGAAGAAGTCGAAGGTGAACAAGCTTTGCCCGCGGGTGTGGATGATCAGCGGCGTTTCGGTGACCCAGCCGCTGAGGATACGCATGCGCTCCCACGGGTCTTCGCGCAGGTATCGGACGCAGACATCGAACACCGCGCCGCCGACCAGATCGATCGCCTCAAACCCGGCGCGGTCCAGCAACGGGGCAATGTCGCGCATCATCCCGGTCGTCATCCGCGTCGCCCACAGGCATTGATGGGCATCCCGCAGCGTCACGTCGATCAGGCGGACCGGTTTGCTCACCTGGATTCCCCGATACTTCGGCCGGCGACTTTACCGCTGCAGCACATTCTTGTTGACCACGAAATCCGGATCGAGCCTGCCGTCGATCGCGTCGATCACGTTTTGCACGCAGACGATCCCCCCGCGCAGCGCGGCTTCCTGGCTGGCGCCGCCCATATGCGGGCTGCAAATAAAGTTATCGAGACCGAACAGGGGATTGTCGGGTGCGGGCGGTTCCTCCGCGAAGACGTCGAGCCCGGCGCCGAACAGCGACCCATCGGACAAGGCGGCATGCAGCGCCGCTTCGTCGACCAGGCCGCCGCGGGCGCAATTGATCAAGACGGCCGTCGGTTTCATCTGTTTGAGCTCGGCCGCGCCAACCATGCCGACCGTCTCCGGCGACTTCGGCAGGTGCAGCGTCAGGTAATCCACCTCCGGCAGGACGGCGCGGAAATCCGCAACCGGCGTGCAGCCGGCGTCGGTGATGAGCTTTTGATCGATATACGGATCGCATACCAGCACCTTCATCTCGAAGGCATGTGCCCGCTTCGCCACGCGCGTGCCGATGCGCCCGAAACCCACGATCAGCAGCGTCTTCTCCCACAGCTCGATCATATCGTTCTTGTATTTGTAATCCCAATTGCCGCCGCGCACTTCGCGGTCGTGCCGCATGCCCCGCTTGGCGATCGACAGCATCATATGGAACGCCAGTTCGGCGACATTTACCGAGTTCGCCGTTCCCACGACGGTAAGCGGAATACCGTGCGCATCGAGCGCCGGAATATTGACGCTGTCATAGCCGACGCCATTGCGGGACACGACCTTCAGAGCGTCCGCGCGCGCGATGATTTCCGGGGTGATATTCGCCGCCCGCACCGTAATCCCTGAGACACCGGGAATCAGCGACAGCACGTTTTCTTCCGAAACATCCATGATCACCTCGTGATCGATGTCGTCGCGCGCGTCGAACAGCGCCAGCGCCGGTTCGGGCAAAGGCCCAAGCACGAGCACCTTGTGTTTGTTCTGCATGGATCTCCCCCTTCATTTTGCCAGTGTATTCAGGAAACATGTTTGTTAATCACAGGCAAGAGGCCCGGCTCGCAATATCGCCGCGCGTGCCGTATCGTCTCGACCAACACACCAACTCTAACCGCGAAAAGCAAAGAGGGAGACCGCCCCATGACCGCCGCGCCGCTCGATAGCGCCCTTCTGGACACATTGCGCAAATATGACACGCCGACAATCTGCAACGGCCTGGAATTCGTCGCCCCTCAGCGCCGGGCGACCGGCTTCACCACCTCGCAAATGGTTTCCTGCGACGTAACGCTGCCGCCGATCGTGGGCTACGCCCGCACCGTCCTGATCCGGGCGATGGAGCCATCGTCGCTGTCGCCCGCGGAACAGAAGGAAAAACGGCTCGCCTACTACGAATATGTCGGATCGGCGCCCGGACCGACCATTCCGGTGCTGCAGGACATCGATTCCGTGCCCGGCTTCGGCGCGTTCTGGGGCGAGGTTCAGACCAACGTTCACAAGGCGCTCGGCTGTCCCGGCGCGGTCACCAACGGGTCGATCCGCGATCTGGACATGCTGGCCGAAGGCTTCCACCTGATCGGCGGCGAAGTCGGACCCAGCCACGCCCATGTCCATGTGGTCGAATTCGGCGGTCAGGTCAGCATTTTCGGCATGACGGTCGCGCATGGCGATTTGATCCATGCCGACCGCCATGGCGCCGTGGTCATTCCCCTGGACGTCGCAAACGACCTGCCCGCCGCGATCGGCGTCATCGAGAAAAAGGAAAGCTTCATCCTGGAGGCGGCGCGCAGCCCCGGCTTCTCGGTCGACGATCTGCGCAAGGCGATGGCGGCCGGCGAGGATATCCACTGACGCCGGATAAAGAGCCGGCCGCTAGAACCGGTACATCGCGTAAAGCGCAACCACCGGGTAGTACCGGAAAAACGAAAGGTCGTCTCGCAAGGCGTCCTCTTCCCGCTGCAAAGCCGCCTCGAAGGTCGGATCGCCCGCCAACGGCCCATCGCCGCGCAGATCAACGCGCGGGCGGCCTTGGAAGAGAACTCCGGCCTCGGTGCCGAGGATGAACCGGTCGTTGAAGAACCTGCCTTCGAGCCCTACCCCCAGATACGGGGCAAACTTGTTGAATTCGATCTCGCCGGTCACCTGGCCTGCACCGGCCGCCGGAAACGTGGTGCCGCCGATCGTCAAGGCGCCGTTCGGAACCGCCGAGAAATCGAACGAATTACCATTGTACCGGAATCCGGCGGATAGTCGCAGCACCCGGGTGAAGGGATAGACATCGATCGTGCCGCCGACCGACGCTAGCGTGAAATCCGCGTTGTAGTTTACATCCGTCGTGTTCACGTCGAAGTCGAAGGACAGGTAATTCCCGCCCACCCGCAAGCCGATATAGTCGTTTAAGCGCACACCCACATCGGCGCCGATGCCGAGCGTGCTGACCGCCGGCCCGACGGTGACATCCGGCTTCCAAGCGTTGTCAGCGGCCGCAATGTTCGCGGCCGTCAAGACGAATATAAAAATAGATACAAAACGAAATTTCATGCCCATCACCCCGCCTCAAGCAGCAATTCATGAGCTATTATTAGGGAAAGTGTTTATTATTTCCTAAAATTCGGCCATTTTTACGCCGAAATATAATTCGGCTTTCAATATCGTTCTAAAGTTACCAATAATTCTACGGTGATTTGCGTCACTGCACTATAGGATCCATCATGCTAGACTATTTGCCGAATCACTGAGTATTTTCCGCGACACACACACCTCATTTCGCCGTCGGCCTCCTCGCCGGCGGCATTTTTCTGCGCACGCCGCGCCAATCGAGCCCCATTCTCCATTGACCGAGCGGGATGCGACGCCCAGAATTCGAGGTCATTCGGCGACTCACGGAGGCGGAAGGCGAACCAATGGCTGAAGCGCATACCGGAAAACGCGCGGAACGGCGCTGGCCGGACGCAGGCATCCATCGAATTCCCTATTGGATCTATACCGACGCCGAGATTTACGCCCGCGAACAGGCGCGCATCTTCAAGGGACCATCCTGGAATTATGTCGGCCTGACTGCGGAGGTACCCGTTCCCGGGTCGTTCCGCCGTTCGTTCATCGGCGACATCCCCGTGGTGCTGACCCGCGACGGCGACGGCGGACTGAACGTCTTCGTCAACAAATGCGCCCATCGCGGCGTGCAGTTCTGCCAGAAGCAGCGCGGCACCGCGAACGAGTTTATTTGTCCCTACCATCAATGGACGTACGACCTCACCGGCAAGCTGATCGGCGTGCCGTTCCGCCGGGGCCTCAAGCGTCAGGGCGGCATGCCGGCGGCGTTCGACCTCGACGATCACCATCTGCAGCGGTTGCGGGTGGCCGAGCGAAATGGCGTCGTCTTCGCCTCCTTCGCCGACGAATTGCCGCCACTCGAGGAATACCTGGGCGAGAGCATGCTGGAGTATTTCGACCGGCTGTTCGACGGCCGCAAGCTGAAGATTCTCGGCTATCAGCGCCAGCGCATCCCGTCGAACTGGAAACTGATGTTCGAGAACATCAAGGACCCGTATCACGCGTCGCTGCTGCATGTTTTCCTGATCACCTTCGGCCTGTTCCGGGCCGACAATCCCAGCGCCGTCCGCCTGGACGAAACCGGGCGGCATTCGGCGCTGATCTCGGCCAAGGGCGAGCAGAAGGCGACCAGCGACACCGCCGAGATGGGCCGCTTCAAGGCCGACATGAAACTGAACGACGCGAAACTGCTGACACCGGTCAAGGAATTTCCCGGCAACACCACGGTGGTGATGCAGACGATCTGGCCCAACATCATCTTCCAGCAGCAGACCAATACGCTGGCCACCCGCCATATCGTCCCGCGCGGTCCGGGCGCCTTCGACCTGCACTGGACCTATTTCGGCTATCAGGACGACGACGAGGAAATGACGCGGATTCGCCTGCGGCAGGCCAATCTGATGGGCCCGGCCGGTTATGTGTCGATCGACGACAGCGAGGTCATGGAGTTCTCGCAGGACGGCATCGCCGCATTCCCCGACAATGAAGGCGTCCTGGAGATGGGCGGCTACGACACCGACGACGTCGACCATATCGTCACCGAATCGGCGATCCGCGGCTTCTATAAGTATTATCGCGAGGCGATGGACCTGTGAGCCGGCACTCCGCAACCAAGACCGACACCGCGCTCGACCGGATGGACCGGCTGGAACTGCGGCTCCAGCTCGAAGAACTGTATGCGGAATATGCCCACTGCCTGGACGACGGCGCGATCGAGCACTGGCCGGATTTTTTCGCCGACGCGTGCAGCTACATGCTGATCCCGCGGGAAAATTACGACGAGGGCCTGCCGCTGGCGACGATCCGTTGCGAAAGCAAAGGCTACCTCAAGGACCGGGTCGCCGCGGTGCAGGATACCGCGCTCTATGCGCCGCTGACGCTGCGCCATTTGATTACCGGGGTTCGCGTCACGGAAATCGCCGCCGACCACGTCAAGGCGGAAGCGAATTTCGCCGTCCTGCGCACGCAGGTCGACGAAATCACCAAGGTGTTCCTGGCCGGCCGCTACATCGACACGATCGTATTCGAAGACGGCCAGTTAAGGTTCAAGGAGAAGCTGGCGATTCACGATTCGCTGCTGATCCCGAATTCGCTGGTCATTCCCGTCTGACGCGGGCGGCCGCCTACCCGCTGCCCGCCTTTCTGCGATTCGTGCCGAAACCCGCCTCGGCGCCCAGCAGCGCAGCCGGCAGCTTGAGATCCTCCTGCCAGAGCAGCGATTCCATCATGATGTTCAGCGGCTGGTCCTGCACCGTCAGCTCGTAGACATACTCGTCATAGGAGGCGTGGTTGTGCACGGCCCAGCCCGGCGCCGACAGCATCAAATCGCCGGCCTTCCATTCGATGACCTCGCCGTTGACCGTGCTGCGCCCGCTGCCCGAGAAATAATAGTTGATCGCCGCCGAAGTATGGCGGTGCGGCCGGTCGACGATCTTCGGCGGCCGGATCGTCATGGTGCCGAAGAAGTTCGGCGTGGTGCCGTTGCAGCGGCCGGTCATCGGGTTGTAGAGCAGATAGAGCCGGCGGCCGACATAGTCCTTGCCGAGCGCTTCCAGCTTGTCGAGATGTTCCTTCACTTGCGCCCACGGCCAGTGCAGCGGGTTGGACTCGACCGGCTGCGGATTGATCAGGATTTCGTACGGCATCAGCCAGGCGCCGTCGTCGGTCAGCTGGAAAGTGCCATAGGGGCTTTTCTTCTTCGGATCGTCGCGGCCCTTTTCTTCACCGTGATCCTTGGCCGCCGGGACCGCTTCGGCCACCGGCGGGTCTTCGTCGACGATGTAGACGTTCATGCGTTCCAGCAGCGCCGCGTTCGAATAGGTCAGGCGGACCTGCAACGCGTCGGTATTGTTGACATGGCGGTAGCTCATATAGGACGGATGATTCCACACGTCATACTGCGCGAAGTCGAAGCGCCGGCCGCCGACCTCGGTATAGCCGCCGCCGCCGATGCAGAAATTCAGCTCGGTCGCGTTGTGCCGGAACAGCCTGGTCATCTCGCCGGGCTTGAGGACATCCAGGCTGACGCGGATGCCCGGCGCCAGGCCGAGACCCGGGTCGGACGATTTCGGATGGACGATCAGCGAGGACCGCCGGCCGTTTTCCGGCGCGCCCAGATCGGCCAGGTGTTCGACCTCGGCATCGATCTGCTCCTTGGTGACGACATGCGCCGGCCAGAACTCGGCTTCCTTGGCGAGGCTCTGCCCGGTGCGATCGACGAATTTCAGTCCTTCCGACGCCATCTTTCCTGTCTCCTCTGTATCCGCGTTCACCGTGTCAGCAATAAGGCGCCGGCTCGCCGCGGTCTATCGCGTCCGCCGCGTCGCCGATGCCGTTCAAATACGTTTCCCAGGCCATCAGGTTGGTCCGGCACGCCTCGATCACCGCGTCTTCCATGTTGAGCCGCGCCGCGTGCTCGACCACGGTATTCCAGCCGAGGTCCGAATGCTCGATATCCGCCTCTTCGTGAATGGCGAAGAACACCAGCTTTTCGTCGGGCAAGCCGAAGAGTTCCTTCCAGCGATGATGCTCCAACCCGAACCAGCCATGTTGCTTCATCACGCCGCTGCCGTAGCCGGGCGTGTTGGCGCGCTCGGCGCAGGTATTGCCGATCAGCCCGAGCAGCCAATGGGCATTCGACATCAGCGAGTCGTAGGCCAGCCACGCCATATAGGTGGAGCGCAGCGGCCGCGCCGCCCGGATCTCGTCCCGGTCCATGCCGATATAGGTGCCGAGATCCTCCAGAATTTCGAAATGCGGCTTGCCGCCGCCATGGGTCTCGTCGGCGATGATCTCTTCAGCGCAAGCGCCGATGATGCCGAGGCGAATGTCCCAATCCGGACAGTTGGTGGCGACCCGCAGCTTGAGCACGGAGTTGCGGTGACGCGAATTGAGCCGGTGCTGGGTCACGAACATGCGCGCCCGGCTTTCCGTCATCGGTTCATGAAAGAAGCGCGTCCGCATGCAGAAATCGTGAACCGCCGCGTCGAGACCCTGGACCGCCCGGCTCTTAGTCATACGTTCCGCTTTCCCCAAATCCGCGCGCCGTATCCCGCGGCACGCAATCAATCGATAATTTCAAGGAAAGTATAGGGTCGCCGGAAGGACACGCAAGCATGTCGCGCCGGCTGGCTTCGTTGCGGCGTCGGCGGCGACCGCGGATCGCATCGATGCGCCGCACCGCCGGCGTGTGTCGTTTCAGCGGTTGAGGTCGCCGTCCTTCCAGAATTTCGTTCCCTGGATGGTCGCCTGGATCGCGAGACCGTTCTTGGTGATCTGATAGAGCTTGATGCCCGGCGCCACGTCGACCGCGCCGGCGAGGGCCCCGCCCTTCTTGCCGACCTTGGCGGCGGCGTCCGCCTGTGCGCTGGCGTTCCAGCCCTTGTTCACGAACCGGTTCATTGCCTTGCGCTCGGTGAAGACGAAGATGCCGCGGAAATCCTTGACGCCGAGGCCGAGTCCCAGGCCGCCGCTGATCATATTCATATAGGTATCCTTGCCGGAGCGATTGTCGCGAACGATGCCGAAGCCTCGCCCGCTGGAGACGAAGAAGACGTTGACGCCCACATTGCTGAACACCCCATAGCCCACCGCGCTCCGAATCGCCTGCCGCGAACCCGGCCTGATCTTGTAGAGCATCTGCAACGTATCGCTGCGCATGTTCTGCGCCGCCTGGCGCTGCGAGGCGACGGTATCGCCCTGAGGTCCGATGCAGCCGGCGACCGTCATCGAAAGGACGGTGGCGAGGGCCGCGGAACGAAGGATTGCGCGCAACATGGGAGATCTCCGTGTCGGTGTTGTCATTGGCAAAATTCGCGGCGTCCTCAATAACACAATGCGCTGCTGGTTGCGGCCAGCGTCTGTTCGCCGCCCTGATTGTGCGCCGCCACCGCGACATGGACGCGGATCCGATCGCCGTCCCGGCCGAACCCGCTGACCGTGCCGCTCACCTCCAGCGTATCGCCGCAGAACACCGGGCGGAGGAACCGGGCGTCCATGTCGCCGCCGACCACGAACCCTTCGCCGACCGCTTGCGTCATCAGCGTGGAGACGTAGGCCGTACTCATCATTCCCTGCGCGATGGTCGTGCGAAACCCCTTGGCCCGCGCCCACTCTTCATCGGTGTGAATCGAGAACGGCCGGACATCCGAATAGATGTCGATCTGTCGCTGCGTCAGGGTGCGCGAGAGCGAGGGCAGCGGCTGGCCCACTTCCAGGCGTCCGCCCCGCCCATCGGCCGACGCAATCGACGGGTCGAAGACCGGCGCCTCGGGTTCCGGCCGGCGGCTGCTGCCGGCCGCCGGCGCGGTTTCGTCCTTGAAAATCATCTGCACGAAACGGCCCGCCACCAGCGGGGCGCCGTCTTCGGTCGCGGTCTGATATTCGGTGACCATATAGGGCTTGTCCCGCCGGACATATTTTTCCGCCAGCTTACCGGTCGTCCGCGCGCGGGCGCCGAGCGGTATTGCGCCGCGAAATTGGTAGATCATCCGCGCGTGCAGCCCGGCCGGGACGACATAGTGGTTATGCCGCAACAGGAGCGCCTGATTGGCCAGGATGGTCGGATGGGCGATCGGTCCGCCGAACGGGCCGGGGCCGAAGAACCAGGGATCGTAATCGTCAACCGCGTAGGCATAGGATTCCACGTCTTCCGGCCGGATCAGATGATCGTTGGACCGAAATGCGATGCCGACATCGAGGATGTCGTAGGAGATCGTCGGAAAGCCCGCCGCCTTTAGCGTTTCGGCGGAAAACGAAATCTTGTGTCCGGCGCTCACTGTTCACCTCGTAAAAACTTTATCGTTTGGAAGGGATAGGAAGTCCGTCGACCTATGGGACAAACGGGTAACATGGCAAGGCATCAAAGGTTCGATATCCGGACGGAGCATTCCTCGTTCGAGCTGAAGGTCGGAATGAAGGAGGAATGCTTGCCGGGACCGCCCGCGACCAGAACCTGGATCCTTTCGGGCGATTGGGTCAGGTAGAAATGATCCTTCACGAGCTTGTTTCCCCGGCTCTCCGCATAGTCCGCCTGCTCGGGCGCCACGCGGGAATAGTGGACCTTGGACTCTTCATACAGCTTCGCCTGGATATCCGGAATCGACCAGCCGTCCCGATGCATCGTCTGTGCGTGCTCCGGCCCAAGGGCGATCACATAGGGACATGATCCGCGGATAACGTTCACGCCGGTCTGCGAAATCGTTCCTGCGATCGTCGCCAGGATAGCGTCGCCGGACGTGCTGGCGTGATCGTTGATGTTGTGCGGCGGTTCGCACGCAAGCGTCGTGACGACGCTGTCCGCAGCATCGAACCCCCGGCGCACATGATAGGGTTCCCACGGGCTGTCTTCCTCGTTCTCGCCGAAACAGAAGGTAAATTTTGCCGGCGATCCTTGCGTCGCCCGATCCATATCGCCGGGCGTCGCGCCGCCGATATTCATCAGCGTCAGCTGGAGCGCGCGTCCGATCGTTGCGTTGGCCCGTGCCCCCTGACCGAAACAGTTGCTGCCGCAATTGATACCCAGGTTCTTGCGGACCGGCCCGCTGACGATCATGGTCGGCGCGCAGGAATGCGTCGTCGCCACCGTTCCCACCAGATTGTAGTTCGGCTGCAGCACGGCGCGCACGGCCGCCACGATGACGGGAAGATACTCGGCCCGGCACCCCGCCATCACCGCATTTGCCGCGATGCTCCGGATCGTCGGAATGACCCGGCGCGGCGACATCGGCGGGAACGGCTCGTTGTCGCCCCGGCAGGTCTCGACAAATCGGTCGACCAGGTTTTCGGTCGGCATGAAGAGCGGCAGGCCATCGCTCCAGCCCTGTTCGATGGCATAGTCATTCCATTGCATGGGATCGAGGTCGCCAAGCTCGATCAACTCGCTTTCTGTTGGGTCTGTCATCGATGGACGATCGCGTTCCTTCTATTCGCCGAAGTTGCCCAGCGGCTTTTTTCCAGGATCCGAGGAAAACCGAGAACAATATATAGTTTCTGACGACCAGCCCGCTAGCGCATCGATGGAAATCGTATACTGTCCCCAGTTTTCGCATCGCCACAGTGGTTCCCGCCCTGGTCGTCATGCGCTACGGCGTGATCGGACGCGAGGAACGTTACCTGGAAACCAAGTTCGGTGACACTTATCTGCGCTACAAGCGGACCGTTCGGCGCTGGCTCTAGGACCATTCAGCATGATACTTGCTGACTGTGTGTCGGCGCAGCAAGCTAGATGAGGAGCGTGCCATGAGTGGAGAATTCACAACGCGGGAAGAGATCCGGGCGGTGTATCAACAGCGGGCTCGAATTTACGAGTTCGCGGTCTATTGCTGCTACCTTTTGGGCTTTCCGATCGTCCGATACCGGCGCTTGGTCATCGAAGCGCTAGCGCCGCAGCTAGGGGATACCATCATTGAAATCGGCTGTGGCACTGGAATGAATTTTCCCCTGCTTGAAGAAAAGATCGGCGCGGAAGGAAAGATTATCGGCGTCGACATTTCCGAGGCCATGTTGGGGCGGGCGAAGCGACGCATTGCTGGCGCTGGATGGCAGAATGTGGAATTGATCCTCTCGTCCGCAGCAGATTATTCATTTGCTGACGCGGTAGACGGCATCATCGCAACAGGCGTCCTCACCTACGAGCCTGATTACGATCACGTTATTGAACGGGGAGCGGTGGCCCTCCCCTCTGGCAAGCGCTGGGTCGTCTTCGATTACAGAATGCCGACCAGCTGGTTTCGCCATTTTGTTCCCTTGTTTATTTGGATCTTCCGCTCCTTCGGAATTTCCATGGCCCTGTTCGAACGCACCCCGTGGGAGTCAATTAAACGGCATCTCCAGAATGCAAAGCTTCAGGAATTTTACTTTGGCCTCATCTTTATCGCCTCGGGCGAAGCTCCTTAGTATGCCGGCGTCGCCCGGTCTATTCGCTCCTGAATGCCCGTTTACGGCACAAAGCCGAAGCTTCGACGGATCTGACTAGTGTCCGCTCGTCACCTGATTCTGTTGCAGAACTCGGTTGTCTGACGGTTCTGGTTTGGTTTGGAAGTGATGGCCTGTGAGGCATTTGCCCTTTTTCAGATTTGACGGTCTGTTTTCCGTCTGTTGGTTTGTCCCTTTTCCCTGATTTTGCTTAAGC
>JBFFGE010000009.1:0-45337 GCA_041557595.1 Alphaproteobacteria bacterium
ACGGTCAGGCAATCGACGCCGAGAGCGCGCCACCGCTCCGCTTCCGCCCGCCAGGCATCCGGGCCGTCCTTGCCGATCGAGACCCAGCTCTCGATCGGGATCGACGCCGGATCGCGCCCTGCCGCCTCCGCGTGATGGTGCAGCCGCGCGCGCTTGCGCTCGAATGCGTCATCGGGCGGATAGAATATCTGCATCCAGCCGTCGCCGAGCCGCGCCGTTCGCTCCAGCACCCGGTCCGCGTGTCCCCCGAACCACAGCGGGATCGGCCGCTGCACCGGCAGCGGGTTCAGCCCGGCATCCGGAATCCGGTGCCATTTGCCTTTGAAGTCGACGAGCTCTTCCGTCCAGAGCGCCCGTAGCACCGATACCTGTTCCTCCGACCGCCGGCCGCGATTGCCGTACGCCTCGCCCAATGCTTCATATTCGACCGGGTTCCAGCCGATGCCGATGCCGAGGCGCAACCGGCCGCCGCTGAGCACATCGACCACCGCCGCCTGCTTGGCGACCAGCACGGTCTGGCGCTGACCCAGGATAATCACCCCGGTGGCAAAGCCGATTTTTTCGGTTACCCCGGCGAGATACGCGAACAGCGTGAAGGGTTCGTAGAACGCATCCCGGTGACTGTACGGCCCAATTAGATCGGCATGAGTGTCGCGATTGGCGCCGAGCACATGGTCGTAGGCCAGGATATGGCTATACCCGAGCGCCTCCGCCGCCTGCGCAAAGTCGCGGACCGCGACGGGATCGGTGCCGATGCGGGTCTGGGGAAAGGCGACGCCGATATGCATGTGTTCCTTGCCCCTGCCCATGGCGATCCGAGATCAGCCGGCGCCGTCGAGCAACAGACCGTCTTCCAGACGCACCACCCGATCCATGCGGGCGGCCAGGGCGAGGTTGTGGGTCGCCACGAGCGCCGCGATCCCGGCTTCGTGGACGAAGCCCTTCATCATGTCGAACACGTCGTCGGCGGTCTTGTGGTCGAGATTCCCCGTCGGCTCGTCCGCCAGCAGCAGGATCGGCCGGTTGGCGACGGCGCGGGCAATCGCGACCCGCTGCTGCTCGCCGCCCGACAGGCGTGCCGGACGGTGCTTCATGCGGTCCTGCAGCCCGACCAGCTCGAGCAAGGCGCGCGCATGGCGGCGCGCCGCCCACTTGCCCGTTCGGTTGATCATTTGCGGGATCATGACGTTCTCCAGCGCGGAGAATTCCGGCATCAGGTGATGGAACTGGTACACGAACCCGATATCGCGGCGCCGCAGCGCGGTCCGCTTGTCGTCGGACATTTTCCCGCAGGGCTTGCCTTCCATATAGATTTCGCCGCCATCGGGCCGTTCGAGCAGACCCGCGACGTGCAGGAGGCTGGACTTGCCCGCACCGGACGGTCCGACCAAGGCGATCAACTCGCCGCCCATCAGATCCAGATTGACGCCGCGCAGCACCTCCAGCGATTCGCCCGCCTGCCGGTAGGTGCGAACGACCGACTCCAGCTTCAGCACCGCGCCGTCACTCATAACGCAACACCTCGACCGGATCGAGCCGCGCCGCCTTCCACGCGGGATAAATCGACGCGAGAAACGACAGAACCAACGCCATGACGACCACGAGGATAACTTCGGTCCGGTCGATCTTCGCCGGCAATTGCGACAGGAAATAGATTTCCGCCTGGAACAGATCGGTGCCGACGAATTGCTGGATCGCCTGGCGGATCTTCTCGATATTCTGGGCAAAGGCGATGCCCAGCACCGCACCGAATATCGTTCCGATCACACCGACGCTGGCGCCCGTTACGAAGAAAATCCGCATGATCATGCCCCGCGTCGCGCCAATCGTCCGCAGGATGGCGATGCCTTTCCCCTTGTCCTGCACCAGCATCACCTGACTGGAGATGATATTGAAGGCCGCCACCAGAATGATCAGGGTCAGGATCAGGAACATGACGTTCCGCTCGACCTTGAGCGCCGTGAAGAAGGTCGAATTCACCTGTTGCCAGTCGCGTATTCGGAATTCCGGCCCCAGGGTCCGCGAAATCGCCGGCCCCACTTCATCGACTTGATCCGCGTTGTCGACCATGACCTCGAGCTTGGACACGCTGTCCTTGTGCCGGAAGAAGACCTGCGCCGCGGTCAGCGGCATGAAGATGAAGCGATTGTCGTATTCCGACATGCCGACCTCGAAGATCGCACCCACACGGTAGGATTTCGTTCGCGGCAAGGTGCCGAACGGCGTGCTGGTCCCTTCGGGTGCGATCAGCTTGATCTTGCCGTCCACCCGCAGGCCGTAACGCCGGGCGAAGCGGCTGCCGACGACGATGCTGGACCCTTCGTTAAACCCATCGAGCGTGCCGGATTCGATGCTCTTGGCGAGCAGCGGCCGGCCGAGGAAATCTTCCGCCCGAATGCCCCGCACGAGCGCGCCGGAGGCGACGCCGTTCGCGGTCGCCAGAACCTGTCCCTCGACCAATGGCGTAACCGACAGGACGCCCTCCACGCCGCGGATCCTGATCGCGACCTTGTCGAATTCCGGCAGGTTCCGGTAATTGCCCGTCACCTCCAGATGCCCGTTCAAGCCCAGGACGCGGCCGAGCAATTCCGCGCGAAACCCGTTCATCACCGACATCACGATGATCAGCGTCGCCACGCCCAGCATAATGCCCAGCAACGAGAACCAGGCGACGACGGAGATGAAACCTTCCTGGCGCCGGGCGCGCAGATACCGGAGCGAGACCATCCGTTCAAATGCGGAAAACATGATTTGCGGTTCAGCCCGTCAGCCGCGCCAGCGCGGACTCGGCGGAAATCTCTTCGCGCTCGCCCGTTGCCCGATTTTTCAATTCCACCACCCCGTTCTTCAATCCGCGCGGCCCCACGATGAGTTGCCAGGGCAACCCGACGAGTTCCATATCCGCAAACTTCACGCCCGCCCGCTCGTCCCGGTCGTCATAGAGCACTTCCGTCCCCGCGTCCCGCATCGTCTCGAACATACCATCGCAGGCGGCATCGCAGTCGTCGTCGCCTTGCCGCAAATTGATCAGTCCAACCTTGAAAGGCGCCACGGCGTCCGGCCAAACAATGCCGTTTTCATCGTGACTTGCCTCGATAATTCCACCCACGAGACGCGATACGCCAATGCCGTAGGAACCCATCTGCACGGCCGTTTCCTCACCGCCGGGTCCCGCCACGCAAGCGCCCAGCGCATCGGAATATTTGGTCCCAAAAAAGAATATGTGGCCGACTTCGATGCCCCTGGCCTCGATCAGGTCGTCCTTGCCGACCGGACATTTCGCCGGGTCGTGCATTTCGTCGGTCATCGCGTAGTGTTCGGTCCAGCGGTCGACCATGGCCGCGATCCCCGGATCGTCCGAGAAGTCGATGTCGGCGGTCATCACATCCATCTCGAGATAGGCCCGGTGGCAATAGACCTCGCTCTCGCCGGTATCCGCCAGAATCAGAAATTCATGGCTCTGATCGCCGCCGATCGGCCCCGTATCCGCCCGCATCGGAATCGCCCGCAGGCCCATGCGCGCGAAGGTCCGCAGATAGGCGATGAACATCTTGTTGTAGGCGATCCGCCCCGCCGCCGCATCCAGATCGAAGGAATAGGCGTCCTTCATATAGAATTCGCGTCCGCGCATCACGCCGAAGCGCGGGCGCACCTCGTCCCGAAACTTCCATTGGATGTGATACAGGTTCTTCGGCAAGTCGCGGTAGCTGCGGACATCGTTCGCGAAAATTTCGGTGATCAATTCCTCGTTCGTCGGCCCGTACAGCATTTCACGATCGTGCCGGTCGGTGATGCGGAGCATCTCCTTGCCGTAATCGTCGTAGCGCCCGGATTGTTTCCAGAGATCGGCCGACTGGATCGTCGGCATCAGGATTTCCTGCGCGCCGGCGAGGTTCTGCTCTTCGCGGACGATCTGTTCGATCTTCTTGAGCACGCGAAAGCCGAGCGGCAGCCAGCTATAGATACCGGCGCTCGCCTGGCGGACCATGCCCGCGCGCAGCATCAACCGATGCGAGACGATCTGCGCTTCCGCGGGCGTCTCCTTCAATGTCGGCAGAAAATAGTGGGAACGACGGACGGCGTTGCTATTGTCGCGGTTCATCAAACAGTCCTGAAACACCTCTGGCGTCATGCGGATTTTGCATATGCCGGTCGAACGGCCGCCACTGTAGGGAAAGCCGCCCCGCATGTCTATTGCGGGTTGTCCGCCGCAAACTACCGGTTCTCGCCAAGCCCGCGCTGGCATTTGCGCGCCAATTCCGCCAATTCGGGACCGCTGAGCGGTTCGCCATTCAGGGTCGCCGCACCGCTTTCCAAATCGTATTCGAGGCGTCCGATCACCAGCTCCGTCTTCGGAAATCGCCGCGCCGCCCTGCCCGCGAGCGGATTGAAGGAGATATCGAATTCGACGGTCTTTGGCGTCTCGAAGACGAATTGACTGCCGGGGAGATCGGCCGGCGCAACCCGACCGCTATGCGCATCCCTCCCCGGTTTGAAGGCCACGTCGGGCGCCGGTTTGTGCACCACGAGCGCCGCGCAATCCGCGGCCGGCAGGCGCAATTTGGTTTGCGCCGACGCGGTTCCCGCAATCGCTACGGCGAGTGTTCCGGCAATCAGGACCCTCTTGAAATCACGAAACATAACCCATCCTACTGCATCGTATTTCCGCGACCCACGGTTGCGTCCGGAACGCTCACTCTCGCGCCGTGATACGCGTGCGCAGGTGCGCCCGATTTGCATCCATCGCGATCTGTGCTTAGAGTGCCTCATCCCACGGACGACGTGATGCTTGTTCAGTAAGGCCACGCCCGAGGTTGGGGAGGGAAAAATACAAATAACAGGACCGGACACCCAAGCGACGACACCGGTTAAATAATAAAATTCACTGGGTTGCATTGCAGCAGGGCAAGATTTCAAACGCATCTTGCCCTTTTTCTTTGCCTGCATCCGGGCGCCGCACGTTCTATTCCCAAAATCTCTCAGGCGCATCCAGCCACGGCGGCTGGTGTTTGGCGATTCTTTCCATCACCGGACACCCCGCACGATGCGCGCCGGGGATGTACCCGAGGCTCATCAGGAACTCGCCGGTGATTTCGCCGCCGGTGAACAGGAACGTCTTCCGGAACAGCTTCACCCAATCGTCCTTCAGCAGCGGGTGATGGCTGTCCAGCCATTCGGCGAAGCTGCCATGCCGATCCCGCAAATCCCGAACGCGCCGGGCGTTTTCGATGGCCGCATTGACCTTGAGCCGGTTCCGAATGATTCCCGCATCGGCCAGCAGCCGCGCGCGGTCCCGCTCGCCGAATTCGGCGACCCGATCCACGTCGAAGCCCGCATAGGCTGCCATGAAGGCCTCCCGCTTCTTCAGGATCGTCAGCCAGGACAATCCCGCCTGATTGATCTCCAACACCAGCCGCTCGAACAGCACGGCATCGTCCCGCGCCGGAAATCCGTATTCCGTGTCGTGATAGGGCCCATGCTGCGGATGACCCGGCGCGCTGTCGCAGTAGTGGCTCACCCGGCCCGCAGATCGGAGATCGTGTTGGCCGAATCGACGTTTTCGAGACTGGTATGGACGTCGATGACCGCCGGACCGTCCGCCGCCAGCGCTTCCTTCAGCGCCGACGCCGCCTCTTCCGGCGTGTTGACCGTCAGGCCCGTGGCCCCGAATGCACGCGCCCAGGCGGCGAAATCCGGATTGACCAGATCGTTGGTGCCGGAAGCCCGGCCGGGATAGTGCATTTCCTGATGCAGGCGGATCGTGCCGTAATGAGCGTTGTTGGAAATCACCACGCGAATCTTGGCTTTTTCCTTCACCGCGGTGGCGAGCTCCGATCCGGTCATCAACACGCCGCCGTCGCCGACCAGGGCGACAACCTGCCGGTCCGGATGCCGCAACGCGGCGGCGACCGCCGCGGGAACGCCCATGCCCATCGCACCCGCTTCCGACCCGAGCAGGGTTTGTGTCGACTTGAACCGGTAGTGCCGATGCATCCAACTGGCGAAGCTCCCCGCATCCGACGTAATGACCGCGTCATCGGCCAGTTGATCCTGCATCGCCGCGATCATATGCCCGAAATCGACGCCGTCCGATGCATCCCGCACGACCAGCTTCGCCGACTCCACGTATCCCGCGTGGGCCTTCTCGACCCAGGCCTTGCGCTTGTCGGAGGGCGGCGGCGCGTTCTGACCCGCAAGCGCCTCGAGGAACGGCGTCGCATCGCTGACCACGCCCAGCATCGCCGGGACGGTCAGGCCGATCTTGCTGGCATCCGGATAGACATGCACCAATTGTGCGCCCGCTGCCGGCACGGAGCCGCCAAGCGTCGTCATCTCGCCCATCCGCGTGCCGACCGCGAGCACCAGATCGGCCTCGCGCGCTGCCGCCTGCAGCGACGTCGGCGGCCGGATCCCCAGCTCGCCGGCGAAATTCGGATGGTCGTGGTCGAACACGTCCTGGTGTTCGAAGGTCCCATATACGGGGATGCAATAGGCCTCGCTCGCGGCGCGCAACGCGCGGCGGGCTTCCGGCGATCCGGCGCGGCCGCCGACGATCATGATCGGCCGTTCGGCGGAGGCCAGCATGTCGGCAATGGCCGCAACGTCCGCATCGGACGGCCGCACATGCGCCATCTTCTGACGCCCGATCGGTTTCGCATCGGTCATGGCCGCCAAGACATTGGTCGGCAACCCGACCACGACCGGCCCCGGCGTGCCGCTTTCGGCGATATGAATGGCGCGGGCGAGAATCTCCGCCATGCGGTCCGGATCGTCGACCTGTTCGATCGACTTCGCCATGTCGGCGAAGGTCTTGGTGAAATCCATCTCCTGCACCGCACCGCGCCCGATCTTGGTGTTCGACACCTGCCCCAGCATGAGCACCAGCGGATGGGCGCCCTGTTCGGCGGAATGGGCGGCAATCGACGCATTCGTGGCACCCGGCCCCCGGCTGGCGAACACCACGCCGGCCTTGCCGGTGATCTTCGCATCCGCCAGCGCCATGAACGCCGCGCCACCCTCATGCCGGCAGGTCACGAACTCGATGATCGGATCGTCGCAAAGCTCGTCCATCACGGCGAGATAGCTCTCGCCGGGGACGCAGAACGCCCGGTCCAGGCCATGCATTTTAAGTGTCTGAAGCAGCACTTTCGCGGCGGTCGCACCCATGACTTTTCTCTCCCGGCGCGGGACAACAGCGCCGATTCAGTTTGCAATATAGGAAACGTAGCGATTCCCGACGGGTCCCGATCCTGCCCGTGGATGTGTACGCCCGCAAGGGGGGCGATTGAAATTGCATGTTACCCTGAACACAAGCGGCCCTGCAGGCCGAGTTACACAGCTCCGCCAACTACTCCGGTATTCCCCGGAAATTGATCAGCCCCGCCTCTGTCACCGCGTAGGCAATCACGAACATCACCAGGGCGATTCCGGTCGTTATCGCGAACTTCAGGGCAATCCGCGGTTTCGCCGGGGCGCTGGTCGCGTGGCCCGGTTCCGGGTCTTCGACGGCGCGGTTGCCCCAGGGCAGAACCATGAACAGTACCAGCCACCAGATCACCAGGAAGACCAGCGTTCCGCTGAACCAACTCATCGCCTACACCTGTTCCAGTTCAATTAATGTGCCGCAGAAATCCTTCGGGTGCAGAAACAGCACCGGTTTGCCATGCGCACCCGGCTTCGGCTCCCCGTCGCCGAGCACGGTCGCGCCATCGGCCCGCAGGCGATCCCGCGCCGCCGCGATGTCCTCGACCTCGTAACAGACATGATGAACGCCGCCCGACGGATTGCGGTCGAGAAACTTGGCCAGCGGCGAGTCCGCGCCGAGCGGCTGGAGCAATTCGATCTTGGTGTTCGGCAGATCCACGAACACGGTGGTCACCCCATGCGCCGCCAGCGCCAGGGGATCGGACACCCGGGCGCCAAGCGTGTCCCTGTATACCGCCGTTGCGGCATCCAGATCGGGCACCGCAATGGCGACATGGTTCAGCTTACCGATCATGTCCCGCCTTTCCCGTTCCGTCGCCCCTATAGGCGCACCAGATGAATATCGGTCTCCGGCCGCTTGCCGCAAACATCGCGCAAACAGCGGCGGACCGCGCGGCGCGCACGTTCGCTCACGGCGTCATCGTCGTGCCGGTCTTTGGCCGACATGCCCTCGAGCGCATCGATCAGCGCGTCGATCACTTCGTCCAGAACGTCCGCTTCCGCATCGTCGTCGAGCACGCCCTGCATGCTGACGATCGGCTCCCCATGCAAATTGCCCTTGCCGTCCATGATCACGGTCGCGACGGCAGAGCCGTGGAAGGTCATCTTGCGACGATCCCTGATGGTGTGGCTGTTGAGATTGATCAGGCGATTGCCGTCGAGCGCCAGCCGGCCGCTGAACACCTCGTCGATGATCTCCGCGTCGCCGGGCGCGAGCCGCACCAAGTCGCCGTTGTGGACGACAACCGATTGCGGCACCTGGCAGGCGCGCGCCAGCTTCGCATGGGCATAGAGATGCCGGGATTCGCCATGTACCGGAACCGCAATCCTGGGCCGCACCCATTGATACATCTGCGCCAGTTCGTCCTGCGCCGGGTGGCCGGACACGTGAATGTCATCGCCATTCGCGGTAACCACCTCGATGCCGCGTTGACTGAGCCGGTTTTGCAGCCGGTTGATCGCCATTTCGTTGCCGGGAATGACGCGGCTTGAAAAGATCACCGCATCGCCGGCGTCGAGGTCGACCGCTTGATGATCGCCGTTTGCGATCCGGGTCAACGCGGCGCGCGGCTCTCCCTGACTTCCGGTACAGATGATCAGGGTCTTCTCCCGGGGCAGAAAACCCGCATCGGTCTCGCTGACGAATGGCGGGAGATCGGTCATGTAACCCGCCTCCTTCGCCGCGTCGTACATGCGCCAGAGCGACCGGCCGACCAGCGCCACGTCGCGGCCATGCGCCGCGCCCGCATGGGCGATCGTCTCCAGCCGCGCCACGTTGGAGGAAAAGCAGGCGACCGCGACCCGGTTCTTGAACTGTCCCACCAGCTCCACCAGGTTCTCGCGCACATCCGCCTCCGAGCCGGATTCGCCGGGCACCAGCACATTGGTCGAATCGCAGACCATGGCGAGCACGCCTTCTTCGCCGACCCGGATCAACGCCGCCTCGTCGGCGGTCGCGCCGACCAGCGGCGTCGGATCGAGCTTCCAGTCGCCCGTATGCATGACCGTACCCGCGCCGGTGCGAATCACCACCGCGTTCGGTTCCGGAATCGAATGGGTTAGCGTAATCAATTCGATATCGAACGGCCCGACCTTGAAGCTGCCCGAAAGCGGAATTTCGGTGAGCGGCACGCGCTTGAGCAGATCGGTCTCGGCCAGTTTGCGGCGCAGCAGCGCGGCGGTAAACGGCGTTGCATAGACGGGACAGCGCAACCGGTCCCAGACATACTGCACCGCCCCCAGATGATCCTCATGGGCGTGCGTGAGCACCAGCCCCGCAAGGTCGTCGCGCCGCTCCTCGATAAAGGACGGATCGGGCATGATGACTTCGACGCCCGGCGTCGTGTCGTCCCGAAAGGTAATGCCGAGATCGACCATCAGCCATTTTCCCGCATGCCCATAGAGGTTGAGATTCATGCCGATTTCACCGGCGCCGCCGAGCGGCAGAAACAACAACTCATCCTTGCCCGGTGCGCCGTTCGAGAGATAGTCGCTCATGCGGTGCGGTTCCGCTGGTAGATTTCCTCGAGGCCGCGCACCGTCAAATTGCGGTCGATATGTTGAATGACGTCGGTCTCTCCCGCGAATAACGGCGCCAGCCCGCCGGTGGCGATGACGGTCGGGTCTCCCCCCGCCTCTCCGCGAATTCGCTCGACTAGCCCTTCGATCATCGCGATGTATCCCCAAAAAACGCCGGATTGCATCGCCGGGATCGTCGCCTTGCCGATCACCTGTTCCGGCTTGCGAATGTTGATCCGCGGCAACAGGGCCGAGGCGCGATACAACGCGTCGACCGACAGGTTGATGCCCGGTGCGATGACGCCGCCGATATAATTGCCGTCGGCATCGGTCAATTCGAAAGTCGTCGCCGTGCCGAAATCGATAATAATCAGCGGGCCGCCGTATGAGCTCTTCGCCGCGACCGCGTTTGCCAATCGGTCCGCACCGACCTGATCCGGCCGGTCGATCAGGATTTCGATACCCAGGTCAACACCGGGCTCCCCGACCAGCATCGTCGGGCAGCCGAAAAAGCTCTCGCACAGCGTGACCAGGTTGAACCGCGCTTCGGGCACCACGCTGGCGATGATCGCGGCGTCGATATCCGCGACCTCGATGCCTTGCAGGCCCATGAGCTGGGTCAGCCAGACCGCATATTCGTCGGCGGTCCGCTTGGGATTGTTGTGGCAGCGCCAGACGCCCTTGCGGTCGCCGTTATCGGAAACGCTGAAAACCACGTTGGTATTGCCGGAATCAATGGCAAGCAGCACCGTTCAACCCTTTCTCGACGGTCACCCGAAGTAGATATCTCCGGCGGAGATGGTTTGACGGGTACCATCTGCAAGGTCGAGGAGCAACGCACCGGTTCGGTCCATACCGCCGAATATCCCGGGAATTTCCCGATCGGGCAACCGAACCGTCAATTTTTTCCCCAAACCATGCGCCCGATTTAACCAGGCGTCGCGCACGGGCGTCATGCCGTCAGCTTCCCATTGCCCGCGCCACCGGTGCAACTGCGTCAGGAACAGCGGCAACACGCCGGCGGCATCGAGACCGGCCGCGCCTGCCGCCTGCAGGCTTGTGGCGGGATACGCCGTATCCAATGGCGCTTCCGTCACGTTGAGGCCGCAGCCGATTACCACCCAATCTACATTGCCCACGCTGCCTCCAGACGATTCGAGCAGGATCCCCGCCACCTTCGCGCCGTCCACCAGCACGTCGTTGGGCCATTTCTGTCGCACCGCGCATGCCGGCGGCAGCAAGGCGGCCAGGGTGTCCGCCAGGGCGACGGCGGTGACGAAGGAGAGTTGCGCGGCCTCGGCCGGGGAGACCGCGGGGCGCGCCACGATCGAGCAATAGAGGTTGCCGGGCGGCGACTGCCAGGACCGGCCGCGGCGCCCCCGTCCGGCGCGCTGGCGATCGGCCCGGACCACGGTGCCATCGGCGGCGCCGGCCACGGCCAGACGCGACGCTTCGTCATTCGTGGAAGCGAGATCGGCATGCTCGATGAGCGTGTAGGGTTCCGGTAGCGTGATCGGGGCGCCCATGCGCGCGGGCGGCGTCAGCTCTTCAGCAGCGAGAGGGCCGCCGCTTCGGCGACGTCCAGCACCGGCGACAGCCCGATAAAGAACACGGCGGTAACGATCGCGGTCACGGCCAGTACCGCCGTCAACGCCTTGCCGATCGGCTGTTCGAAGGCTTCCAGCGCATCGTCGAAATACGCAATGCGCACGATCCGCACGTAATAGAACGCGCCGACCACGCTGGCGATCACGCCGATGATGGCGAGCGCATAGAGTCCCGCATTGATGGCGGCCATGAAGATGTACAATTTGCCGAAGAACCCGGCCAGCGGCGGGATGCCCGCCATGGAAAACATGAAGACGAGCAGTGCCAGCGCCAGCTTCGGCTGCGTCTTGCTGAGTCCGCCCAGGTCATCGATCGTTTCGACCATTTCCCCCTTGCGGCGCATGCACAGAATGCAGGCGAAGGTGCCGGTCGTCATGACCAGATAGATCGTCATATAGACCAGAACCGCGGTCACGCCTTCCTTGCCGCCGGCGGCAAGACCGATGAGCGCGTATCCCACATGGCCGATAGAGCTGTAGGCCATCAGCCGCTTGATGTTGCGCTGGTTGATCGCCGCAAAGGCGCCGAGCGCCATCGAGAGGATCGACACGAAGACGATGATCTGCTGCCATTCGGCGATCAGGCCTTCGAACGGCCCCATCATGACGCGCAGGAAAAGCGCAATCGCGGCGATCTTTGGCGCCACCGCAAAGAAGGCGGTGACCGGCGTCGGCGCGCCCTCGTAGACGTCCGGCGTCCACATGTGAAAGGGCACCGCGGACACCTTGAACGCCAATCCGGCGATCAGGAAAACCAGACCGACAATGGGGCCGACCGCCGTGGCTTGTCCCGCCGTAAAGTGCGTCGCCAGAACGGCGAAATCGGTGCTGCCGGTAAACCCATAGATCATCGAGCAGCCGTACAGCAGCAACCCGGACGACAAGGCGCCGAGCACGAAATACTTCAGCCCCGCTTCCGTCGACCGGGTCGAGTCGCGCTGGAAAGCGGCGATGACATAGAGGCTCAGACTCTGCAGTTCCAGCCCCAGATACAGCGAAATGAGATCATGCGCGGAGATCATCATCATCATGCCGAGCGTGGCCAGCACGATCAGGACGGGATACTCGAAGCGGCCCATATCCTGACGCCGCAGGAAGCGATCGCTCATGATCAGCGTGACGACCGAGCCGACGATGACCAAAGCCTTCATATAAACGGCGAACCGATCGACGACGAAGAGGCCGTGAAACGCGAAAGTTTGCTTACCGCCCATGGCGATCACCAGGAACAGCGTGATCAGCAGGGTTACGATCGCGAAGGTCGAAACCGAGCGATAGGCCCGTTTGTCGCTCACGAAGACGCCGACCATCATCAACGCCATGGCGAAAATCGCGAGCAGGATTTCCGGCAGGGCCGGCATCATGACGGGCAGTTCGGTTACCAAGGAATTCATTGTGCTACCTCACCGCGCCGCCACGGCGGGCGCTTTGCCGGCGGCCGCCAGCGCTGCGTTATATTGCCCGACCAGTTTCACCACCGAGACTTCGATCGGCGCAAGGAACGACCGTGGGTAAATGCCCATCCAAAGCACCACGAGAATCAGTGGGACGAATACCGTAACTTCGCGCCAGTGCAAATCCTTGATCGTCTTGAGCGCATCCTTGGTCAACTCGCCGAAGATGACCCGCCGATAGAGATACAGCATGTAGGCCGCGCCCAGCACCATGCCGGTCGCAATGAGGGCGCAGACCCAGGTGCTGACCTTGAAGATGCCCACCAGGATGAGAATTTCGCCGACGAAACCGCTGGTCCCCGGCAGGCCGACGGAAGCCAGCATGAACAGCATGAACACCGCCGCGTATTTCGGCATTCGGTTGACCAGCCCGCCATAGGACGCGATTTCGCGGCTATGGATCCGGTCATACACGACGCCGACGCACAGGAACAGGGCGGCCGAAACGACGCCATGGCTGAGCATTTGGATGATTGCACCGGTCACCGCCTGCTCGTTCATCGCGAAGATGCCGACGGTCACGAACCCCATATGCGCCACCGACGAATACGCGATCAGCTTCTTCATGTCCTCCTGCGCGAGCGCAACGAGCGAGGTATAGATCACCGCAACGACGCTGAGGGCAAAGACGAAGGGCGCGAAATAATCGGACGCCACCGGCAGCATGGCGATCGAGAAGCGCAGGAAACCGTATCCCCCCATCTTGAGCAGCACGCCGGCCAGGATGACCGACCCGGCGGTCGGCGCCTCGACATGGGCGTCCGGCAGCCACGTATGTACCGGCCACATGGGGATCTTGACGGCGAAGGACGCGAAGAAAGCGAGCCATAACCACGTCTGTAAATCGGGATCGAGCCGCAGCTCGAGCAGGGCGACGATGTCGGTCGTCTTCCCCTGATTGTACAGCATGATGATCGCCAGCAGCATCAGCACGGAGCCCAACAGGGTATACAGGAAGAACTTGAAGGCCGCGTAAACCCGCCGCGGTCCGCCCCAGACGCCGATAATGAGGAACATCGGGATCAGGACCGCTTCGAAGAAGATATAAAAGACGATGAAATCGAGGGCGCAGAACATGCCGACCATGAAGGTCTCGAGGACCAGGAAGGCGATCATGTATTCGCGGACGCGTTCCTTGATCGCGGTCCAGCTCGCCAGGATGCAAATCGGCGTCAGGAAGGTCGACAGCAGCACGAAGAACATCGAAATGCCGTCGACGCCCATCTTGTAGTTGATGCCGTATTCCGGCAGCCACGGCACGACCTCGACGAATTGGAAATCCGGCGTCGCGGAGTCGAAATAGAACCAGATGAGCAGCGATCCGAGGAAGGTGGCGCAGGAGGCGAACAACGCGGCCCACCGCGCATTGCCGGCGACCAGCTCCGGATTTTCGGTGCCCCGGATCACAACCAGGATGAACAGCGCCGCCACCAGCGGGAGAAAGGTAACGATGCTGAGAATTGGAATATCCAAAAGCATCGCCCTACCCCGCCCCCTGGCCGTACAGATACCAGGTGACCAGCAATACGACGCCGATCAACATGGCGAAGGCATAGTGGTATACATAGCCGCTCTGCAATCCGCTTATTTTGCGGGCGATACGCAATGTGGTCGCGGCGATGCCGTCGGGTCCGACGCCGTCGATCAGCGCCCCGTCGCCCGATTTCCAGAATGCGTATCCCAGCGCGAAGGCGGGCCGCACGAAGATCCGGTCATACAATTCGTCGAAATACCATTTGTTGTACGAAAACGCATAGAGCGGGCGGAACGCGCGCGACAGCTTGCGGGGCATGCCCGGCGCGAACTTGTACATCCACACCGCAAGGGCGATGCCGATCCCGCCCATCAGCAGCGGCGACAACTTGACCAGCAACGGCGCATGATGAGCATCGACCAGCGCGGTGTGCTGTTTCAGCACCAGGATCGAATCGCCCCAGAAGGCGTTCATGCCCGGCCCTACGAAAGCGTTATAGGCAACGCCGCCGGCAATCACCGAGCCGACCACCAGCACCACCAGCGGCACCCACATGATCGGCGGCGCTTCGTGCACATGCGCCAGCGTCTTCTCGTCGCAGCGCGGCGTTCCATGGAAGGTCATCATGATCAGTCGCACCGAGTAGAAGGCGGTCATCAGCGCCGCCGCAATTCCCAGCACATAGGCGTACTGCCCGACCGGACTGTGCGCCGCCCAGGCGGCTTCGATGATGATGTCCTTGGAATAGAAGCCGGACAATCCGAACACGCCCGGAATCCCGATTCCCATCAGCGACAGGCTGCCGATCCACATGAAAGCGTAGGTGATCGGCACCAGTTTCCATATCCCGCCCATCCGCCGCATGTCCTGCTCGTCGGACATCGCATGAATGACGCAGCCGGAGCCGAGGAACAGCAGCGCCTTGAAGAAGGCGTGGGTGAACAGATGGAACATCGCCGCGCCATAGGCCGAGACGCCGGCGGCAAAGAACATGTAGCCGAGCTGGGAGCAGGTCGAATAGGCAATGACCCGCTTGATGTCGTTCTGCGTCAGTCCGACGGTCGCGGCGAAGAAGGCCGTCGATGCGCCGACCACGGTAACGACCGCGAGCGCGACTTCCGAATACTCGAACAGCGGCGACAGGCGGCACACCATGAAGACGCCGGCGGTGACCATGGTCGCCGCATGGATCAATGCGGAGACCGGGGTCGGACCTTCCATGGCGTCGGGCAGCCAGGTGTGCAGCCCGAGTTGCGCGGATTTTCCCATGGCGCCCATGAACAGCAGGAGACACAACACCGTCACGGCGTGAAACTCGACGCCCAGGAAAACCAGCTGCGCATCGGCCTTGCCGGCGACGGCGCCGAAGATCTGCGTCAATTCGATCGAGCCGAACAGCACGAAGACGCCGAAGATACCGAGCGCAAAGCCGAAATCGCCCACCCGGTTGACGACGAAGGCCTTGATCGCCGCGGCGTTGGCCGACGGCTTCTTGTACCAGAAACCGATCAGCAGATAGGACGCCAGGCCGACCCCTTCCCAACCGAAGAACAGCTGCACCAGATTGTCCGAGGTCACCAGCATCAGCATGAAAAAGGTAAACAGGCTGAGATAGGCGAAGAACCGCGGCTTTCCCGGATCGTGCTCCATGTAACCGATCGAATACCAGTGGACGACCGCGGAAACCGTGGTGACCACGATCAACATCACCGCGGTCAACTGATCTACCAGCAAGGCCCATGAAAAGGTGAACCCCGCCACATCCATCCAGGAGAACAGCGTCACCGTGCGCGGGCTGTCGTTCAGTGCGACCACGTAAAACAGGACCCAGGACAGAATGGCCGACACGCTCAACAGGATGCAGGTCACCAGCATCGATCCGCGATCGCCAAGATAGCGGCCGAACAAACCGGCGATAATCGCGCCAAGCAATGGCAGCAGAACGACTGCGACTTCCATCGGCGGTCAGCCCTTCATCATGTTGATGTCTTCGACCGCAATCGACCCGCGGTTGCGATAGTAGACGACGAGAATGGCAAGACCGATGGCCGCCTCGGCAGCCGCCACCGTCAGGACGAAAATGGCGAATACCTGTCCGACGAGATCCTGTAAATGGGCCGAGAACGCAACGAAATTGATGTTGACGGCGAGCAACATCAACTCGATCGACATCAGGATAATGATGACATTCTTGCGGTTCAGGAAAATTCCGAATAGCCCGAGCACGAAGAGAATCGCCGACACGGTCAGGTAGTGCGCCAACCCGATTTCCAACATCAGATCCCGCCCCCCGAGGTAACCTTGACGACCTCGATCGAATCCTCGCGACGCCGGGCGACCTGATCGGATATTTTCTGGCGGCGCACGCCGGGCCGGCTCCGCAAGGTCAGAACGATCGCGCCCAGCATCGCCACCAGCAGGATCATGCCGGAAGCCTGAAACAGGTAGAAATAACGCGTATACAGCAACTTACCCAGCGCGTGGGTGTTACTGATCTGATCGACCGGCGGCGTCGGCGCCGCGGCGCTCAAATTCGGCGCGAATCCCCAGCTGCCGAAAATCAGAATCAGCTCCGCCAGCAGGATCAGCCCGATCAAGGCGCCGATCGGAAGGTATTGCAGGAATCCTCGGCGCAGTTCGGCAAAGTTGATGTCCAACATCATGACGACAAACAGGAAAAGCACCGCAACCGCGCCCACATAGACGACGACCAGAATCATCGCCAGGAACTCGGCCCCCATCAACACGAACAGGGCGGCAGCGCTGAAAAACGCCAGGATCAAAAACAGCACCGAATGCACCGGATTTCGCGCGGAGACGACCATGACGCCGGCCACGACCGCCACGAAGGCGAACAGATAGAACGCCAGCGCCTGAATGATCATCCTTCCCCCCTCACTGCCGCATCGCGATGCGGACTTGCGCCGGCCTTCAGCACTTTTCCCCTCCAGATGCCGGGCCGCGCGAGCCAGGTGTGTTTAGCGATACGGCGCATCCAATGCAATATTGCCCGCGATTTCAGGCTCCCACCGGTCGCCGTTCGCCAGCAGTTTTTCCTTGTTGTAGAAGAGTTCTTCGCGCGTTTCCGTGGCGAATTCGAAATTCGGTCCCTCGACGATCGCGTCTACCGGACAGGCTTCCTGACACAGCCCGCAATAGATGCATTTGGTCATGTCGATGTCGTAGCGCGTGGTCCGCCGGCTGCCGTCTTCGCGGGGCTCCGCCTCGATGGTGATGGCTTGCGCCGGGCAGATCGCCTCGCAGAGCTTGCAGGCGATGCAGCGTTCCTCCCCATTGGGATAGCGCCGCAACACGTGCTCACCCCGGAACCGCGGACTGAGCGGCCCTTTTTCATAGGGATAATTCACCGTGTATTTGCGCCGGAACATGCTGCGCAAGGTCAAGGACATCCCCTTGACCAGTTCGGCCAGCAGGAAAGCGCGTGCGGTTCGATCGATGAATGCCATTGCTCGGTTCCTCCGTCGCGCTTCAGACGCCGCCGGCCGGCGGGACCATATCGAAGGCAAGCAGCCAGCCTGCCGTGAAAACCACCCAGATCAACGACAGCGGCAGGAAGATTTTCCAACCGAGCCGCATCAGCTGATCGTAGCGGTATCGCGGGAATGTGGCGCGCACCCATAGGAAGACAAACAGGACGGACGCGATTTTCAATCCGAACCAGATGGGCCCGGGGACAAGGGTAAAGGGAAAGACCTCGAACGGCGGCAGCCAGCCGCCGAGGAACAGAATCACGGTCATTCCGCTCATCAGGATCATGTTCGCGTATTCGCCGAGGAAGAACATGGCGAAGGTCATCGACGAATATTCGACGTTGTACCCCGATACCAGCTCCGCTTCGGCTTCCGGCAGGTCGAACGGCGCCCGGTTGGTTTCCGCCAGCGCCGAGACGAAGAACACCACGAACATGGGCAGCAGGAACGGCGACAGGGAAAAGGCGTGCCAGTCCAGGATGCCGCCCGATTGCGCCAGCACGATTTGCGACAGGTTCAGCGAGCCCACCACAAGCAGCACCGTGATGATCACGAAGCCGATCGAGACTTCGTAGGACACCATTTGGGCTGCCGAACGAAGCGCGCCGAGGAACGCGAATTTCGAGTTCGACGCCCAGCCGGCCATGATGATGCCGTACACGCCAAGCGACGAAATCGCGAACAGATACAGAAATCCGACATTGATGTCGGCCAACACCAATCCCGGCCCGAACGGAATGACGGCCCAGGCGATCAGGCTCAGCACGAAGGTGACGATCGGCGCCAGGAAGAAGATCACCCGGTTTGCGCTGGCCGGAATGATGGTCTCCTTGGTGAACAGCTTGAGCCCGTCCGCAATCGGCTGCAACAAACCGAACCAGCCCACCACATTCGGCCCCTTGCGAAGCTGCATCCAGCCGATCACCTTGCGTTCGGCCAGCGTCAGATACGCCACCGACAACAGCACCGGCACGACAATCGCCAGAATGCCGCCGATGATCCAGGCGGTCGGAATCACGTAGTCCTGCAGGAATGCGGGCAGAGAGACTTCAGCCATCGGTGCCGGTTGCCTCCTTGGATGGATCCGTCAATTCCTCGACGCAGCGCGCCATCGTTTCCGAATTGCGGCTGATCGGATCGGTCATATAGAAACTCGCAATCGGCGACTCGAAGGGTTCGCGCGTCATCTTGCCCTTCTCGCCGAAGGCCTGCCATTTTGCCGGCTCGGCGGTGTCGATCGCCAGGAAACCCGGATGCGCCGCCCGCAGGCTTTCCCGCAGCGCCGCCTGCGTATCGAAGCCGAGGGGAGTGCCCAGATGCTCCGACAGCGCCCTCAGGATCGCCCAGTCCTCGCGCGCGTCGCCGGGCGGGAAGACCGCCCGCTGCGCCAATTGCACGCGGCCTTCGGTGTTGACGTAGATCGCATTCTTTTCGGTATAGGCGGCGCCCGGCAGGATTACGTCCGCCGCATGCGCGCCCGCATCGCCGTGATGCCCCTGATACACCACGAAGGCCGTGTCGAGCTTCGCCATATCCACTTCATCCGCGCCGAGCAGGTAAACCAGGCCGATGTCGCCGGATGCCGCGCCGTCGAGAATCTCGCTGGTCGTCTTACCGTCCTTGCCCGGAACGAAACCGAGATCGAGCCCGCCGACACGCGCCGCCGCGGTATGCAAGACATTGAAACCGTTCCACTCATCGCTCGCCATGCCGAATTCCTCGGCAATCGCCCGCGCCGCCGCCAGCACCGCCGCGCCATCCGGCCGGGCCAGCGCGCCCATGCCCAGGATCAGCATCGGCCGCTCGGCGTTGCGCAACACATCGGCGAAGGGCGCATCGCCCTTGGCAATCGCGTCCAACGTTTCCGGCCCGGCGCCGAGGTAGGTCGTTTCGAATCCCAGATCGTGACGCGGTCCGACGACGCCGACCTCGAAACCGCGCATCAGCCAGCGTTTGCGCAGCCGCGCATTAATGATCGGCGCTTCCCATCGGGGATTGCTGCCGATGATCAGGCAGGCATCGGCGTCCTCGATCCCGGCAATCGTCGTATTGAACAGGTAGCTGGCGCGCACCGATGCGTCGAGCGCCGCGCCATCCTGGCGGCAATCCAAATTCGGCGATCCGATGCCCGCCATCAATTCCTTCATCGCGAACAGCGTTTCGACGTCGCACAGGTCTCCGGCGATGGCCGCGACCTTGTCGGGTCCTACCGATTTGACCTTATCCGCAATGGCGGTAAACGCCTCGGGCCAGCCGACCGGCGACAGTTTGCCATCCTTGCGCAGATACGGCCGGTCCAGGCGCTGGCGTTTCAAGCCGTCGCACGCGAACCGCGTCTTGTCCGAGATCCACTCCTCGTTCACGTCTTCGTTGAGCCGCGGCAGCACGCGCATCACCTCGTTGCCGCGGGCGTCGACGCGGATATTACTGCCGACCGCATCCATGACGTCGATGCTTTCGGTCTTGGTCAGCTCCCAGGACCGCGCGGTAAAGGCGTAGGGCTTGGACGTCAACGCGCCGACCGGGCACAAGTCAATGACATTGCCGGACATTTCCGACCCTACAGCCTCGCCCAATGTGGTTATCTCGGCGTTTTCGCCCCGGTTGATCATGCCGATGTCCTCGACGCCGCCAACCTCGGCGCAGAACCGGATGCAGCGCGTGCAGTGAATGCACCGGGTCATGATCGTCTTGATCAAAGGCCCCATGTATTTCTCTTTGACCGCGCGCTTGTTCTCGTCGTACCGGCTACCGTCGTACCCGTAGGCCATCGCCTGGTCCTGCAAATCGCATTCGCCGCCCTGATCGCAGATCGGACAGTCGAGCGGATGGTTGATCAGCAGGAATTCCATGACGCCCTTGCGCGCCTTGGTCACCATCGGCGTGTCGGTGAACACTTCCATCCCGTCCGCCACGGGCAAGGCGCAGGAGGCCGCCGGCTTCGGCGGTCCCGGCTTGACCTCGACCAGACACATCCGGCAGTTACCGGCGATCGACAGCCGTTCGTGATAGCAGAAGCGCGGGATTTCGACGCCCGCCTGCTCGCAGGCCTGCAGCACCGTGAGGCCGGCATCGACCTCGATTTCCTGTCCGTTGATCGTGAGTTTCGGCATTCGGTGCTCCCGTCAGGCCGCTTTCGCGCCGCTGCCCTTCTTGGCGAGGATGCGGCTTTCGATCTCATCCCGGAAATGGCGGATCAGCCCCTGAACCGGCCAGGCGGCACCGTCGCCGAGCGCGCAAATCGTATGCCCTTCGACCTGTTTCGACACATCGAGCAGCGTATCGATTTCGTCGACCGACGCGTCGCCCTTCGCCATGCGTTCCAGCACCCGCCACATCCAGCCGGTGCCTTCGCGGCACGGCGTGCATTGGCCGCAGCTTTCGTGTTTGTAGAAATACGCCAAACGCGCGATCGCCTTGATCACATCCGTCGATTTATCCATCACGATCACGGCGGCGGTGCCGAGACCGGTCTGCACTTCCTTCAAAGCGTCGAAATCCATCAACACGTCGTCGCAGATCAGTTTCGGAATCATCGGCGTCGAACTGCCGCCGGGGATCACCGCGAGCAGATTGTCCCAGCCGCCGCGCACGCCGCCGGCATGCTTTTCGATCAGCTCCTTCAAGGGGATCGACATTTCTTCTTCGACGTTGCAGGGATTTTCCACATGGCCGGAGATACAGAACACCTTCGTGCCGGTGTTGTTTTCCCGCCCGAAGCCGGCGAACCAGGTGGCGCCGCGGCGCAGGATGGTCGGCGCGACCGCGATACTTTCCACATTGTTGACCGTGGTCGGACAGCCATACAGGCCCGACATCGCCGGGAATGGCGGTTTCAGCCGGGGCTGGCCCTTCTTTCCTTCCAGGCTCTCGAGCAACGCGGTCTCCTCGCCGCAGATATAGGCGCCGGCGCCGCGATGGACATAGACGTCGAAGTCCCAGCCGGAACCGCAGGCGTTGGGCCCCAGGAGTTTGGCTTCATATGCCTGGTCAACCGCTGCCTGTAACCGCTGCGCCTCGTTGTAGAATTCGCCCCGGACGTACACATAGGCCGCGTGCGCGCCCATCGCGAAGCCCGCCAGCAGGCAGCCTTCGACCAGCTTGTGCGGATCGTGCCGCAGGATATCCCGATCCTTGCAGGTGCCGGGCTCGCTCTCATCCGCGTTGACCACCAGGTAATGCGGCCGCTCGCTCGCTTCCTTCGGCATGAACGACCATTTCAATCCGGTCGGAAAGCCCGCGCCGCCGCGGCCGCGCAGTCCGGACGCCTTGACTTCCTCGATGATCCAGTCGCGCCCCTTCTTGATCAGCGCGCCGGTCTTGTCCCAATCGCCGCGTTTGCGCGCGCCGGCCAGTCCCCAATCGTGCTGACCGTAGAGGTTGGTAAAGACGCGGTCCTTATCCTGCAGCATCAGCGTCTACTCTTTCGCCAGTTCGAGATCGGTCAGTGTGGTCAAGCCGCCGGCCGGGCCGGAGGTCTGACGGTCGATTTGCGGCCCCGGTGTCGGCGCTTCCCCCTTCTTCAGGGCGTCGAGCACCTGCACGACGGATTTCGCGTCCAGGTCTTCGAAGAAATCGTCGTTGATCTGCACGATTGGCGCGTTCACGCAGCCGCCGAGGCACTCCACCTCGACCATGCTGAACATCCCGTCCTTCGTCACCTCGCCGTAGCCGATACCGAGGTGCTTCTGCATCGCCTCAACGACCTCCGCCGATCCGCGCAGCCAGCAGGGCGTGGTGGTGCAGCATTGCAGATGGAATTTACCGACCGGCGCGAGGTTGATCATGGTGTAGAAGGTCGCCACCTCCATCACCCGAATGCGGGCCATCCCCAGCATCTCCGACACCATGTCGATGACCGCGTCGTCCGCATGGCCGCCGTTCTGACGCTGCGCCAGATCGAGCAGCGGAAGAACCGCGCTCTGCTGCCGACCCTCCGGATAGCGGGCAATTATTTTCTCCGCTTCCGCAAGGTTTTCGTCGGTGAATTTAAAGTCGTCGCTCATTTCCTGCGTCACGCCTGTTTCGTCCTATCGATCGATCTCGCCGAACACGACATCCATCGACCCGAGAATGGCGACCGAATCCGCCAGCATGTGCCCCTTGCACATGAAATCCATCGCCTGCAGATGCGCGAATCCCGGTGCGCGAATCTTGCAGCGGTACGGCCGATTGCTGCCGTCGGACACCAGATAGACGCCAAACTCGCCCTTCGGCGCTTCCACCGCGGTGTAGGTTTCCCCGGCCGGCACATGGACGCCTTCGGTGTACAATTTAAAATGATGGATCAAGGCTTCCATCGACCGCTTCATTTCGCCGCGGCTTGGCGGCGACACCCGGTGGTCGCCATGGGCCACGGGACCGTCCGGCATCTTGTCGATGCATTGATCGATAATGCGCAGGCTCTGCCGCAATTCCTCGACCCGCACCAGATAGCGGTCGTAACAATCGCCATTCTTGCCGATGGGGATGTCGAAATCGAGTTCATCGTAGACCATATAGGGCTGGGCCTTGCGGAGATCCCAGGCGACGCCCGACCCGCGCAACATCGGTCCGGTAAGGCCCCACGCCATCGCGTCTTCCGCCGAAATGATACCGATATCCACGCTGCGCTGTTTGAAAATCCTATTTTCGTTGAGCAGCGTCTCCATATCCTCGACGAACTTCGGAAACTGCTCGGCCCATTCCTTGATATCGTCCATCAGCCCGGCCGGCATGTCCTGGTGCACCCCGCCAACCCGGTAATAGGCCGCATGCAGCCGGGCGCCGGACACGCGCTCGTAGAACTCCATGAGGATCTCGCGCTGCTCGAACCCCCACAACATCGGCGTCATCGCCCCCACATCCATGGCGAAGGCGGTCAGGTTCAACAGATGATTGAGGATGCGCGTGATCTCGTCGAACAGTACGCGGATGTATTGCGCGCGGAGCGGCGGCTCGATGCCGAGGAGCTTCTCGCCGGCCAGCACGAAGGCGTGCTCCTGGCACATCGGAGAGACGTAATCCAGCCGGTCGAAATACGGGATGGCCTGAAGATAGGTCTTGTATTCGATCAGTTTTTCCGTGCCGCGGTGCAGTAGCCCGATATGCGGGTCGATTCGCTCGACCACCTCGCCGTCCATCTCCATGACCATGCGCAGAACGCCGTGTGCCGCGGGATGCTGCGGCCCGAAATTGATGGTCATCGTTTTGATCAGCGGATCCGTGGTCACGGCGTCTTCTCCGGTTCCGCTTTTTCGTCGCCCGGCAAGGTCGGCGTCATGCCTTCCCAGGGGCTCAGGAAATCGAAGCTGCGAAATTCCTGCGTCAACTTCACCGGCTCGTAGACCACGCGCCGCTGCGCATCGTCGTAGCGGACTTCCACATAGCCGGTGAGCGGAAAGTCCTTGCGAAGGGGATGCCCCTCGAAACCGTAATCGGTCAGGATTCGCCGTAGATCGGGATGATCGCCGAAGAAAACGCCGTACATATCCCAGCATTCGCGCTCGAACCAAGCCGCGGTCGGATAGACCGACGACACCGACGGCACCGGCGTGTTCTCGTCGGTCGACACCTTGATGCGGAGCCGCAAATTCTGTTTCAAGGATAACAAATTGTAGACGATCTCAAACCGCTTCTCGCGTTCGGGGAAATCGACTCCACAAATGTCGATAAGCATTTGGAACAGGCAGTTCGCATCGTTTCTCAGGAATTTGACGACCCGCAACAGCACATCGGCGTGCACCTGCACGATCAACTCGCCATTCACCACCGAGATATCGTCCACATCGGCCGATAGTTGGCTGACGAGGTAAACCCGCGCCTCCAGCACTGCTTGTTGGGTCTCGTTCATCAGGTGCGTTCGATCCTGCCGACGATCAACGGGCAATCGAGCCCGTGCGGCGAATTTTCTTCTGCAGTTGGAGAATTCCGTATACCAGAGCCTCGGCCGTCGGCGGACAACCCGGCACATAAATATCCACGGGAACGATGCGGTCGCAGCCGCGCACCACCGAATAGGAGTAGTGGTAATAACCTCCGCCATTGGCGCAGGACCCCATGGAAATCACCCAGCGCGGCTCCGCCATCTGGTCGTAGACCTTGCGCATCGCGGGCGCCATCTTGTTGGTCAAGGTGCCGGCCACGATCATAACGTCGGATTGCCGCGGACTGGCCCTCGGCACGACGCCGAACCTGTCGAGGTCGTAGCGCGGCATATAGGCATGCATCATTTCCACGGCGCAGCAGGCCAGACCGAATGTCATCGGCCAGAGCGATCCGGTGCGCGCCCAATTGACGACTTTATCGAGCTGCGCGACCACGAACCCCTTATCGGTCAATTCGTCGTTAACCGCGCGCAAAATTGCGTCCTGATCGACGCCGGGCGGCAGCGGAGCGCCCTTTGGCGGTACCGTCACTCCCACTCGAGCGCTCCTTTCCGCCACTCATAGATGAAGCCGATCGTCAGGATGACAAGGAAGATCACCACCGACCAGAACCCGTTCGCGCCGACATCGCCAAACGACACGGCAAACGGCACGATCAGCGCAAATTCGAGATCGAAGATGATGAACAGAATGGCGACCAGATAGAAGCGAACGTCGAAGCGGCTCCGCGCGTCGTCGAACGCTTCGAATCCGCATTCATACGCCGAGAGCTTTTCCGAATCCGGTTTCTGTCGGGCGACGATATAACTCGCCGTCACCATGACCAAGGCGATGCCGATTGCAATCCCCAAGAAAATCAGGATTGGCAGATATTCGCGGAGCAACGCGTCCATCTACTTCTTCACCCCTACACTCCCCGCGCCGTCACCCGCAATGGCGCAATTCCGGCTGTACCGGCGACGGCCGCATTCGCACCGCCACCCCGCCAAACCGAGTGCACTATAGTGACTGCATTCCCTAAGTAAAAGGCGGAACTATTCAAAAATGTCCCGCATTCATCGAACCGTTTATGCTGTCCCGGCGATCTTCCTGCAATCGCCAGACCGGCGCGACGACGGGCACGCGCGCAAATGGGCGGCCGCGGCAGGTAACTCTACCTATAGTTATGCGAATAAAGGGAAATGGCGGGAGTGACGGGACTCGAACCCGCGGCCTCCGGCGTGACAGGTCTGTGACAACTCGCAGATTTCTGCATCCCTTCAAACTTTCAGTGAAAATTGCGCCCCGCAGAAACCCGCTCGTCCCCGCGTGGTGTTTGAAAAGAAATCGCGACCGAGTCGAAGGGATGTGCAACCGCCAAGGAGTTTGTCTTGCGGATGCGAGTATTCCGAGTCTGATCGCCCGGTTCGGGTAGGCGGTCGCGAATGACGGTTCCGGCGTCTGCGAATGGATATGAGTTAGAACGCGACCGGCCGTTGAGCTTTCATTGGCGATGTCTGGATGACCGCTGGCTGCATGGACTGAATCTACCTCCTACGGCATCCGCGGCGGCCGAGCGCGCTCGCGCATCCATCCTAATCGAAGCCGTGGTCACCGGCCGCGCCGAGCCGGATCGTTGGATCAGCTACAGCCGCCGTAAGGCATTTTACGCTGGCCGGGGACGCTATCGTGGCATCGACTACGCCTACAGTACCGTGCCGCCTGTCATCGATCAGCTCGCCAGCCTCGGCCTGCTCGAGAACGATAAAAAGCCGCCGGGAAATTTCGGATGGCAGTCTCGTTTCCGCGCGACGCCAACTCTGCTTGAAAGCGTTATGTCGCCGCTGCCTGTGCTGTATGCGCCCCGTGAACTAATTTGGCTGAAGGACAACGATGGGCACCTGGTTGACTACCGCGACACGGCATTCACCGAGGCGGCGCGGCGTTTCCTCGAAGAGTTCAACGAAGCCTTGGCGGCAACGCGCGTCGATTTGGAAGCCCCCGGCATCGTGCGCGACGGCGATACACTGCATTCTGGCGAACACACTCTCTACACGGCGATGAAGACGATTTACCGAGTCTTCAACCGGGGGAGATTCACACTTGGTGGCCGACTTTATGGTCCGTGGTGGCAGCAGGCCCGCAAGGATGATCGGGAACATCTCAAAATAAACGGTGATCGCGTTGCCGAGCCGGACTACGCGCAACTGCACCCGCGCATGCTGTACGCTATGACCGGGGCCTGCCTTGAGGGTGACGCCTACACTCTAGACGGCTGGAAACGTCCGCTGGTCAAGAAGGCGTTCAATGTCCTGATAAACGCCGAAAGCTATCTAACCGCCGTGCGCGCCGTTACCAACGAGATCGGCGGCGTTGGTGCAAAGAGGAAGGCCGAGAAACTCATCGGCCAGGTTAAGCGGCGACACCGACCAATCGAACGATTCTTCCATTCCGGCGAAGGTCTACGGTTGCAGCGTCAAGACAGCGAAATGGCCGAGCGCGTTATGAAGAAGATGCTGGCGGAAGGCGTTGTGGTGCTGCCGATTCACGACAGTTTCATTACGCCACAGCGGTATGAAGGGCGCGTCCGCGAGGAAATGCATGTGTTCGCAACTTAACTGCCACATAGGCGCTGCATGGAAGCAACACAGCACGGTCCTGTTCTCGTCGGTCTCACCGCCATAGGTGCGCCTTTCCGGCGCTCCCGGTGGACGGTCCGGCGCTGGATCGACACTGAAGACTTTCCTGCTGCACGGCTCCCGAACGGCGAATGGGCCACAACCATGTCGCTGATCGACGGATGGATAAGCGGACGCGCCGGAAAGAATGACAGCAGAAAAGGCGCTGGCAACTGATGTCATTTGCACATGAGACGGTCGGGGAAAAGGACATCGTGTGATGACGGCCGCCCGCCCCCGTTTCAACCTTCCGCCCCGCGGCCTGACGCGCGAAGAGACCGCGGGCTATCTCGGTCGTGGTCCGAGTTGGTTCACAGAGGAACGGTTGGGCCAGCTTTATTCTATGGGTTTCCCGCGCCCTGACAGCTTCACGGGCCGGTGGGATCGCATTGCTATCGATCTATGGTGGGATCAGCGCAGCGGCCTCGGAGCGGGCGCTGAGTACGACGATGGCCTGACACACCGTCTGGAAGAGTTCGGACATGGCACGGCAACGTAAGTTCCCCCGACACTTCGTCATCAAGGCGAGCGGTTTCTATTTTCAAGCCACGCCCGCCATGCGCAAGGCTGGCATATTCTCGGAAAGCCTCGGAACGGACCTAACCGCCGCCAAGGCCCGTGCGAAGGCGCTTAATGCCTCCTGGGACGCCATACGGCGCGGCCTGGAGCCGACCGGGCCGCCCCCTGCCCGCCCCCCGGTACTTTCGGCCATCTCGTCGAGCGTCTACGAGCGTCAAATGAATACCGCGAAAAGAAACCCCGCACCGTCGATGAACTCGAATACGCGCTGAAGATACTGGAGCCGCTGTTCGGCCCGACGCGGCTAGAGAAGATTACGCCCGACCATTGCGAACACTTCTACAACAAGCTTCGGGTGCGAGGCAGTATTCACCGCGCCGCAAAGATTATGAAATGGTTCCGCTATGTGTTCGGATTCGGTATCCGATTCGAGCTAACTCGCTCAAATCCGACCCTTGCGATCCGCATAAAGCAACCGCCGCCGCGGCGGCACGTCTGGAACCCGGAACAGATCACCGCCGTCATCCGCGCCGCAACCGACATGGAGCGACCTTGCATAGCCCTCGCTGTCCAGATCGCCTACGACACCAGTCTCCGACCTGGCGATATTCGGGCGCTGACATGGGGGCAATTTGACTGCGAGAGTTTTTGGCTCAAACAGCAAAAGACAGGCACGGATCAGCGCGTCCCACTATGGCCCGACACAATCGCGATGATCCAGGCAGCGCGCGGCGACACAATCCCGATGCCGGGTGCGCCGATCATTCGCGCTCCGCATGGTCGGCCGTACCGAAAAGACAATTTTGAACACAGATTCCGTAACATCTGCCGCGCCATTAATCTTCCGGATGATTTACAATTCCGTGATATTCGACGGACGGCCGCGACCGAGCGAGCCGAAGGCGGCGCGACGGTGGCCGAGATAGCGGCCTCGACCGGGCATTCCATTGCCCATGGCGCACGCATCCTTGATACCTACGTGAATACGAAGAATTACGAAATGGCACAGAATGCCCAGGCCAAGCGCCTCCGGAACAGAAAAGGGCCGAAAGTTTGAAAACCGCCGGAACTGAAATGTATAAAAGTTTGAAAAATGGCGGGAGTGACGGGACTCGAACCCGCGGCCTCCGGCGTGACAGGCCGGCGCTCTAACCAACTGAGCTACACCCCCATTCCAAGGAAGTGCGTCCATGTAATCCAGGCCTTGACGGGTGTCAAGCAAGCATCCCGGCGCAGTACCGTTTCACTTTTCATCATCGATTCGCACAGGTAACGAATCGACGGTTCTTTATGACATCGCAGTGTCCCGTCAATTCCATCACGCCACCACGGCCAACCGTTACCGCGGAGAGGCTGCGCCGAAAGCCCGGTCACAGGCGCGCCCACGGTCCCCAAATGCAAAAGGTGATGCCGATATTCTGGCTGTTCAGGAACATATGACGACCGTTCGGCGAAAAACAAACGCCCGCAAATTCGCTGTTATCGGCGGCGCCACCGCGGTCCGGACGCAAAATGCCGTTGCGCGCGAACTTGAAGAGCCCGCCTTTCGGCGTGACGCCCACCACGAATTGCTCACCGCCGCCATCCTCGCAAAGATACAACGTACCGTCGGCCGCGACGGTGATGTTGTCCGGATTGTCCAATTCGGAACTATTCTCCGATTCGACCACCAGCGTTACCGTCTCGGCACTCGGATCGTGCGCCCACACCTGGCCGTTGGACCGATCGCCGCCGCTCGTGCAGACGAAGTAAACCACTCCGTTGGCGAACCACGCGCCTTCGCCGCGCGCAAAAAATGCAGCCCCCTTGGCATGCGCTTCGCGACGGACCGTATCCGAGCCCGGATCGACATCTTCAATCCGCGCCCAACGCGCGGCAAGCGGCTGATTGAGCAACCGTCGGACGCCGCGCCGCGTATCTGCCGCCCCCTTGCCGTTGCGCGACAGGCGTCGGTCGTCGATGACCATGGCTTCGAGAATGCCGCTTCGCAGATTTCCGCGCCGGGTGGGGCGAAATCTGTAAAAGGCGCTGTCGCGACGGTCTTCGGTTTGAAAGACATAACCGGTGCGCGGATCGACGGCGGCCGCTTCATGATTGAACCGCCCCATCGCAACCAGCGGAACGGGATCGACAAACCCCCGCGCCGCGGCGGGTACTTCGAAATTGTAGCCGTGCCGACGGGTTAGGCCGTTACGCTTCGACGGCACCTCCACGCTTTCCTCGCAGCTGATCCAGGAACCCCAGGGCGTGACGCCGCCGGCGCAGTTCCGGAGCGTCCCGCCGAGCGAGCCGAAATGCCGAACCAGCGTCCCTTCCTTCCCGACCAGCAGCGACGTCGTGCCACCGGTTGCGACACGGTCCCATTTCTTATCGATGGGGGCGTCGACGCCGGTGGAAATGCCGAAATCGTCCGGACCGGGGTTCAATTCGTGATTGCGAATCAGGATCGTACCCCCGTTCGGGGCGGCAAAGCATGCCATTCCATCGTGGCGGCCCGGCACCCGTTTGCCGTCGCTCATGTCCTGGCCCGTGATCGACAACGCCGTGTACTCGAAGCCCGCGGGCAGATCGAGCAGTGCGATTTCACTCAAATCGCCCACGATCGTGTCCTTCAACGCCGCCACATTCACCGGCAATTTCGGGCGCAGCGGACCGTATCCCGGCGCCGCCGCAGCGCCGAATGCCGCCTGTGAATAGTACAGCGAAAACGGTGCGGCGATGGTGCCGGCCGCCGCCGATCCCATCATCCTGAAAACATGGCGCCGCGTAAGGCCGGTCACATGCCCTGTCCTTGACTGCTTACATCCTCCAAATAGGCATTCGCCGGGAGGCAATCCATCACTTTAGGCCAGGGAAAGGTAAATTAAATTCTATTAAATGCCGCGCCAATCGCGACCGCTGCCGATATCGAGGTTCGGCCGGGTGTCCGCCGCAAACATCTATCGCATCTGCGCGACAGGATGGTGGGCGATGACGGGCTCGAACCGCCGACCCCCTCGGTGTAAACGAGGTGCTCTCCCAGCTGAGCTCATCGCCCTGTCCGGATGTCTTGCCGGTATATGTTTACCCGGCCTTGCGCCGAAATGACACCCAAACAATTCCGGTGCTCAAAAGAGTACCGGCCGCCCATCGCTGGGCGGCCGGTAGGTATTCCTATCTTGCGACAGTTAGTTAACCGCTTGCTTCAGCCCCTTACCAGCCTTGAATTTCGGCTGTTTCGACGCAGGGATCTGAATGGGCTCACCGGTACGCGGATTGCGGCCGGTGGAAGCCTTGCGATTGGTAATACTAAAAGTGCCAAAGCCGACGAGACGTACTTCGGAACCGGTTTTCAATGCGTTCGTAATGGAATCGAAGACCGACTCCACGGCACGTGTCGCATCCGACTTGGACAGGCCAGATTCACTGGCAACTGCGGCAACAAGATCGTTTTTGTTCAAGGTAAAGCCCCCCTCTAAAGGCCAGGGAAAGTCTAGGAAAGTAAAAACACTTCCAAGCGAAAAGCGAGCCTATAATGCTAGGAAGACTTCCGTCAACGTCAAACGCCCGGAATTCCGCGCCTTTATTTGCTATGTGATGCAAATCTGCACGGAATCCGGAATACGCTTGAATCCTCCCAAAAGCCCGCAATCAGTGCGTTGTGATGCCGCTATGGTCGTCTTTGGTGTTCGGTGTCGATACGGATTCGACCGGATCGGACTCCGGATCCCATTCGATGGCCTTGACAGGTTCCTCCAGCGCATGCTCGAGCACCTCATCCAGCGTCGTCACAGGGATGATTTCGAGATTGTTTTTGACGTTGTCCGGGATTTCCGGCAAATCCTTGCTGTTGTCCTGCGGGATCAGGATCGTCTTCAACCCGCCGCGCAAGGCCGCCAAGAGCTTTTCCTTGAGACCGCCAATCGGCAGCACACGACCGCGCAATGTGATTTCGCCGGTCATTGCGACTTCCTTGCGCACCGGAATTCCCGTCAAGACCGAAACGATCGACGTGACCATCGCCACACCGGCGGACGGCCCGTCTTTCGGTGTCGCCCCTTCCGGCACGTGGACGTGGATATCGACCGTTTCAAAGACAGTCGGCTTGATTCCGAAGGATGGCGCGCGGCTTTTGACGTAGCTTTCCGCAGCCTGCACCGATTCCAGCATGACATCGCCAAGCTTGCCGGTACGGATAATCTTGCCCTTGCCAGGCAGCAACGCCGATTCGATGGTGAGCAATTCTCCGCCGACTTCCGTCCAGGCGAGTCCCGTCACGACGCCGACGAGGTTGTTCTCCTCGGCTTCGCCGAACCGGAATTTGTGGATACCGGCGAATTTTTCCAAATTCTCGGGCGTGACGGTGACGCTGTCGACCGTCTTCTCCATCAGGATTTCCTTGATCGCCTTACGCGCCAAATTCGCGATCTCGCGTTCGAGGTTCCGAACCCCCGCTTCACGCGTGTAGTAGCGAATTAAATCCCGAAGCGCTTCATCCGTAATCGACCACTCCGCTTCCTTCAAGCCGGTTTCCTTGATCTGCTTAGGAATCAGATGGCGTTTCGCAATCTCGGCCTTTTCGTCCTCGGTGTAGCCGGGGATCCGAATGATTTCCATCCGGTCCATCAGCGGCTGCGGCATGCGCAACGTGTTCGCCGTGGTGACGAACATCACGTCGCTGAGATCGTAATCCACTTCGAGGTAATGATCGTTGAAGCTGTAATTCTGCTCAGGATCGAGCACTTCCAACAGCGCCGAGGACGGGTCGCCGCGCCAATCGGCGCCAAGCTTGTCGACTTCGTCGAGCAGGAACAGCGGGTTCGAGGACTTGGCCTTCTTCATGCCCTGGATAACCTTGCCCGGCATCGAGCCGATATAGGTCCGGCGATGCCCACGCACTTCGGCCTCGTCCCGCACGCCGCCAAGCGACATCCGGACGAATTTCCGTCCCGTCGCCCGCGCCATCGATTTGCCGAGCGACGTCTTTCCGACGCCTGGCGGGCCGACGAGGCAAAGGATGGGGCCTTTCACCTTCCGCATGCGGTGCTGCACGGCAAGATATTCGATCAGCCGCTCTTTGACCTTTTCCAGTCCGTAATGATCCTTGTCGAGCACCTTCAACGCTTCGCTCAGATCGCGTTTGATCTTGGTGCGCTTCTTCCAGGGAATATTGAGCATCCAGTCGAGATAGTTGCGAACCACTGTCGCTTCCGCCGACATCGGGCTCATCGACCGCAGTTTCTTCAATTCGGCAAGCGCCTTTTCGCGCGCTTCCTTGGAGAACTTGGTCTTCTTGATCTTTTCCTCGAGCTCGGCCAGTTCGTCGCGGCCATCCTCGCCTTCGCCCAATTCCTTCTGAATCGCCTTGAGCTGCTCGTTCAGATAGTACTCGCGCTGGGTCTTCTCCATCTGGCGCTTGACGCGATTGCGGATGCGCTTTTCCACCTGCATCACGCCGATCTCGCCTTCCATGAAGGAATAGACCCGCTCGAGACGCTCGGCGACGACCGATACGTCGAGCAATGCCTGCTTGTCGGCAATTTTCAACGTCAGATGCTGCGCAACGGTATCGGCGAGCTTACCCGGGTCATCGATCTGATTGACGGAAATCAGGACTTCCGGCGGTACTTTCTTATTGAGCTTGATGTATTGCTCGAATTCCGCCACCACCGCACGGCTCAACGCCTCCAGTTCCTGGGGATTTTCTACGTTATCCTCGATCAACTGGGCGCGTGCCTGAAAGAAATCCTCGTTATCGACATATTCGGTGATGTTGGCGCGCTGATTGCCTTCGACCAACACTTTCACCGTACCGTCTGGCAGCTTCAACAGCTGCAGCACGGTCGCCACGGTGCCCATCGTGTAAATGTCGGCCGGCATCGGATCGTCCTGCGCCGCGCTTTTTTGCGTGACGAGCAATATCTGCTTGTCGTCGGACATGACGTCTTCGAGCGCCCGCACGGATTTCTCGCGGCCGACGAACAGCGGCACGATCATGTGCGGAAATACGACAATGTCCCGTAGCGGCAGAACCGGATACACCTGATCTCGGCTTACATCTTCCATGAATTTCCGTCCGGACTTGTAACCGCCGGATGTGGCGGTGGGAATGGCTCAACTTGCTTCATTAGATGGCCTTGAACAGGCCGACAATCAAGACTTGACGTTTCGCCGCTCAGGCGCTTTGCCCCGTATCCTCTCGGCGATCCGCGTAAATGTGCAGCGGCTTGGCGTTCCCTTCGACCACTTCGCGATTGATCACGATCTCCTCGACACCCTCCAGACCGGGCAATTCGTACATCGAGTCGAGCAGGATCGATTCCATGATCGAGCGCAGGCCACGCGCGCCGGTCTTCCGGGCAATCGCCTTTTGGGCGACCGAACGCAGGGCATCGTCGGTGAAATCGAGTTGCACGCCTTCCATCTCGAACAGGCGCTGGTATTGTTTGACCAAGGCATTCCGGGGCTGCGACAGGATCTCCACCAAAGCATCCTCGTCCAGATCGGACAGCGTCGCCAGGACCGGCAACCGGCCCACGAATTCGGGAATCAGGCCGAATTTCAGCAGATCTTCCGGCTCCACCTGCTGCAGGATCTCGCCAATCTGGCGATCCTCCGGCCCCCGCACGTCGGCGCCGAAACCGATCGACGACCCCTTGCCGCGCGTCGCGATGATCTTTTCCAACCCGGCGAAGGCGCCGCCGCAAATGAAGAGGATATTCGTGGTGTCGACCTGCAGGAACTCCTGCTGCGGATGCTTGCGGCCGCCCTGCGGCGGCACGCTGGCGACGGTGCCTTCCATGATCTTGAGCAGCGCCTGCTGAACGCCCTCGCCCGAAACGTCCCGCGTAATCGAAGGATTGTCGGATTTGCGGCTGATTTTGTCGACTTCATCGATGTAAACGATGCCGCGTTGCGCGCGCTCGACATTGTAATCGGCGGATTGCAGCAGCTTCAGAATGATGTTCTCGACGTCCTCGCCGACATAGCCGGCCTCGGTCAAGGTCGTGGCGTCGGCCATGGTGAACGGCACATCCAGGATCCGCGCCAAGGTCTGCGCCAGCAAGGTCTTGCCGCAGCCGGTCGGCCCGATCAACAGGATGTTCGACTTCGCCAGTTCCACATCGTTGTTCTTGCCGCCATGCGCTAAGCGCTTGTAATGATTGTGAACTGCGACCGACAAGACGCGCTTCGCATGCCCTTGCCCGATGACATAGTCGTCGAGGACCTTGCGGATTTCCCGCGGCGTCGGCACGCCGTCGCGCGACTTCGAAATCGTCGCCTTATGGTCTTCCTTGATGATGTCCATGCAAAGCTCGACGCATTCATCGCAGATGAATACGGTCGGACCCGCAATCAGCTTACGGACCTCATGCTGGCTCTTACCGCAAAACGAGCAGTAGAGGGTGTTCTTGGAGTCACCGGAGCCACTCTTACTCATGCTCTGCACTTTCCTTTCGGAGGAACAAGGCCCTCCATGTTAGCCAATAGCGTCAGCTACCGACAATGGGATAAATCTGCCATAGACAAATTGAAAAATAATTAAAACTAAATAAACCATACTGAAAAGTACTTGACGGCAAAGGCCGCGCCCAACCGCCATTTCAGCGCCGATCTATTCAGTGCTGGCCTATTCGTCCCCTTCTTTCTTGGAGTCGGCCGATTTGCCGCCGGCTTCATCCGCCGCCGCAGGCCGCTCCTTCACCACCTCATCGATCAATCCGAAGTCCTTGGCTTCTTCCGCGGCCAGGAAGTTATCCCGTTCCAGGGCGCCTTCGATCACCTTCAGGCTTTGTCCCGTATGCCGCACATATATGTCGTTCAACCGGCCGCGCAAGGCCAGTATTTCCCGGGCATGAATTTCGATATCGGTGGCCTGACCCTGAAATCCGCCGGACGGCTGATGCAGCATGATTCGGCTGTTCGGCAGACTATAGCGCTTTCCGGCGGCGCCTGCACATAGCAGCAACGATCCCATCGACGCGGCTTGCCCGACGCAAACGGTCGATACGTCGCAGCGAATATACTGCATCGTGTCGTAGATCGAGAGGCCGGAGGTAACGATCCCACCCGGAGAATTGATATAAAACGAGATATCCTTGCCCGGATTTTCCGACTCAAGGAACAGAAGCTGCGCGTTAATGAGGCTCGCGACCCCGTCGTCGACACCGCCGGTTAGGAAAATGATGCGCTCTTTGAGCAGCCGCGAATAGATGTCATACGCGCGCTCCCCCCGATTCGTCTGTTCGACGACCATTGGGACAAGCATATTCATATAGGTTTCAACCGGATCGCGCATGTGTCTCTGTTTCCTGATGTAACTTGAAGAGTTGGGGTCGCTGTCTCGGGTGTCGCTGGTGTGTCGCAAAACGGCGGGCCGCCGCTTCACTTTTCCTTCTTTTTCGCTGCCGCTTTCGGTTTTTTGGCAGCGGGCTTGGCAGCCGGTTTCTTGCCGCCGGATGCCGCCGTCTTAGCACGCGAAGCGCCCTTTGCCGACTTGGATTTCGGCTTTTTCGCCTCCTCCTCGTCCGGATCGCGGTGCAGCTCCTCGACGCTGACCTCACGTTCGCTGACGGACGCCATTTCAAGAATGTAGTCGACCACCTTGTCTTCAAAAATCGGCGCCCGCAGGCTACCCATTAATTGTTCATTTTTCTGATAAGTTTCAATGATCTGACGCTCTTGCCCCGGGAACATCTGCGCCTGTCGGATCAGCGCCCTGTTCAATTCCTCCGGCGTCACCTCGATATTGTTCCGCTGACCGACCGCGGCGAGCAAGAGGCCGAGACGCACGCGCCGCCCCGCAATCTTGCGGTACTCTTCGCGCATCTCGTCGTCGCTCTTATCGATATCTTCCGGATCCAATTCGTTGTTCTTGCGGGCATTTTCGAATTGAGTCCAAATCGACTCGAGTTCTCCCTCAACCATCGCCGGCGGCGACTCGAAATCGTGGAGTTCGTCGAGCCGGTCCAGAAGCTGCCGCTTCAGCCGATCGCGCGCCACCGAGCCATATTCGTTTGCAAGGCTGCTGCGAACTTGTTCGCGCAAGGCGTCGACGGATTCCATACCCAGGGATTTGGCGAATTCATCATCAATATCCGCCTTAACACGTTCCCGTATCTCTTTGATAGATAACGCAAATACCGCCGCCTTGCCGGCAAGGTCCTTATTCCCGTACTCCTCCGGAAAGGTCACCTCCACCTGCGTTTCGCTCGGCGCATCGAGGCCTATAAGCTGATCCTCGAAGCCGGGGATGAAGCGGCCTTCCCCCAATTGCAGCTGATGGTCCTCGGCCTTGCCACCGTCGAAAGGCGTTCCGTCGATCGATCCTTCGAAATCGATCACGACGATGTCGCCTTCCTTGCTCTTGCGCGGTTTGGCGATCGGCTCGGCGCGGGCATATTCCTCGGCCAGCCGGTCGAGCGACTCATCGACCTGCTTGTCTTCGATCTTGGCCTTCAGGCGCTCGAACTCGAGCGTGCGGAAATCGACCGGATCGATCACCGGCAAGACGTCAACCGCCAGGGTAAACTCGAGATCTTTGCCATCTTCGAAACTGGTGACTTCGATCTTCGGCTGAACCGCCGGCTGCAACTCTCGCTCGGTCAAGGTTTGCGTCGTCGTTTCGCTCACCGTCGTCTGCACGACTTCCCCCATGACCGCGTCGCCATAGCGTTTGCGAATGAGCGAAATCGGAACCTTGCCGGGCCGAAATCCGGGCAACCGGACCTGATCGACCAGCTCGTTGATCTTTTCGGAGACGCGTTGCTCGATATCGGCGGCCGATACGACGATGGCGAATTCGCGGCTCAATCCCTCGTTCTTGGTTTCCGTTACCTGCATGGTATCCACTTTTTCCTTACGGAGTTGCTCGGTTGGCCGTTCGACGATACGGACAGAATCTTACGGAAAATTGCCTACCTGCTGGTGCGGGCGGAGGGACTTGAACCCCCACGGATTGCTCCACGGGTACCTAAAACCCGCGCGTCTACCAGTTCCGCCACGCCCGCGCAATCGGCACCCTCTTTCAAAAGCGCCTTTGTATAGGAAGCAGAACCGGCTGGGTCAAGCGCGCCAAGACGGGCCTCCATGCCTGTCTCGTCAACGCCTTCAACCGCCTTAACTGCGTTTCGCCGGCTCCACGCGTTCGCTGTAGGTATCCGTGAAAACCGATAGGGCCAACATCCGGGGGCCGTCGATAAATGCACCGGCGCTCCCCGCATGATGAATGTTGACCTCGTACCTGATATGCGGGATCCGGGTCCGGTCGAGCACCACCGACAACACACGCGCGGTTTCGACCGAATTGTCGCGTTTAGCGCGGCGAAACTCCATGCCGCGCCGAATGTATTCCATATCGCGACCGCGCTTGAAAAACGCGCTCGCGCGATCCCTGCCACGGAACCCGACATACGTTGCCTGGGTCCGGCCGTTCAAACTCAAATCCGGCTTCACTGTCCGGTTTACCCGTCTGCACGGAACCCGGATTTCCGGATTCCTGTTTGTTATTTTTTTGTCTCGATCTTTGAGTCATATCAAACGATGAACCGCAGCGGAAGCCGTAACAGATCCCTCTCCGGTATAGGATTCGTGATTTTCCTCGATTCGATCCAGTTCATAGAGGTAGTTCACCATCAACCCGAAGGACTGCTTGAGGCCGTTGGCCGACGTATCGCCGAGCCAATTCAGGCGCTCCACGCGCGCACCGTTGGTCAAATGGAAATTCGCAACCGGGTCAAGGGTTTGTTTGCCTCGCCGCTTTGCGTTCAGCAAATATTGCGCACAGAGCCGCATCAGCGGCTCTTGCAAGGCGTCCCGAATCCGCTCATCCAGATGCCAGGAGTCGGTCGCCAGCAGGCGCCGCAAGGCCTCGTTCCCCCCTTCGACTTGGGCAACCGCGGCCAACGCCCGCGCATCGGTCGGTCGTAGCAAGACCGCGTCCTGTTCGAATTGGTGATCCAGCCATCGCCGAAATCCGGGAATCGGCGACAGTGTCGAAAAGGTCCGCAAACTCGGTAGCTCGGCTTTCAGCAGATCGACGACCCGTTTGATCAGAAATCCGCCAAAGCTGACCCCGGTCAGGCCTTTCTGTGCATTCGAAATCGAATAAAAGATCGCCGTATCCGCATTGCCGGACGGATCGACCAGCGGCGCGGATTCGTCGAGCAGCACGGCAACATTGTCCGCGAGTCCATTAACCAGTGCGACTTCGACGAAAATGAGCGGCTCGTCAGGCATCCGAGGGTGGAAAAACGCGAAGCAGCGCCGATCAGAATCGAGGCGGTTCTTGAGATCCTCCCAGCCTCTGATCTCGTGCACCGCCTCATACGCGATCAATTTTTCCAGCAACGCCGCCGGTGCATCCCAGGTAATCCGCCGCAAATCGAGAAATCCGATATCGAACCAGGACGCCAGAAGCTTCTGCAAATCCCCGTCGAGCGCCGCCATCGTGGAATCCTTGCGCACATGCGGCAGCAGGTCCGATCGCAGGTCGACCAGGAACTTCACGCCCTGCGGCAAGGCGTTGAACTGCATCAACAGCTTCATGCGCGGCGGCTCCAACGCCGCCCGCAGTGCGAGTTCCGCCTGCGGCCGCTGCTCGGGCGCCGCCGCTTGCAAGGCGTCGATCGCCGCATCTATGGCTTTGCGATCGGCGTCGAACCCGCCGGCCAACAGGCGCAGGAACCGTTCGCGACCCAGCGAATCAAGTCCGAGATAGGTATGACCCAGCGCCGCGGCGCGGGCGCGCGCCGAGACTTCGCCGCCGCGCGCCTCGAGGCAGGCCTGCATCTGGTCCCGCAGGCGCTTGACGTCGCCGTCGCCCGACAATGCCGCGTCGACCGTCCCGGTCATGGTATCGGCGACGTCGCGCCAAAGGTTGACGATCCGGACCCAGGTACGATCCAGCAGCGACCCTTGCGAGCGCACGATATGCCGCGGTTTGGCCTGTTCGTTTTGTTGGATTTTCGGTTGCGTAGACATGGATTATGTATCTGCTCCCGAACGCAGGTCGCGCAAGACGTCCGGCAAAATTTCCGGCAAATCCTCGGCGATCAGGCCGGGACCGCATCGCCTCCCCGCCTCGCCATGCAGCCAGGCGGCCGCGCAGGCGGCCGTGAAGGGATCCATGCCTTGCGCCATCAGCCCGACCGAGAAGCCGGCGAGCACGTCGCCGGTCCCGCCGCTGGCGAGTTCCGGCGGCGCGTTGCCGTTGATCACGACCCTTCCGTCGGGCGCGGCGATCACCGTATCCGCCCCTTTCAACAGGACGACCGCGCCGGATTGCGCCGCCGCGGCGCGGGCGCGCAACGGCTTGTCGCCATCGACTGCGAACAGCCGGCTGAACTCGCCCTCATGCGGCGTCAAGAGACAGGGACCGCGGATGCTGGAGAACAGCAGATCCGGCGACTCTGCGAATACGGTAAGCGCATCGGCGTCGAGAACGACCGGTTTCGCCGTGCGCAAGGCCGCGAGGACATGCTCGCGCGTCGAGCCAACGACCCCGTTTCCCGGCCCGAGAAGGCAGGCGGACACGCGCGGCTCCTCGGCCAACTCCGCATAGGCCGCGGTATTGCGAACCGGTCGAACGATGGCGCCCACGAGGGCGACTTTGTACACCACGGCGTTATCGTTCGGGACCGCCACCGAAACCATTCCGGTTCCGATGCGCCGGGCGGCCTGAGCGGCAAGCCGGGCCGCACCGGTCATTTGCGGTCCGCCGCTGATCAGCGCGTGTCCCCGGTCGTATTTGTGCTGTTCCAGCCGCGCCCATGGAAAGTCGTCCAGCCAGAGCCGCGTGTGATTTGCGCCGTGCCGGGGCGCGATATCGTCCAGCACGCAATTCGGAATCCCGATATCGGCGACTCGCAGCTCGCCGCATCGGGATCTGCCCGGAAGCAACAGGTGCCCCGGTTTGCGCCGGAAGAACGTGACGGTGATGCGGGCCGCGGGCGCGATCCCCAAGATCTGGCCGCTATCGCCATGCACCCCGCTCGGAACGTCCACCGCGACACAGTCCCGCCCGGCGATCGCCTCGATCGCCGCCCTCGCCGGCCCCTCGATTTCGCGCGTGAGACCGGCACCGAACAGCGCGTCGACGATCGTCTCCGCGCCTTCCATGACTGCCGGCGCGAGCGGCTCGATCTCGCCTTTCCATAGGCCGGCCATATGCCTTGCATCGGCGTCAAGCGCGGCAGCATCGCCCAGCAATCCGACCCGCACCGGCCAACCGCTATCCCGCAACACCCTGGCGGCGACAAAACCATCGCCGCCATTGTTGCCAGGACCGCACAGAACGCAGACCGGCCGGGGGCCGCCCAGCGACCGCACCGCGTCCGCCACCGCGCCGCCGGCAGCTTCCATGAGCGCAAGGCCGGCAACGCCGGCTTCGGCCGCAGCCTTATCGGCTGCATACATTTCCGCGACTGTCAGCAGCGCGTCTCGATCGAAATGGGTGGCCACCATCGCTCCAGGCCCTATGCCTTACCCGACCTGGAGAATCCACCACCGTCCTGGAGGATTTTGAGCGTCCGGGAATGAAATTCGCGGCGGTACAACACCAGCACCACCCAGGTCGCGGTAACGCCCAGCGCAATCGGATGGATAAACCAGGCCAGCAATGCCATGGCGAAGTAATAGCCGCGCAATCCCCTGTTGAAATGCACCGCCGCCAGCGTCGCGAGCCGGGCGATGCACTTTGCGCGATCTTCGCAGTCGTCACCGAGATCGGACACCGGATCCATGGCGCCAATCTGGATAGCGCAATAGGAGACCTGACGAATCGACCAGGCGAATTTGAAAAACGAATAGATGAAGATCAGGATGAGGCACAGCAACCGAAGTTCCCATTGCAGCGGCGTCAGCGTCGACACGAGCGGGATGCTCGCCGTCAGGACGACGACCTTCTCCGCCGCCCCAAGGACGGTTACGAGACCTGCGAGAATGAGGATCGAAGTGGACGCAAAAAAGCTCGCCGTGCGCGTCAGATTGCGGATGATTTGTATGTCGACCATCCGATTGTCGCGGCCGAGCATGCGCAGCATCCACATCTCGCGGTGCTGCGCCATCGTGGCCACCAAATTCCGGCCGCCGCTGTCCACCTTGTCGGAGTAGAGCGTATAGCCGCACCAAAGCAGCAGGAACCATGATATGGCGATTAGGTCTGGTATCGATAGTTCTGGCACGTTTCCCCCCGGATGCGTCGCTGGACCGAATGCTATGTTCCAGGTCCTTTCAGCATCAACAAAATGATGTGATACCGGCTGGTCCCCGCGATCCAGCTTCCGCTACCATAGAGACAAGGTTAACGCCCGGAGAATTTATTTTTCCTTAAATCCGCATCGACATTCGCCGCGTGCCGAAAGCCTCCGATAACCAACGGACTTTGGGAAGTATTTTCGTCCCCTATCGATTGAGCCATGATCCAATTCCTGCCCTTGCAGCGCCGCCGTACCGTCCAAACCTTGGTCGTGCTGGCCGCCGGCCTTCTTGTGTCCGCGTCGGTTCTCGCCGGCGATACCGCACGCGCCATTACCGGTGACATCATCGAGTTGGACGGTAAGCGCCATTGCCTGTTCGGCATCGACGCCCCCGACCCCGGACAACGCTGCATGCTCAAGAACGGCAAGATCTACGATTGCAGCCGAATAGCCACGACCGCGCTGATGGATCTCTTGGCCGGTGCATCCGTACGCTGCCGGCCGACCGGCGCCATGCGCGACCGGTGCGCGATCGCCCGTTGCGCCGCCGACGGCTTCGATCTGTCGGGCAATATGGTGCATACGGGATGGGCGCTTGCCGATCCTGTCGACGGGACCGGCTATCTTGGCAAACAGGAATCGGCGCGCAGCCGCCGGCACGGGCTTTGGCGGGGCGCCTTCGAGATGCCCTGGGAATGGCGCGCCCGGTCCAGCCGGCAAAAATAGATACCCCGTATCCGCGCCTTTCCCCACCGCTCGGCATGCGGTACATCGACCCGCATCCGTCCCCTATCCGAGCCATGACCGCCCGCCATGCGTACCGACGATTTCGATTTTGAGTTGCCGCGCGACCGCATCGCGCAACAACCGGCCGACCCGCGCGATTCGGCACGCCTCCTGGAGGTCTCCGAATCGCTGCGCGATCTCGGCGTTCGCGACCTGCCGCAACTCCTCGCGCCGGGCGACCTGTTGGTGATGAACGATACCCGCGTCATTCCGGCCCGGCTCACCGGAAAACGCGGCGAGGCGAAGATCGAGGTGACGCTGCACCGCCGGCTCGGGAATGGCAATTGGCGGGCCTTTGCCCGTCCGGCGCGGCGGTTGCGGGTCGGTGACCGGATCACATTCGGCGCGGCGTTTTCCACCCTGGTCGTCGAAAAACATGATGGCGGCGAGGTAACGCTGGAACCGTCGGTGCCGCCACAGGATTTGCCGGCCGCGCTGCATGAACACGGGGCGATGCCCTTGCCGCCCTACATCGACCGGAAGAGCGGACCGCAGGCCGACGATCTGATGCGTTATCAGACGGTCTACGCCGCGCGCGACGGCGCGGTCGCCGCGCCGACCGCCGGGCTGCACTTCACCGAGTCGCTGTTTGCCGAACTCGACGCCGTGGGAATCGGTCGGACCATGGTCACCCTGCATGTCGGCGCCGGAACTTTTCTGCCCGTAACGGCCGAACGCGCGGAAGACCATGTCATGCAACCCGAATGGGGGTCGGTGTCTCGCAACGCGGCCGCGGCGGTCAATGCGGCGCGCGCCGCCGGCGGCCGCATCGTGGCGGTCGGCAGCACCGCGCTACGCCTGCTGGAAAGCGCGGCTGCAGGGGGCGATGCAAATGGCCTGCTCGCCCCGTTCGAGGGCGAAACGGATCTTTATATCCTGCCGGGATACCGGTTCAAGGCGGTGGACCTGATGTTGACCAATTTCCATCTGCCGCGATCCACGCTCTTCATGCTGGTAAGCGCCTTTGCCGGCAGCGCGCGGATCAAGGCCGCCTATCGGCACGCCATCGAACAACGCTATCGGTTTTACTCCTATGGCGACGCCTGCCTGCTGCACGGCACAGCCGGGCTTTGAACGCTTTCAGACCCACTCCATCTCCCGTATCATCCCCATTTCCCCGGCGGAAACGACAATGACCGATGCCCCATATGACACACTGACCCAGCTTGGATCGCCGGCGGAGATCCCTGCCGATCCCGACGCCGCGACGCTGGAATCCGTCCCGAACCCACATGTGGGTACGCCCTATCTGGTTCGTTTCGCCTGTCCGGAATTCACGTCGCTCTGCCCGGTTACCGGACAGCCGGATTTTGCCCATATCGTGATCGACTATGTCCCGGAACGCGCGTTGCTGGAGAGCAAATCGTTGAAACTGTTCCTCGCCTCCTTCCGCAATCACCGGGGATTTCACGAGGATTGCACGGTCGGGATCGCCAAACGCATCATCGAGGCGGTCGCGCCGGCCTGGCTTCGGATCGGCGGCTACTGGTATCCGCGCGGCGGCATCCCGATCGACATTTTCTATCAATCCGGTTCCCCGCCGGACGGCGTATGGTTGCCCGATCAAGGCGTGCCCCCCTATCGCGGCCGCGGCTGACGCGCGCCATGCCGCGCGACGCCATCCGGGAAAAAGCGCTCGACCTCGGTTTCGACGCCATCGGCTTCGCCGCTCCCGATTTGGCCGGCGGTGCGGAACGGCATTTGGCGGATTTTCTGCGGAGCGGCTATCACGGCGACATGGGCTGGCTCGCCGGCAATGCCGACCGCCGATCCTCGCCGCGCCGCCTGTGGTCCGACGCCCGCAGCATCATCGTCGTCGGCACGAACTACACGCCGTCGGACGACCCCTTGAGCCGTCTCGACCGAATGGCGCGCCAGGGCCGCGGTACCGTTTCCGTCTACGCTCAAAATCGCGACTATCACGACGTCATGAAAAAGCGGCTTCGGGTCCTCGCGCGTTGGATCCACGAAGAATACGACGCCCAGATAAAACTGTTCGTCGACACCGCCCCGGTGATGGAAAAGCCGCTCGCGCAACAAGCCGGCCTCGGCTGGCAGGGCAAGCACACCAATCTGGTGTCCCGGGAATTCGGATCCTGGCTGTTTCTTGGCGAGGTCTTTACCGACCTTGCCCTGCATGCGGACGAGGCCGACACGGATCGTTGCGGCACCTGCCGGCGCTGCCTCGATATTTGCCCGACCAACGCGTTCCCGGCCCCCTACAAGCTGGACGCGCGGCGCTGCATCTCCTACCTCACCATCGAGCATAAGGGCCATATTCCCGCAGAATTTCGGACCGCGATGGGCAATCGAATTTATGGCTGTGACGATTGCCTGGCGGTCTGCCCGTGGAACAAATTTGCCGCGCCGACGACGGATCCGAATTTCCTGCCCCGGGCCGAACTGACGGCGCCCCGTCTCGCCGATCTGGCGGCGCTGGACGACGCTGACTTCCGGAGAGTTTTCGCGGGGTCGCCGGTCAAGGTCTTGCCCAATTCGTCGGTCTGTTTGCTGGGTGACGTGAGAATCACCGCCCTATCGGTGGCGGACACCTTTAACACGCAGCTCAAAATCCCTGCCGAT
>JBFFGE010000010.1:0-45304 GCA_041557595.1 Alphaproteobacteria bacterium
CCATTCGTTCTCGACCGAGCGGCGTCAAACGGGCATTCTTGTGAATGTTCATTCGGCTCTCCCAAAGAGTGCTGAAGCTTGGTAACTCCAGTCTCCCCGGTCAGGGCCGAATGGACAACCTATCGAAAGACCACAGCTAGGGCAGCTTATGTGCCTTTAATCGATTCCAAATTAGAGGCAGGTTGATCTAGTTCCGCTCCGAAACGAAACCATGATCGACGTTAGGGGCGACGCGCATCAGCCTATACACTGTAGTTGCTGAACCTGGGTGTTCCGGGCCAGCATACCCGCTTCACGGCCACCCGACGGAGACGACCGTCCTCAATGGAGAAGGAGAGAAGCAATGGGGTTGACATTGGAACTCGCCAATCGCGTCGCACAGGGCGCCATGGCGAAGGCCGAAGAACTCGGTATTAAAATCAATGTTGCGATCTGCGATTCCGGCGGCCGTTTGGTCGCATTTCAACGCATGAACGGTGCAACCTGGGCCGGCGCCTTCGGCAGCCAGGGCAAGGCAATGGCGTCCTCCGCCTTCGGCCGCCCGAGCGGCGATCTTACCGAACGCGCCAATCACCCGACCTTGCGCGGGATCGTGGCCGCCGAGGGCGGACACATGATGCTGGGTCAGGGGGCCGTGCCGATCATTCGCGACGGGGTCGTCGAAGGCGCGTGCGGCGTCGGCGGCGGCACGGCGCAAGAGGACGAAGACTGCGCCCGTGCCGGGGTCGCGGCGCTTTGACGACCGGCTTTCGGACGAAGTTCGTCAACCGGCCTTTGCCGATCGAATAGGCAAATGCACCATCCATCACGGCATCGCCGGCCGTTCGCCTGCGATCGGCGCGCCTGCGGCATCCGTCTGGACCGTTACGCCGTAACCGGGGCCGACCATCGCGAGCGCACCGTCGACCACCCGCTCCTCCGGGCAGACATCGGCGCGCCAGTCGACTTCGCCGAAGGCGTATTCGACGACCGCCGCGTTCGGATTGGCCGCGGCGACATGCACGCTTGCCGCGGTCGAGACCGGGCCGCTAGGATTGTGTGGCGCAAATTCTACGCCGTGCTCGCCCGCCATCCGGCAAATCCGGTTGAGCGCGGTAACGCCGCCGACGAATTTCACGTCGGCGATCAGCACATCCACCGCCCCGGTGACCGCAAGCGCCTCGAGATCCTCATAGGTCAGCATCGCCTCGCCGCCGGCGATCCGGGCGCCGGAGTCGCCGCGCAGGCGTTCCATCACGGCCGGGTCGAATTCGGGCATCGGATCCTCGATCCAGGTGACGCCAAGTTCCCGGGCATGGCGGGCGAGGAACCCGGTGAAATCCGGCGTGAACCGCCAGTGACAATCGATCATCAACTCGATCTTCGGCCCCACCGCGTCGCGCAGCGCCCGCAGCCGCTCCAATCCGGCGGACGCCACCGCTTCGCCGTCGCGGGTCAGGCGTTCCGGCGTCACTTCATCGAACGGCGCAAATTTGAGGCGCCGTAGGCCGCCGGCAACCGCCGCCTTGGCCGCAGCCTGCACCATTTCCGGCGACCGGTCGGCGCACATCCGATTGATGTTGGCATAGATCGGCATGGCATCCGCCGGCGCGCCGTCGCCGGACAGCAGTTTCGCCACGGACATATCGCGTTGCCGCGCCGCCAATTCGATCATCGCATGCTCGATTGCGCTCCAGGCGGTCCGCCGCGGTTTGTCCGCCGGCGCCCCCGCGGCCAGATGATGCGCCAAGGCAAGCGCATCCTGCGAAGAGCCCGCAAGCCGGCCGAGTTGACGCTCGATCTCGCCCACCGCGGTGGCGTCATTGCCGGAATTGCTGGCCTCCCCCCAACCGGCATGGCCGTCGCTGTCTTCCAGGCGCAAAAATATCCATTCGCCCCATGGGCTCACTGGAATGCTATACACGTTGGATCGAACAGTCTTCATCCGGCGCGCACCACGATGACAGTACGAACCCTGAAACGCTTTCTCACCCGAAGACCTCCACCGATGGTTTGCGGATTTCACGCCCGTCGCCGAGACGCCGCGTGAATCCTTGTTTGTCGAAAAATTCCAGGACCTGAATGGCGACATTCCGGCCGATATCCGTTGCGTCGCGATACGCCCGCGCATCGAATTGCGCGTTTTCGGATTCCGCCGCGAGCCGCTCGGCGACGATCGCCAGCCGCCGTACCGTATCGGGCAGATAGTAGCGATTGTCGGCGACGCGATAGAGCAGCCCCATACGGACCGAACGCGCCAGCATCGCCTCCAGTTTCCGGAGGTCGAGATCAAGCTCCTCGGCGAGTTCCCGCACCCGCGGCGGACGCAGGTCATCCGCTTCGAGCAGCGGCTGGAGGCGTTCCCATAACCGCGCGTCTTCAGGCGCCAGGGCCGGCCGATGGCTCGGCAGGCACAGCGTGGAGCCGTCCCGGGCAAACCGGTTCTGGCGGATCAGATCGAGCACGGCGGCGCCGAACAGATCGACCGGATACCGCAATTTCAGACTGAGCCGCAGCCGTTCCTCGCCGGGTCCGGGCTGATCCGGCCAGCGGTCGTGCCAAAGGCGCAGCGCCTCATAGGTCGCCTCGACAAGCTGCTGCCAATGGCCGGGCGACAGCCCCATCGGCGCATCGGGTTTGCCGAGACGAACCATGTCGGCTTGCCGCCACAGGGCTTCCGCTTCCTCGGCCGTCCAGTTGCAGGCGCGGGACAACCGGGTCAGATCGACGCCGGTCGGCGATTGTTCGAGCAAGGCAGCGAGCCGCGCCGCCGGCGCCTCCCGTTCCATCGCGTCGAGGAAAGCGAGACGCTCCGGCCGCCGCCTGCCGCGACGCGGCGAGAAGGGATCGATAACCACGCCGCCGCCAATCGTCCGTTGCGCCGATTGATCGCGGATGATGAGCCTGTCGCCGTGCACGGCGACGGTTTCCCGATCGAGCACCAATTGCACGCGGCCCTCGCCCCCCGCCGGAATATTCGTGCCATCGAGCACCGCGACCCGCGCGTTGATATCGGATGCGCCAAGATGGAGATGAACCGGCGTCCAATGGCGCAAGGGGCGTTTCTCCGAAGCAAGCAACCGCACGCGCGCATCGATCCGGTCGGTCGGCGCATGCGCCGGCGCGGCCAGCACCCAATCGCCGCGATGCACGACCTCGCGGGAGAGATCGCTCCCGGTAATGTTCAGGGCGCACCGCTCGCCCGCATGGCCGGTTTCCGATTCCCGGTTCTGCGCATGGATGGCCCGCACCCGCACCGCCACGCCGCGGGGCGAGAGCACCAGACGGTCCCCCGCCGTTACCGCGCCCGAAAAAGCGGTGCCGGTGACCACCAACCCCGCGCCGGAAAGCGTGAAACACCGGTCGACCGCGAGGCGAAACTGACCCTTGCCCCGATCTTCCGCATGCGCGGCCGCGGCGGCCTCGATATGCGCTTTCAATTCGGGAATACCGTCGCCGGTCAATCCCGATACGGGAAAGATCGGCGCATCGGCCAGGCTCGTTCCATCGAGAAGGATGGCGAGCTCATCTTTCGCGTCTTCAATTCGATCGGACGCAACGCGGTCAATTTTCGTCAGCGCGATACAGCCTTGCCGCAGCCCCAGGAGATCGAGGATCGCCAGATGTTCTTCGGTTTGCGGCATCGGCCCGTCATCCGCGGCCACCACCAGCAGCGCAAAATCGATTCCCGTGACCCCGGCCAGCATGTTGCGGACGAACCGTTCATGGCCGGGCACATCGACGAAACCGATTGGAGAGCCATCCGGCAGCGTGTCATACGCGAATCCCAGATCGATCGACACGCCCCGGCGTTTTTCTTCCGGCAGACGATCCGTATCGACGCCGGTGAGCGCCCGCACCAAGACGGTTTTGCCATGATCGATATGGCCGGCCGTTGCGATGATCAACGGGCAGGCCTCAACGACGCCGCAAGTTCGGATAACTGGCCGACAAACCCCGGCTCGTCTTCGAGACAGCGCAAATCGAGTAGAAAGGAATCGTTCTGTATCCTGCCGATGACCGGCCGCGGCAGCGCGCGGAACGCCGCGGCAACGCGTTTGAGAAAGGCGCCTCGGCCGCGCTCGGCCAGGGGACGCACGGTCAGCGCCATGCTCGGCAACAGATCGACCGGGAGCGCGCCGCTGCCGATCTGGCTGTGGCATGGCGCGCACCCGACCTCCGCGATGTCGGCGAGCGACGTTTGCAAGACCGGCGCCAGGCGTTCCGCCATCGCCGCCATTTCGTCGAGCGGCCGCGCCAAAGCCCGTAGCGTCGGCAGGTGCTCCGTCAGGCGGTCCGGATCGAGATAGAGCTGCAACACCGCCGAAAGCGCGGCGATCGTCATCTTGTCGAGCCGCAACGCGCGCTTGAGCGGATTGCGGCGCAGCTTGCCGATCAGGTCCCGGCGGCCGACGATAATGCCGGCCTGCGGCCCGCCCAGCAGCTTGTCGCCGCTAAAAGTGACAATATCGGCGCCGTCGGCGATCGCTTCCGCCGGCGTACGTTCGTGCGGCAACCCGTATTTCGCCAGGTCCACCAGGGTCCCGCTGCCGAGATCGACCACGAAGGGCAGATCGTGGCGGTGCGCCAAGGCGGCGAGGTCCGCTTCCGGCACCGCCGCGGTAAAACCCTGCACTTCGTAGTTGCTGGTATGCACCGCCATCAACAACGCGGTCTTCGCGCTGACCGCGGATTCGAAATCGCGCAGATGCGTCCGGTTGGTGGTGCCCACTTCATGCAGTTTGCATCCTGCCCGCGCCATGATATCCGGCATGCGGAAAGCGCCGCCAATTTCGATCAACTCGCCGCGCGACACCGGCACTTCCTTGCGCAGCGCCAGGGAGTTCAACGCCAGCAAGACCGCCGCGGCATTGTTGTTCACGACGGTCGCCGCTTCCGCCCCGGTGAGCCGGCACAACAATGCTTCGAGATGGTCGTCACGCTCGCCGCGGCGCCCCTGTTCCAAATCATACTCGAGGTTCGACGCGCCGGACGACACCGCCACGACCGCATCGAGCGCCTGTTTCGGCAGGGCGGCGCGACCGAGATTGGTGTGCAGCACCGTTCCGGTCAGGTTGAAAACCGGCACCAGCGACGCACGCGTCGCGGCCTGCAACCGCGCACCAATCCGGGCCACGAGCCCCGCCTCGCTGGCATCGGCCGCCGCATCGCCGCCGGCCGACAGACGTTGACGCAATTCCGCAATTTCCGTCCTGGCGCATTCGACGACGAGAGCGCGGCCGAATTCCGCGGCATGCGATGCCAGCGCGGCCGACCGCATCAGGCGGTCGATCGACGGTAAAACCGTCCGAGGCGGCGGCGAGGCATCAGTCATTGCGGTTCAAGTCTTACGTTTACTGCGGTTCGCGTGAAGCTAGAAGCGCCACACCGCGGCGTCAATCGTCCGTCCGCCGGTTGATCCGCAGGCGCGGAATATTACCTTGTCCGTTAACCATATTTTTATACCTACCCGCTTTAATAGGGTCAGCAGTTATCCGATGCACCGCATCGACACCGCGACCGACACCCGAACTCCTTCTCTCCCGAAACTCTACGGCGGTTTCCAAGATACCAGGGAAACCGCCGCTTTCTGTCGACCAATGGTCGCACCTTCGCAATTTTGCATAAAAATTAACCATATATTGCCGCGGCGATCATGCGTGCCTGTTTTTTCATCACAACGCTCGCGCAGTGATCACCGACCCCAATCGGGATTACTATATCCATCCATAATAATCCCGAAAATCCGCCAGTTCTTTCGACGACTTCGAATGGCACGCGTCTTGCGGAAGAGCAAGAAGCTACGCGTACCCAACGAAAACTCGAAAGGACTGGAAATGAAGAGAAGCTTGGGCGCCGGTGTCATCGCCGCCGTGTTGTTCTGCGGCTCCGTGGCACTTGCAGAAGAAAAAAAAGACGAAGTCGATAGCTTTTTCGACAGTCTGGGCTCGTTTTCCGCCACGATTACGGGAACCACCGACTACGTATTTCGCGGCATTTCACAAACCAAGGAAGGCCCGGCCATCCAGGGATCATTCGATTGGTCGAAGGACTTCATGGCCGGCAAACAGAAAGTCGGGCTGTTCGCGGGCGTGTGGGCCTCGAACGTCGACTTCGCGGACGGCGATCAAGCGCATATCGAAATCGACTATTCCGGCGGCATCCGGACCGAAGTCAACGGCGTTTCCCTGGAAGCGCTCGCGATCTACTACAACTATCCGAATTCCCGCAACAGCCTCGATTACGACTACATCGAAGCGGGCGGCAAAGTCGGCTATGACTTCAAAATTGCCGAAGTCGGCGGCACTTTTCTCTGGTCTCCGGATTTCTTCGGCGGCATCGGCGACGCGGTATATTTCGCGGGCGATGTCAGCGTGCCCCTACCGTACAAATTCGCCGTCGGCGCCCATATCGGCCGCAGCGAATTCGATAACAGCGGCGCCACCGACTACACCGATTGGTCGATTTCGATTTCGCGGCCGATCCTAGGGTTCGATCTCAGCGTCGCCTATTTCGACACCGACCTCAGTAAGTCCGAATGCGGCGGCACCGAGAATTGCGACGCACGCGCGGTATTTACTGTTTCGAAATCCTTCTAGCCGGCTCTCCGGTCTTTACCGGCCGCCCGCCTCCCCGGGGGCGGCCGATGCTACCTCCCCGCGCATCCGTCCACGATGCGCACCTCCCCGGTCAGACCACCTCGTCCTCGCGCGAGGTGGTCTCTCCGTAGCGCTTCAGGGCCGGTTCCTTGAGCCCCTTGAACGCTTCCTTGACCTTGGCGTTGGTCTTTCGGTTTTCGCGCTCGAACAGACTGTTTCCCTGGAGATCGCTTTCGACCAGGAACGGTCCGAAGTTTTCCACCTCCAGAATCCAGATGGCCTGGGCAATGCCGAGCTCTTCGAGCCACAGCACGTCGCGGACACGCTTGATGCCGCGGCCGAGCAGCGCCCCAGTGCCGTAGCCGACCGTAGTGAGGTAGATCGCCTTGTTGGGCACAAAATATTTGCGGTAGTCCTCTTCCGACATGCCGCCCTTGCCCATGATGATCTTCACCCCCGAAAGTTCGAACCACTGGGTCAGCCATTTCGCGAAACGGAAACTCGCCGTCGCGGTTACCGCGCCGACCTCGAAGGTGCCGTCCGGATGGACCGCGGCGGCCGGCGAGCAGTGGAAGGTCACGTTGGAAATCGTCCGCAAATCGACCGGCGGCGCGATGCCGTCGCCGATTGCGCGCTGATACACGCCTTCGCGGCCGGTGTAGACGACACCGTCGAGATACACGACATCGCCCAGCCGGAGCCCCGCCAGATCCTCGTCCGTAATCGGTGTCTTGAGGCGGACCTTTCTCAGACCGCCGCTTTCGCCATTTCCGTCGCCGACCATTCGACCGTGTCCCTTCGCATGTACGGGGTGAACCACTGCGGGTCCGTTCGATATTCGATCTTGCCGCCCTTGTGCAGCCGCGCGGTCGCGCGCCGCGACGACAGGCAGAAGCTGTGAACGCTCATCGGCATGCCGCCCGTATGGGTGTAGCCGACCTCGATATGGCAATCGACCACCATGGACTTGCCGACAAATCCCATCGGTCCCATGCCGATATTGTTACCCATTTCCTTGAGTTCGCTCTCAAGCGCCGCAATCTCCGGGTCGGGGTTGATATCGCCGACCGCGCGCAGGCATGCCGCCTGCTTGCCCAGAGTCATCGCCACGTCCTTGCTGCCGCCGAGACCGACGCCCACAATCGCCGGCTGGCACGCAAGTCCGCGGCGGCCGAATTCGTACAGCACATCGAGGAAGAATTTCTTGATGCCGTCGATGCCGTCGCCCGGGAACAGCATCCGATAGTCGCTGCCGAACAACCCGCCCTTGTGCACCGAGGTGATGTCGACCCAATCCGCATCGGGCTCGAAGGAGAATTCGATCTCGGGCGCGTTGATGCCGACATTGTTGTTGTTGTCGTGGCGGCTCAGCGGATGCACGCGGTTCGGCCGCAGCGGAATTTCGTAGGTCGTTTCCGCCGTCGCCAGGCGCAGCATATGTTCCAGCGCCACGAAACCGCCCTCGACCTGCGCTTCGTTGCCGGCCTTGACGAAATAGCGCGGCACGCCCGTGTCGGCGCACATCGCACGCCGATCCTGTTCGGCGGCCTCCCAATTATCGAGCATCGACATCAGGACGAACCGGCTCAACTCCTCGGTCTCGTCCTTCAGCATCCCTTCGATGCCGTGCTTGTAGTCGCGCGGAATCTCGATGGCGGCGCGGCGCATGATCTCCTTGCCGGCTTCCAGAATCTGGTCTTTGTTGATCATCGATCGGGTTTCCTTCGATCCAGCTAGTCTGCGGCATCTTCGGCAAGCAGGCTCTCGCCCGGCCGAATGCGCGTAAAGGCCACGGGAATGCTGTCTACCGAGATAGCCCCGTCCCGCATCCGGACAACCGTGTTGGCGGAACTCTCCAACGCCCCGGTTTCGGGGAAATCCTCACGGAAATGGGCACCGCGGGAATCCTCCCGCTGCAGCGCCGCTTCGGCGATCGCCCGGCTGACGACGATTTGGCTGTCCAGATTCATCCAGTCGTGCCAGGTCAAATTGAAGATGCGGCCGGAATCGGGCAGACCCGTCTCCTGCAACGCGCCGGCCAAATCGTCCAGTGCCGCAAGACCGCGCTTCAGGCTATCCGCCGTGCGCGTGATGCCCACATCCTCCCACATCAAATCGTACAGTTTGAGGCGGATATCCGTCACACTGCCGCCGCCTTGCGCAAACGGGCGGAGACAACGCGCAACCGTTTCGTCGATAACCGATTGGTCCGGTGCCGCGTGAGCGCCCTCGCGCGTTACCCAGGGCGCCATGACATCGCCGGCAACGCCGCCGAAGACCGTCGAGTTGGCGACACCGTTGCCGCCCAGCCGGTTGGCCCCGTGCGCACCGCCCGCATCCTCGCCAGCCACGAATAATCCCGGCAAGTCGGTAAAGCAATTTTCGTCGAATTTGATGCCGCCCATCATGTAATGCGCGGTCGGCACGACCTCGACCAGCCCGCCCACCAAATCGAACCCGACATCGCGGCAACGGTCGACCATGCCCTTGAACTGCTGCACCACCATTTTCGGGTCGAGATGGGCCATCGTAATATACAGTCCGCCATTCGGCGCGGTGCGCCCTTGGCGCATCATTTCGTACATGGCGCGGCTGACGATGTCGCGGGTCGCGCGTTCGCCCCGATCGTCGAATTCGTGCATGAAGCGCTGCTGGTCGCCGTCCAGCAGGTAGCCGCCGGCCCCGCGCAGCCCTTCCTCGATAATGGTGCCGGTAATCCGCGTATCCTCGCCGGCAACCAGCCCGGTGGGGTGGAATTGCACCATCTCCATATCGATCAAGGGCAGGCCCGCGCGCAAGCCCATGGCGAGGCCGTCGCAGGATTTATCGCCGGACGGCGTGTGAAACTTGTACATCGTCGGACCGCCACCGGTACCCAAAAGCACGGCCTTGGCCTGGACGAACCGGAATGCGCCGGTTTGCATGTCGATCATCAGCACGCCGGCGATCCGCGATCCATCGGCCGTCGGCACCAGCGCGACCGCGCGATGCTCCTCCAGCCGGTTGATGCCGCGGCTCCATACCTGTTCGGCCAACCGGCTGATGATCTCGATCCCGGTCAGGCTCCCTTTATGGACCGTTCGGTCGAATGTCTGCCCCGCGAAGGCCTTCTGATGGATCGTCCCATCCGCGTTGCGGTCGAAATAGCAGCCCATATCGTTTTCGAGCTCGTGGATCCGCTCCACCGCCACATTGACGAGTTTCCAGGCGATTTCCTGGTGATTGAGCCATTTTCCGCCGTTGATCGTGTCCATGAAATGGCGTTCGATCGAATCTTCCGCCGCCAGGGCCACGTTGTATCCGCCCTGCACCATGCGCGTGCAGCCGCACTTGCCCAGCAATCCTTTGACCGCGACCGTGATCGATAGATCCGGATCGGCCTTGTGCGCGTGCAGCGCAGCGAACAATCCGGCGCCGCCGCTGCCCAGAATCAGAATGTCGGTCTGAATTTGCTCGATTTCGGTCATGGCACTCCTACCTTTCGATCATGCAGCGCGCATGAGGAACAGCAGACCACACGCTACGGCAAATCCGAACGCGATTGCGATCAGGCTTTTCTGCCGATCCCGCCACGGCAGGAATTCCAGGGCGAGCAGCCGTACGCCGCCGGCCATGTGAACGGCCAGCAAAACGACCAGAATGGTCTCCGCCGCCTTTACGAGGGGCATCTCCGCCCATCGCAAGAATCCATCCAGCGCCGCTTCGCCTTCCAGCGCCAGCGAGAGAACGTAGAGATGCGCGGGCACGAAAATCGCCAGGCCGAGACCGGACAAGCGATGCAGCACAAACGCCCAATAGGTTGGGTGGTTGCGGGTCGAAAGCGGCGCGCTCATGTCACCGCCTCGACCGCCCGGAACCCGAGAAAAAGCACGACGAGACAAAAGCCGATCGCCGCGACATTCAGCGATTTGCCGCGCCATGGCGTCATTTCGCGCAAGATGACGCGCAGGCCGATCGTGCCGTGTATTGCAGCCGCGACCACGAACAATCCGTAAAATCCGGCCCACAGGATGCTGCCTTGCGTCCGGGACAGGATTTCCGACGCCGACAAGCCACCCCGAATGGCGTAAACGATGGTTGCCAGATGCAGCAGAACCAATGGCGCGAGAACCATGGCGCTCAACCGCTGGGCAATATAGAGCCAAAGTTCAACGCGGCCGGTCATAGGTCGCCCTTCAACGCCGCGCTCACCGTCGCGCGCTTGAGCCCGGCGATCGATTCCGTCGGGTTGAGGCCCTTCGGGCAATAGGTCGTACAGTTTTGATGGCTGTGGCAGGCGTGGCATCCCGCATCCACCGCGACCGCCGCCAAATGACCCTTGCGGTCCGCGTCGCGCACGTCATTGACCAGCGTCCACGCCCGATTGAGCTGCGCCGGCCCGAGATAGTCGGGATTCCATTTCACCACGTCGCAAGCGGCATAGCAGACACCGCAGCCGATGCATTCGATGCCGGCGCTCGCCGCCTTGCGTTCCTTGCTTTCCGGCGGCACCGACGCGAATTCCGCTGCCCCGGGATCGCTCGGCACGAATGTGCCCGAGGCTTTTTGCCATTTCTCGAAAAAAACCGTCATGTCGGTCACGAGGTCCTTGACGACCGGCAGATTGCGCAGCGGCGCCAGACGAATCTTGCGATCCTTGGCGATTCGGGCCGCATTGGTGCGGCAGGTCCACCGCGGCGCGCCATTGACCATCATCGCGCAGGAACCGCACATGCCGATTCGGCAGGCAAATCTGTAGGACAGGCTTGGATCCAGCCGGCGCTGGATATAAGTCACTGCGTCGAGCACCGTCTGCTTGTCCTGATGCGGCACCGTATACGTGGCGAAATGGCCATCGTCACCGCCCCGCCAGACTTCGAATGTCAGCTCGTTTCCCGCCCCGCTTGAGTCTTCCACGAATTCCCGTCCCTGCGCCGAAACGCGTCGTTTTCCCGATTTTTGGTTTGCACCGGCGATCTTCACATAGAGCAAGCCGGGCCGGTCAGCAAGCGATGCGGCGGGCGCGGAGCCGCCTCAAACCGCGCCGCAACATTGCTTTTGCGCCCGGAATGTGAAAATTTTCCATTTGCCTCGGTCAACAATCCTGCCCACAATCGGACGCAAGGGTTCCGAAAAACGAATTGATCGGGCTGTGCATTCGGTCCGTCCTATTTCAATATTGAGGTCCCAAAACCGCTGTCTCGAACTCGCTTCTGCAGACGGCGAAGATGTAAAAACAAACAGGGAGACAAAATGATGCGTTGTACCGTCAAAAGCGTTTTGGCGACCACCGCGTTGACCGCCATCGTCGTGGCCGGATCAACCGCGGTCCGGGCGGAAACCGATACGGTCAACATGGCCCAACAGTTCGGCCTGCTCTATGTACCGCTGCATGTGGTGATGGATCAAAAACTGATCCAGAAACACGCGGAGAAGTTGGGGCTGAAGGTACCGAAGATCAAAATGTACAAGATCAGTGGCGGCGCCAATATCAACAAGGCGCTGCTCGCCAATACGCTCGATTTCGGCGCCCATGGCGTCGGTCCCGCGTTGAAATTGTGGGGCAAGACCAACGGCAAGTTCAAGGTCGCCTTCTCGATGGCGGATATGCCGTTGAAGCTGGTCACCAATGACCCATCGGTAAAAACCGTCGAGGATTACCTGAAGGTCAAGGATCACAAGATCGCCACGCCGGCCGCCAAGGTCTCGATTCAGGCGGTGACGCTGCAAATGTTCGCCGCGGGCAAATGGGGCGAGGCCGAAAAGCTCGACCACCTCGTCGTCTCGATGAAGCATCCGATCGCCCTCGCCGCGATCATGTCGGGCGGCCAGACGGTGAAAAGCCATTTCGCCACATTGCCGTATTCCTATCAGGAACTGAAAAGCGGCAAGGCCCGCACGGTCATCACCTCCTACGACATTCTGGGCGGTCAGCATTCCGTCCTTGTGATGAGCGCCCGCGCCAGCTTCAAGGAGAAGAACCCGAAGACCTATCAGGCGGTCATCAACGCCTATGACGAGGCGTTCGCCTGGATCGAGAAGAATCCGGTCAAGGCTGCGGAAACCTTCATCAAGTACACCAAGTCCAAGATGGATCCGAAGATCGTCAAGGCGCTGCTGACCGACAAGAAGGAAATCGAATTCAGCGCGCTGCCGAAGCACACCATGAAGTATGCGAACTTCCTGCATAAGATCGGTGACATCCCGCAGGCGAAGAGCTGGAAGGACTACTACTTCGACAATAACCACAAAATGAACGGCAGCTGATCGAGAGATGGCTTCCGGAGTGACAACGACAGAGGCGGCGGATTTACGATCCGCCGCCTCGCCGCCTTCCGCGCCGATCTTGGACGTGAGTGGCGTTACGATTCAGTATAAAACCAAGGAACACCTGATTACCGCGACCTACCGGGTCGGCTTTCAAGTATTTCCGGCGGACCGGTTCGTCATCCTGGGACCTTCGGGGTGCGGCAAGTCCACGCTGCTGAAGGCGGTCGCCGGGTATTTGCAACCGGTCGAAGGGGAAATGCGGCTAAAGGGAAATATCATCCGGGATCCGGGTCCGGACCGCGTGATGGTATTCCAGGAATTCGACCAGCTTTTGCCGTGGAAAACGGTAAAGGAAAACATCACCTTCGCGCTGACCAATGGCGGCCGATGCAACAATGCCCGGGACGCCGAAGAAATCGCGATGGAATATATCGGCAAGGTCAAGCTGGACCGTTTCGAAAACACCTATCCGCACATGCTGTCCGGCGGCATGAAGCAACGCGTGGCGATCGCCCGCGGCATGGCCATGGAACCCGATATTCTGCTGATGGACGAGCCCTTCGCGGCGCTGGACGCACTGACGCGCCGCCAAATGCAGGAAGAATTGCTGCAACTTTGGGAAGACACCAAATTCACGGTGTTGTTCGTGACCCATTCGATCGAGGAAGCGGTCATTGTCGGCAGTCGCATCCTCATCATGTCGCCGCATCCGGGTCAGGTGAAGGCGGAACTCAACGCCCACGAGCATTCCATCGCGACGATCGGTGAGGATTCCTTCGCCGCGTTGCAGAGCAAGATTCACAACATGATCTTCGCCGACCGGGTTCTCGAGGACGAAACGCTGCCCAATGTCTGACATCAAAGCAATTTCGCTATTCGTCCGGCCGGAGTTCGAGAATACCGGCATCGAGACCGCCGTCGTCGGCGATATCGAACGCCGGCTTTCGGTGTGGGACCGGGTTTCCAACATGGACCCGGTACGAAAATTCTCCGTGCTGATTTTGCTCGTCGTCTCCTGGGAACTCTACACGCGGATCGGTGACGTCAACGAGCTGATGTTCCCGACATTTTCCGCGACCGCGGCAGCGCTCGTCAAAGCCTTCGTCGAAGAGGGGCTGCTGACCAATATCTGGAACTCGCTCAGCCTCTTGCTGACCGGCTACGTGATTGGTATTGCGATTGCCGCCGGACTGGTCGTGCTCGGCGTTTGGTCGCGGTTCGGTTCCGATTTGTTGACCACGCTGACGGCAATGCTGAACCCCCTGCCCGCGATTGCCCTGCTGCCGCTGGCGATGATCTGGTTCGGTCTCGGCAGCAGCGCTATCGTCTTCACGCTACTGCATTCGATTATCTGGCCGGTCGCGCTCAATACCCACGCCGGCTTCCAGAGCGTGAGCGAAACGCTTCGCATGGTCGGCCAAAACTATGGTCTGAAAGGGCTGCCGTATATTTACAAAATCCTGATTCCCGCCGCTTTTCCCGCTATCCTGACCGGTCTGCGCATCGGCTGGGCCTTCGCCTGGCGGACACTGATCGCCGCCGAGCTGGTCTTTGGCGGGCAGGTCATGGATACCTCGGGACAGATCGGCAACGAGGATTCAAACGCCGGCGGACTCGGCTGGATCATCTTCGCGAACCAGATGGAAAATCAGACGCCCTACGTCTTCGCCGGATTGTTCACCGTGATCATCGTGGGAATCCTGATCGAGAACGGCATCTTCCGGAACGTCGAAGACCGCACGGTCCGCAAATGGGGCATGCAAAAGGCATGAGAACGGCACTGGCACAATGAGCGACAAGGCAATCGATATCTACGTCCGGCCGGAGTTCGAATCCGGCGCGCTGGGCGCCGCCGAAAATGTCGACGTTGAGCGCGAATTATCGCTTATCGAGCGTATCTCGAACATCAATGCGGTGCGTAAACTGTCGATTTTGCTCGGACTGGTCATAATTTGGCAGTTCTACACCTGGTTCAGCGGCGTCGAGCCGCTGCTCTTCCCATCCTTCGCCGATAGCATGGATGTCCTTTGGAAGACGCTTCTTAGTGGCGAGATGTTCGAAAAGGTCTGGATTTCGCTCTACGTGCTGCTGCTCGGCTATGCCGCCGGACTGCTGATCGCCGCGGTATTTCTGATGCTTGCCGTTTCCACACGGATCGGCAGCGATTTCCTGAGCACAATGACCGCCATGTTCCAGCCGCTGCCGGCAATCTCGCTGCTGCCGCTGGCGATGCTGTGGTTTGGCCTCGGCATCCCGAGCCTGGTTTTTGTGACCATTCATTCGGTGCTGTGGGCGGTTGCACTCAGCACCCATGTCGGATTCATGAGCGTCAGCGAGACGCTCCGCATGGTAGGCCGCAACTACGGGCTGACCGGCATCCCCTATATCCTGAAAATCCTCGTGCCGGCGGCCTTCGGGTCGATCCTGATCGGCCTCAAGGTCGGATGGGCCTTTGCCTGGCGCACCCTGATCGGCGCGGAATTGGTCTTCGGCGCGGCCGCCGGCGAAGGCGGCCTGGGCTGGATGATCTTTGAAAAAGGCGACAATTTGGATACGCCCTATGTGTTCGCCGCCTTGTTCATGGTGATCCTGATCGGCCTGCTGGTCGAAAACGTGATCTTCCGCAATGTCGAGATCAACACCATCCAGAAATGGGGCCTGCAGCGTTAGCGCCGGAATGCGCCGATTTTGACGATTGCGGGACGCGGCTCAAACCGTAAGATACTGTTTATTCCTAAGCGGCTCCGGGCCTTCGGGTCGGCCGCGACGAGACCGACCGGGAGACGCCACCCATGACACTATCCGTCAAACGTATCAGCGACACTTTCGTCGGCGAGGTCGACGGCGTCGACCTGTCGGACGATCACGACGCCGAGGAAATTGCGGCGATCCGCCAAGCGTTGCTCGACCATTCGATCCTGGTGTTTCGGGATCAAAACATGACGAACGCGGAACATGTCCGCTTCAGTCAAAAATTCGGCGCCTCGGAAATTCATTCGGTGAAGCAATACCTGTTGCCGGAATTTCCCGAGATTATCGCCCTCGCCAATCGCGGCGAGAAAGGCACCAAACCGATCGCCAATGGCGGCGCATACTGGCATTCGGACATCACCTACAAGGCGAAGCCGCCGATGGCGTCGATCCTTTACGGGCTCGAAGTGCCGCCGGAAGGCGGCGACACGTTATTCTGCGACATGTATGCGGCATATGACGCACTCCCGGACGCCATGAAAACGCGGCTCGAAGGTATGAAGGCCGAGCACAGCTATCTGGAGCGTTTCAGGCAAATGCGGGCGCGCGATGACGGGTTCCAAAAAGACGGCTTCGAGCTGAGCGCCGAACAAAAGGCGGAGCTCGCACCGGCGAGCCACCCGATTGTCCGAACGCATCCCGAGACCGCCCGCAAGGCGCTTTTTGTCAATGCAGGCTTCACGATGCGTGCGCTCGGCGTGAGTGCGGACGAGGAAATTTCCCTGATCGACAAATTGAACGCCCATGCGGGGCAGGACCGGTTTGTGTACCGTCACAAATGGCGGGCCGGCGACGTCGTGTTCTGGGATAACCGGTGCACCATGCACTGCGCGACGGACTACGACCGGTCCTATTCGCGCCGCATGCACCGCACGACGGTTCAAGGCGACGTGCCCTTCTAGAGCAAATCCCGAGCGAACCGAAACGGTTCGCGACGACGTATTTGCGTAAAGACCAAGAGATAGACCATTCCATATGAGTCAATTTAAACAAGAAACGGCCTAGAATACCGGCGCGGCGCCGCCGAAGCGGATAAAACAATAAGCCACGAGGAACAGACGCATGAGCGCCGACCCCAAGAATTCGATCCGGCAAGACGACGACCCCTATATCGGCACGATCGTCCAGCCCGACGTCATCGCGCCTGAAGACCTGGGGACGGCCACCGTCACGCCGGGCGGGGTTTTCGAAGCGGGCAGCTTCCAAACGTTTACGATTGTCTATACCGCGGGACGCTACGGCATCGACGACAGCGGCAGCCTGAAAATCTGCCATCGCTTCGCCGCCGATCAGGCGCGCGCCCAGTTCGACGACCCTAAAGGCGTCAACTACACGACGGTCGTTGCCAGTAACAACGCGGTGCTGGAGACTCGCTACGACCCCAAGGGGCATACACGGCCCTGGGACCGGACGCTGTATATCAAGGTGGTAAATGGCTTCCTGTCGGAAGGCGACACGATCACGGTGACCTTCGGCGAGCGCGGCCAAGGCGGCGTCGGCATGCGGCTGCAAACCTTTTGCGAGGACGAATACCGGTTCCGCGTGCTGGTCGATCCGATCGCCACCTGTAACTACCAGGCCCTACCCGTACAGCCGACGATCACGGTCGGCCCCGGCCTGCCAACCAAATGGGTCGCGGTCGTGCCGACGCTGCGCCGGACCGGCGACAGCTTCAGCCTGTGCATGAAGGCCGAGGACCATTGGGGCAATCCGACCGACCGTGAGGAATGGACCGCGAAATTGGAATCGTCGCTGCCGGTCAAGAACCTGCCCGATAGCGTCACCGTCCGCCAGGGCGCCTTCACCTCGGTGATCGACAATTTGACTGTCGCTGCGCCTGGCGACCTGACGATTACGCTGCGCGGCGCCAAGGGCGAGGAATTGGCGCGCTCGAACCCGATGCGCGTCGTCGCCCGGTCCGACACCCTGCATTGGTGGGCCGACATGCACGGTCAGTCGCAAGAGACCGTCGGCACCAACAGCGCCGAACAATATTTCGAATTTGCCCGCGACAAGGCCTTCCTCGACGTGAGCGGCCATCAGGGCAATGACTTTCAGATCACCACCGGTTTTTGGAACTGGTTGAACGAATTGACCGCCAAATTCAACGAGGATGGCCGGTTCGTCACCCTGCCGGGCTATGAATGGTCGGGAAATACCGCGCTGGGCGGCGACCGCAACGTCTATTTCACGACCGAGAACCGGCAGATTCGCCGTTCCTCCCATGCTTTGGTTGACGACATGCGCGACTTGGACACGGATTCGACCACCGCCGAGCGGCTGTTCGCCGATCTGAAGGCGGCGGGCGAAGACGTAGTGACCTTTGCCCATTGCGGCGGCCGCTACGCGGACGTGAAACTGGCCCATGACGGCGACATCGAGAAATCGATGGAAATCCATTCGGCCTGGGGCACCTTCGAATGGCTGCTGCACGATGCCTTCGATATGGGATATCGGGTCGGCATCGTCTCGAACAGCGACGGGCACAAGGGACGGCCGGGCGCGAGCTATCCTGGCTCCAGCTCCTTCGGCGCGATTGGCGGTCTTACCTGCCTGAAGATGGAAGAGCTGTCGCGGGCCGCCGTGTTCGATTGCCTGCGCAAGCGCCACCATTACGGCACGACCGGAAACCGGATGTACCTCGACGTCACGGCCGATTTCGAGGCCCCCGGCACGCTCTACCACGACGACCCGGCACTCGGCCCCGCCGAAGGACGCGAGGCGACCGACGCGATCATGGGCGACATCGTCCATCTGCCCGAGGGCGCGGCGACGCTCAAGGTCGATATGATCGGCTCGGCGCCGATCGAGCGCGTCGACATCTTCAACGGGCGCGATCATTTGGAAACCCTGCGCCCCTACACGCAGGAGAATCTCGGCAACCGCATCCGGGTGATCTGGGAAGGGGCGGAATATCGGGGACGCTTCCGCCAGGTCATCTGGGACGGCACCGCGGAATTCTCGGAAAACCGGATTCTCCGTTATGAGCCGATAAATTTCTATAATCGCGACAAGACCCTCGATCAAATCGGCGACAACCGCTTGCAATGGCGGGCGCTGACCACCGGCAATTTGGGCGGTTTCGATGCCTGGTTGGAGGATGCCTATGGCGGCACCATGGCAATCGACACACGGTTGGTGAAAGCGGGCGTGCCGCTCGAGGATATCGGCTTCGAGGACGAGGAATTCGACGTCGGCGCGCTCGGCCGCAAATTGCGGATTTTCCGATTGCCCGAAAACAACGCGCATCGGGAAATGTCGTTCGAGCGGCACATCGCGATACAGTCGGATCGCGACAATCCGATATTCGTCCGCGTCATTCAGGAAGACGGGTTCGTGATCTGGTCGAGCCCGATCTATTTCTTCCGCAAGCACTGACAAACCGAAAATGGACCCCATTTTCCAGAGCTTCGTGTCCGGCGCACCGGTTCTGTTGCTGCACTTCTCCGTGACCGTCCTCCTGCTGGTCGGCGGTATCGGCGTTTATATGGTCCTGACGCCGCACCGGGAAATTCATTTGATCCGAAGCGGCAACACCGCCGCCGCGGTCTCCCTGTCGGGTGCCGTGCTGGGGTTGGGGCTGCCGCTGGCCTTCTGTATGGCGCGCAGCGTTAACGTCCTCGATATCGTGATCTGGGGCGCGATCACCCTGCTGTTGCAGATTGTCGCCTACCGCATAGCCGACCTGCTGCTTCAGGGGATGTCCCAGCGCATCGTCAACAATGAAATCGGGCCGGCAATTCTGCTCGTCGCCATTAAGCTCGCCATCTCGTTCATCAACGCCGCCGCCGTCGCGGGCTAGGCAGAATGCCGATGGCCGCAACCTTCCTATGACCTTGCGAAACAGTCGGTAGGATGCGGTTTTTCGACGTCATCGCCCTCGTCGCCATTCTCGTGGTGGCCGCCTATTTCATTCCGGACCGGACCGACACGGCGCCGTCTCCGCGCCGGCCGGTCCCCGCCCCGCGAGTCGACGCACCGATTCCCCCGCCGACGAATGTCCGGCCCGCCCGCCGCCCGGACCGCCCGCTCGCCGGGCCGTCCCGCCGCGACCCGGTCTTCGAGATCGAACTCGGCCCGAAGAAGCAATCAACGGGCACCGCATTCGCCATCTCCGACGCCGGGGATTTCTTCACCGCGCGCCATGTCACCGATGGCTGCAAGCATCTTGCGCTCCGAACCGGGACCGGCCGGGCGACACTGGTCAAGCACACGGGATTTCACCAGAACGCCGATCTCAGCCTGCTCAAGGCCAAGCTGCGCGCGCCTGCGCTGCCGATGGAGCAGGTCCAACTCGGGTACGGCCAGGACGGCTTCCATTTCGGCTACCCGAAGGGCAAGCCCGGCGCGCTTCATTCGCAGCTGATCGGCCGCATGCGGATGCGCCTCAAGGGCCGGTATCGAACCTCCGAACCGGTGCTGGTCTGGGCGCACCGGCGGCGGATTCCGGATGCCGGGTTCGAGCTTGGCGGCATCAGCGGCGGCCCGATCGTGGACTCGCGAGGCGCGGTGGTTGGCGTTCACGTGGCAGGCGCAAAGCGGCGCGGCCGCGCTTACTCGGTCGCGCCCGCGACAATGGAGGATTTGGTGCGGCGCCACGGCATCCAACCCGCCCGAAAGCATCGCCGCGCCGATTGGCTGAAGACGCTCAACAGGGATCAGTTCGACAAATCCGGCATCGTGCTGCGCGAGCGGCTCACCGTGGCAAAGGTCTACTGCCTGCTCGACGACCGTTTGCTGAAGAAACGCCGGCGGCGATAGCGGTTAGCTGGATCCTCTAAAACAGCCCCTCGATCTCGCCCGCCTCGTTGACGCAAATCTGCTCGGCCGCCGGTTGCCGCGGCAAACCCGGCATGGTCATGATGTCGCCGCAGATCACCACAAGAAATTCCGCGCCCGCCGCCAGTCGTACCTCGCGGACCGGAATGACGTGACCGCTCGGCGCGCCCCGCAGTGTCGGGTCGGTGGAAAAGCTGTATTGCGTCTTCGCCATACAGATCGGCATGGCCCCGTGCCCGGCCTTTTCCAGCGCGCTGAACCGGGCGCGTACGCTTTTATCTCCGCTGATGTCCTCGGCGCCATAAATCGAACGCGCGACCGTGCGCACTTTGTCCCATAACGGCATGTCGTCGGGATAGAGCGGTCGGAAGTCGGCCGTACCGCGTTCCACGAGCGCGACGAGGCGCTTCGCCATCTCTTCCGTTCCGGCCCCGCCATTCGCCCAATGGCTGCAAACAATCGCCTCGACGTCGAGCGACGCACAGTGTTCGACAACCGCCTGCATCTCCGCCTCGGTATCGCCGTCGAATTGGTTCACGCCCACGATCACCGGCACACCGAAGGATTTGAGGTTGCGGATATGCCGGTCCAGATTGGCGAGCCCTTCCTTGACGGCGGCGACGTTTTCCGCCCCGTAATCGCCGCGCTCGACGCCGCCATGGGACTTCAACGCCCGGACTGTGGCGACCAGCACCGCTGCCTCCGGACGCAGTCCGGCCTTGCGGCACTTGATGTCGAAGAATTTCTCCGCGCCCAGATCGGCGCCGAACCCGGCTTCGGTGACCACGTAATCCGCAAGCTTGAGCGCCGTTTCGGTGGCGATCACCGAGTTACAGCCATGCGCGATATTGGCGAAGGGACCGCCATGGATGAACGCGGGATTGTGCTCCAGCGTCTGCACCAGATTGGGCATCAGCGCATCCCGCAACAGCGCGGTCATCGCACCGGCGGCATCCAGATCCCGCGCATAGACCGGCTTGCGCTCCCGTGTCTCACCGACCTGAATATTGCCGAGGCGGCGCTGCAGATCATCGAGGTCGCGCGAAAGACAAAAGATCGCCATCACTTCGGACGCGACCGTGATGTCGAAGCCGCTTTGCCGCGGAAATCCGTTGGCGACACCGCCCAGCGACAGCGCCACATCCCGCAGCGCCCGGTCGTTCATGTCGACGACGCGCCGCCAACTCACCCGCCGGCTGTCGATGTCCCGGCCGTTGCCCCAATAGACATGGTTGTCGATCATCGCGGCCAGCAGATTATGCGCCGCGCCGATGGCATGCATGTCGCCGGTGAAATGCAGATTGATGTCTTCCATCGGAACGACCTGCGCGTAGCCGCCGCCGGCCGCGCCGCCCTTCATGCCGAAGCACGGACCGAGGCTCGGTTCGCGCAGGCAGATCGCGGTTTTCTTGCCGATGCGATTGAGCCCGTCGCCCAACCCCACCGTCATCGTCGTCTTGCCTTCGCCGGCAGGCGTCGGCGTCATCGCGGTCACCAGGATCAATCGGCCGGTCGGTCGATCCTGCAACGATCTCAGGAAATCGAAGCTCACCTTGGCCTTATGCGGGCCGTAGCGGTACAGCGCGGACTCCGGAATCGACAAAGTCTCGGCAATCTGCTCTATCGGTTGGAGTTCCGCCGCACGGGCAATATCAATATCGCTTTTCGGTGTCGCCATGGCCTCAATTCCCGATGTTTATTATTGAACCAGCAACTCTAGCGCGCCGCCGACGCCATTAGAAGCAAATCACGAAAGTTTGCACACGGGCCGTTTTCGAAAAGATGCTGCACCGACCCGGCCGGAGCCGTTAGAGTTGCGGCATAATCATTCAAATTTCATGGGAGCCCCAGAAATGCGCGTCGCCATCCTAGACGATTACTTCAATGCCGCCCTCGATCTCGCCGATTGGAGCGCTCTCGACGAAAAGGCGGAGATCACGGTCTTCACGGAATTCCTCGACGGCGAGGATGCGGTCGCCAAGGCGCTGGCGGATTTCGAAGTGATTGTCGGCATGCGCGAACGCACCCGATTTCCCGCGTCGCTGATCGAGCGCCTGCCGAAGCTGAAATTGCTGATCACCACCGGGATGCGCAATCTCTCCTTCGACATGGAGGCGGCGCGCAAGCAGGGCGTGACAGTGTGCGGCACCGGCGGCGTCGGCAGTCCGACGTCCGAATTGGCGGTCGGCATGATGATCGGCCTGATGCGCGACATCCCGGGCCAGACTCGCTCGATGCAGGAAGGCGGCTGGCAAACCCGCGCCGGCGTCGATCTGCAAGGCCGGACGCTCGGGCTGCTCGGCCTCGGCAAGCTGGGCGGCGCCGTTGCCGCCGTCGGCAACGCCTTCGGCATGAAGGTGATCGCCTGGAGCCAGAACCTGACCGACGAACGGGCCGCCGAATGCAGCGCCACGCGCGTCGAAAAGGACGCGTTGTTCACCGAATCCGACGTCATTTCGGTTCACCTGATTTTGAGCGACCGCTCGCGCGGGCTGGTCGGCGAACGGGAACTCGGCCTGATGAAATCCACGGCCTATATCGTCAACACCTCGCGCGGCCCGATCATCGACGAAGACGCGTTACTCAAATCCCTGCAGGCCAAAGAAATCGCCGGCGCAGCGATCGATGTCTACGGCACGGAGCCCTCGCCCGCCGACCACCCGATGCGGAAACTCGACAATGTCTTGCTGACGCCGCATATCGGCTACGTCACACGGGACAATTTCGCGAAGATGTATCAGGACGCGGCCGACGACGTCGCAGCCTTCCTCGGCAGCGAACCGATCCGTGTGTTGAAGTAGCTCCCGGGCTAGACCATTTCTTGTTCAAATTGACGCAAATGAAATGGTCTACCTCGTGGTTTTTACGCAAATACGTCGTCTCGAACCGTTTCGGTTCGCTCAGGATTTGCTTTAGGCGTTGACGTCGATTACGCGGCGGCCACGGATCGCGCCACTCAGAATTGCGTCGGCTGCATCGCCGATGCTGGCGAGTCCGGTCACCTCGGTCATCGCATCCAGCTTGTCGAGCGGCAGATCGGCGGCAATGCGCTTCCAGACCCGCTCGCGATTCGCATAAGGCTGCATCACGGAATCGATGCCCAGCAGATTGACGCCGCGCAGCAGGAAGGGAATGACGGTGGTTTCCAGCTTCGGCCCGCCGGCAAGCCCGCAGGCCGCCACCGACCCGCCGTACTGCATTTGCGTCAGCACGGTAGCCAGCGTGGTCGAGCCGACGGTGTCGACGCAGCCGGCCCATTTTTCGCGGTCGAGCGGCCGGCCGGAGACTTCCGCAAGTGCCGCCCGCTCGACGATCTCCGCCGCGCCAAGGGATTTCAAATACTCGCCCTGCTCCGGACGGCCGGTCGACGCGACCACCGTGTAGCCGAGCCGGGCCAGGATTGCCACTGCGACGGATCCGACCCCGCCGGCGGCGCCGGTCACGAGAACCGTACCCGCATCGGGCGTAAGCCCGTGCTGTTCCAGCGCATCGACGCATAACATCGACGTGAAGCCCGCCGTGCCGACCGCCATCGCCTGTTTCGTGCTCAATCCGCCGGGCAGCGGGACCAGCCAATCGGCTTTCACCCGGGCCTTCTGCGCATAGCCGCCCCAATGGATCTCGCCGACCCGCCAACCGGTCAGCACCACCTTGTCGCCGGGCTTGTACCGACCGTCGTCGGATGATTCCACCGTTCCGGCGAAATCGATTCCGGGGACGTGTGGATAGTCGCGCACCAGTTTGCCGATGCCCTTGACCACCATGCCGTCCTTGTAATTGACCGTGGAAAACTCGACGGCGACGGTGACATCGCCCTCCGGCAGGTCGGCATCGGAAAGCGCGCGCACATCATGACTGACTCTGCCGTCGCTTTCTTCGAGAACGAGCGCGGAAAATTCGCTGGCGGCCATCGGTATCCCCTGTCTCTTCGCGGTTTATCGCTGGGGTATAAGACCTATGGGACCCGGCCGCAACCGACCGCCCGTAACCAGCGGATGCCTCACATGGGCGGCGCATCGGCGCGGACTTGCGTCCGCTGCATGATGCGCCGGGCGGCCGGCGAAAATTCGTCCCGGCGATGCATGACGCAGCGATTGTCCCAAATCACAAGATCTCCCGGCCGCCAGCGATGATGCAAGGTTCCGCGGCCCTGTTCCTCGGCATGCGCCCAGAGCGCATCCAGCAACGTCTCCGACTCTTCGACGGAAAGACCGTTTACGTATGTGTTCTGCCGCCGGCCGATGTAGAGCGCCTCCCGGCCGGTTTCCGGATGGATGCGCACGATCGGGTGACTGGTGCCCGGCAGGGCGGCGACATCGAACGATCCCCGCGCCAAAACGTCGCGCAGCGGCGGGCCGCCCTGTCGATCGAGACCGTCGAGCGTATACTGCGTGTCATGCTTGATGGAGTGACCTTGTATGCGATCGCGCAGCGCTGCCGGTAGGGTTTCGTACGCGGCATACATATTCAGGAAACCCGTGTCGCCTTCCGCCTCCGGCACTTCGATCGCGTACAGGCAGCTCGCCTTGGGCGGCACCGCCGTATAGGCCATGTCGGTATGCCATAGGCATTCGCCATCGCCGAGGGACCCGATTTTCTGCCCACCCTCGACGACGTTAGAAATGACGAACATTTCCGGAATGCCCTCGACGAAAGCACGCCCGTGACCCGGTATCGGCGCCAGGTCGAGTTCCCCGAACCGTTGGCTGAATGCGACCATCTGCGGGTCTGTCAAATGCTGATCCCGGAACAGCAAAACTTGATGATCGAGCCAAGCCTGGTAGATCGCGCCAAAGTGTTCGTCGCTTGAGGGGCCGGCGAGATCGATGCCTCGGATTTCGGCGCCGATACTCTGCGATAGCGGATGGATTTGAATGCCGGCTTCGCCCGTATGGTCACTTCTTGCCTCAGTGGACATCGGAAATCCCCGCGTTACCGTCCCATCACCGCAGCGGCTCCAGGATGCTCACGTAATTCGCGACGCCGGCGCCGCCCATGTTGAAGACACCGGCGAGCTTCGCGCCCGGGATCTGCATGCCGTCGGCTTCGCCGCGCAGCTGCATGGCGGCCATGACGTGCATCGACACGCCGGTGGCGCCGATCGGGTGCCCCTTGGATTTGAGGCCGCCCGATGCGTTGACCGGCAGCTTGCCGTCTTTCTGCGTCCAGCCCTCCTGGATGGCGCGCGCGCCTTCGCCCGGCGCGGTCAGCCCCATTGCCTCGTACTCCATCAATTCCGCGATGGTGAAGCAGTCATGCGTTTCGACCAGGCTCAAATCGTCGAGGGTGAGCCCGCCCTTCTCCAGCGCGCCGGACCAGGCCTGCGCCGCTCCCTCCAGAAATGTCATGTCGCGCCGGCTCATCGGCAGGAATTCGTTGACGTGGTTCCGGGCCCGGAAGATTACCGCCTTGTTCATCGACAGCGCGGTTTCCGTGTCCGCAAGAACGACCGCAGCGGCGCCATCGGATACCAGCGAACAATCGGTGCGCTTGAGTGGGCCGGCAACCAGCGGATTCTTATCCGAAACTTCACGGCAGAATTCGACACTCAAATCCTTTTGCAACTGCGCCCAGGGATTGGCGCAGCCGTTCTTGTGGTTCTTCGAGGCAATGCGCGCCAGAGCATCCGTTTGATCGCCGAATTTCTGGCTGTATTGCTGGGCGATCCGGCCGAACACGCCCGCGAATCCGCCCTCGATCTCCGCCTCTTCCTTCAAGTAAGCGGCTTTCATGAGAATCCCGCCGATTTCCGGTCCGGGCGTATCGGTCATCTTCTCGACACCGACGGCCAATACGATCCGGCCCTGCCGGGCTTCGAGACAATTGAGGCCCTGATGGATTGCCGCGGATCCGGTGGCGCAGGCGTTCTCGACCCGCGTGACCGGCTTGAACCGCAAGCCGTCATGGGCCTGCAACACCAGGGAGGATGCAAAATCCTGGGCCGAAAATCCGCCATTGTAGAAGCCGATATAAACCGCATCCACATCGGCCGCGGAAACACCCGCATCCGCGAGCGCATCCCGCGCCACCCGGACGAGCAGAGATTCCGCGTCTTCCCCGTCCAACCTGCCGAATTTCGAATGCGCCCAACCGACGATGCAGCCCGTCATTTCGCCCTACTCCTCGAATGATCGATAAACCTTAACAGGTTTGGTTAATAACCCATTGTTTCTTTAAATGAATTTTAATTCACTCAAGACAAGATCCGATTGATACATTAGCAAACCCATGACACCAGCGTCGACTCAATCCGGCGCGACGCCCACAATCGGCAGCCAGTGTCGGATACTCTGGATTTCCCGAACGGGCGAGGAGATCGCTGGATGACAGACTCACTCGGCCAAAAGCTCAACTATCGCAGCGATGCCGCCCGCGCGCATGTCGGCGCGGCGGCGCGGCCCAGCGCGCGGATGATGGTCAAGGAATCGCCGGTCTATGACGGCCGCGAAAGCGAAATCCTCCGAATCGTATCGGTCAATCTGATTCTCAATTTCATGACCTTGGGCCTGTATCGATTCTGGGCCAAGACGCGGCTTCGCCGCTATTTTCTCTCCCGTATCGCATTTCTCGGCGACCGGTTCGAATACACCGGCACGGGCAAGGAGCTGTTCGTCGGATTTCTGATCGTCTTGGCGATCCTGGCGCCGGTTGGCGTCGTGTTTCAATTTTTGTCGCATTACGCCGTGAGCCAGGGGCTCGAAACGGTCGTGGTTGTGCAGACCGGCTATGCGCTTCTGTTTTATTTTCTCATTCAAATCGCCGTCTACCGCGCGCAACGCTACCGCTTGTCCCGCACCAGCTGGCGCGGCATTCGCGGCGGTCAAAGCGGCTCGGCGATCCTGTATGCCCTGTTCGCCATGATGTGGAGCGTCATCACGCTGTTTACCCTCGGACTCGCCTATCCGCTGATGCGGCGATCCCTGCAGGGCTACAAAATCAACAATGCGCGTTTCGGCGATGAGAGCTTCCATTTCGAGGGCGGCGCCGGCGCGCTGTGTCTCGCCTGGATACTCCCCTGGACCGGTCTGGCGCTGGTCGTTGCCGCCTTCGCGCTGGTCGGGGTCGAACAGCACGGTACCGGCCCTGTCGATTGGGAACAGGCGATGCAAGATCCAAAACGGCTGTTGCAGAGTTTTGGCTATTGGCAACTCTTGCTCGGCGGATTCTTGCTCTTCTGGACGACGCTGTTTTGGTATCGCGCCGCCGAACTGCGGTATTTCGCCAGTCGAACGGTGTTTGACGAATTACGTTTTACGTCGACATTCAAGGGCATACAGATTTTCCTGATCTATATTGCCTATTTGATCCTGATGCTGTTGGTCGTGCTGGGCGCCGGCGCCCTATTCTTCGCCGCGTCCAAGGTCTTCATCGGCGCAAATTCCTGGTTCCTTCAAAGCGCGGTATCGGCGGCCGTCATAATTCCGGCCTTGCTCCTTCTCGGCGCCTTGCAGCCGCTCATCGTCCAGAACTTTCTGGTCCGGGTATTCTGTAACAGCCTGATCGCGCAGGGCACCTTCTCTCCCGAACGGCTTCTGCAGAACCAACTGGACATACCGCGCCGAGGCGAAGGCCTCGCCGACGCACTCGATATCGATGCCTTCTGACGCCGAAATTTCCTATCCCGCCCGGTTTACGGATGGGCAATCGGCGGCTCAGCACGTCGTGACGATCCGTTCGACCGCCGCGGGGCTCGCGATCGCGGCGGCGGACGGCGCGGCGCTTGGCGTCTGGGACTGGCCGCATATTCACCAATTGGAAAAGGCGACCGCCGGCCGGCCCATCCGCCTGGGCAACCGAACCATCGGCGGGGCCCGGCTTACCGTCGACGACCATGGCATCGTGCCCATCCTGGAAGAGCGCGCGCCGCACCTGCACCGCGATCCCCTGACCCGGGAACGCGTCAAGGCGATGACGGCGTTCGGCGGAACCATCGCCGCGATGATCGCCTTCGCTATTTGGGGCATCCCTCTCCTGGCGGGGCCGATCGCGCAATTCATCCCGATTTCCTGGGAAGAGCGGGTCGGCGACGAGACGATAGAAATCATCAACAATCTCCTGGCCGGCGGCAAGAAAATGTGCGCCGAACCGAAAGGCCAGGACGTTCTCGAAAAACTGTCGGCCAAACTGATGGGCTCGACCGACACGCCCTATAAGATCCGGGTCTCTGTCGCCGACGGTAAGATGGTGAACGCCTTTGCCGCGCCGGGCGGCCGGGTCGTGCTTTTCCGCGGTCTGATCGAGAAAGCGAAATCGCCCGATGAAGTCGCCGGCGTCCTCGCCCATGAACTGGCGCATGTCATTCACCGGCATCCGACGCAGGGTCTCGTCGCGTCGGTCGGCTGGTCGATGCTGCTCTCGGTTTTTTCGGGCGGTGCGACTATTTCGAACGAGGCCCTGGCCCGCCTCGCCGGCCATATGGCGACCAGCGCGTATAGCCGGGAGCTCGAGGCGGAAGCGGATTCGACCGGCGTCGATTTACTGCTGCAGGCGGATATCGGCAGCCGCGGGTTGATCGACTTCTTCAAGTCGTTGCAGCGGCCGGAACAAGAGGGCTTCAAAATCCCCGAATACCTGTCCAGCCATCCGGTCACCAGCAAACGTATCGAGGCGATCGAACAGAAATCCGCCGCATCGAAATCGCCGGCCCTGACCGGGCAGGACTGGAAGCTGCTGCGCAAAATCTGCGGTTAGCGCGCGGGCGCGATCGCCACGGCGCTCAATAAGTCGCCCATTCCGGCTTGCGGGGTGTGAGCTTTGCGCCGCCGCTGACGAACTCACCCTCCCCCGACAACACCCGCTCCACCTGTTCCAACCGCAGCAGTGCGAGCCCCTTGCCGTCGCGGGCGGACCGCAATTCGCCCACATCCTTGCCAGCCAGCATCACCGGCGTGCCCGGCGGCGGGATATCGCCATCGATATCGACCGGCATCAGGCGCTTCTTGATGAGACCACGATATTTCGTGCGCGCCGTCAGTTCCTGGCCCATATAGCAGCCCTTATCCCAGTCGACGCCATGCAATTCGTCGAAATTGCTTTCCAGCAAGATGGATTTTTCGACGATCAAATCGCGGCTGCCATCGGACAAGCCCAGGGCAAGCCGCAGGACGTCGTAGTCTTCGCGACGTCCCGCCACGAAGCCCGCGTCTTGCAAGGCGGCTTCGCCGCCTTCCTTGGGCAGGATGGCGCGTGCGCCGGCCTCGGCCAATCGGGGATCGACATACACGATTCCCCCCGCAAACGCCGCCGCCACGCCGGGCTCCTGCGTCAGGCCGAGACGCTCGAGCGCCGCGGTTCCGGGCAACGCCGCGACGACGAGCTCGTCCGCCATTCCGAGATCGATACGCGCGCGCAGCTTATAGCGGCTGAGACGTTGTCCGAGATCCATCAGACGACCGGCTTCGCAATCGAGATGGATGACGCCCTTCAACTCGGCGGCGAAAAAGTCGTGCAGGTATTTTCCCTGCGGCGTGAGCAGCGCGGCCCAGATGACCTTCGCCGGGCCGACGCGGGTGACGTCGTTGGAGATCAGACCTTGCAGAAATTCGATGCGATCCTCGCCCGACACGGTGACGAGTCCCCGCTCCGGCAACATGACATAGGTCGATTCGCTCATCCTGTGCTCCCCCGCATCGGAACGTCCCCGCCTGATCTGGGCCACGCAACACATCTTGGCAAGGCCGGTCCCGCCACGTATAACGCGCGGTCGGAGGCATTCAAAGCCCACAGCAATGAGAATCCTGTTTATAACCGCGACACGCGTCGGGGATGCAGTGCTGTCAACCGGGCTCCTGTCCCACCTGATCGGCCGATACCCAGAAGCGCGGTGCACGATCGCCGCCGGTCCGGCGGCACTATCGTTGTTCGAAGCGGTTCCGAACCTCGAAGAGTTGATCGCCATGGAAAAAAGCGGCCTGGAGCGACACTGGTTCGACCTATGGCGGCGCTGCATCGGCACGCGGTGGGATATCGTGGTAGACCTGCGCCGCTCTGCTATCGCCTGGATGCTGTTTGCCGGCAAGCGCTATCGGGTACCGAAAATCGACGGCGCCCTGCACCGGATCGAGCTGCTGGGGGCGACGCTGGGAATGCGCGATACCCCGCCCTCCCCGATGCTGTGGACCAATCAGCGCCATGAAAATTCCGCGGACCGCCTCTTGCCCGCCGGGTCGCCCGTCCTGGCGATCGCGCCGGCCGCCAACTGGCGCGGCAAACAATGGCGCGCCGAGCGGTTCGCGGAACTTGCTGTCCGTCTGACTCGACCGGAGGGCCTGCTACCCGGCGCCCGGGTCGCCGTGTTTGCCAGCGAGCATGAGCGCCAGCAAGCGGCACCTGTGCTGGCCGCGCTGCCAGACGATCGCGTTATCGATACGATTGGCAAGATCGACCTGCCGACCGTTGCCGCCGCTCTACGCCGTTGCGCCATGTTTATCGGTAACGATTCCGGACTGATGCATATGGCAGCCGCCGGCAATGTGCCGACGCTGGGCTTGTTCGGGCCGAGCCGGGACGAGCACTATGCGCCCTGGGGCCAGCACACCGCCGCCATCCGCACGCCGGAATCCTTTGAAGAATTAACCGGCGCGCCCGAGTACGATCACCGCACCACGGACACCCTGATGGATGGGCTGAAAATCGAACAGGTGGAAATCGCAGCTCGAACGCTCTGGACACGATGCGGTAGCGCCGCATGACCCATCAACCGCGCAGGCTTTCCGCCCTGGTCGTCGCCCACAACGAGGAAGCCCAGCTCGCCGAGTGTCTCGATACCGTGGCCTTTGCCGACGAACTCGTCGTCGTTCTGGACAAATGCACCGACGGGTCGCGCACCATCGCGGAAAGATATACCGACAAGTTGATCGAGGGCAGTTGGGAAATCGAAGGCGAGCGGCGCAATGCGGGGATCGACGCCTGCACCGGCGACTGGATCCTGGAAGTAGATGCGGACGAGCGCGTGCCCGCCGCGCTGGCAACCGAAATTCGCGAAACCCTGCAAGACTGCACGGACGGATATTTCCTGGTGCCGTTCGACAACTATGTCGGTGAGCGCCGCGTCCGGTTCGGCTGGGGCGCCGCCTGGGGTGTAAGCGCCGCGCCGCGATTTTTCCGCAAAGGGTTCAAGCGTTGGGGCAACCAGCGTATCCATCCGCAGCTCGACCTGACGGGCCCCCAAGGACGCTTGCAGAATCGTATGGTCCACTATGTCGACCGGAATATATCGGATATGATTCAACGGCTCGACCGCTACACGACTGCCCGGGCGAGCGACCTTCGGCAATCGGGCGATATCGGCAGCTTCGGCCATAATTTGCGGCGGATATTTTCGCGATTTTACAAATGCTACGTGAGCCGCAAAGGATACCGCGAAGGACAATACGGCTTCTTGATCGCCCTGTTCGCCGGCCTCTACCCCATGCTGTCCTACCTGAAGGCAAGGCTGGAGGACGAGTGACCCGGGTCATGCAAGTGATGGCGGGCGCGGATCACGGCGGCGCCGAAGCGTTCTTCGAACGTCTCGTCCCGGCACTCTCGCGGGCGGGCGTCGATCAGGCGGTGGTCATTCGCCGCAATTCGCGGCGGAAACGGCTGCTTGAGCGGCGCGGCGTCGCCCCCATCGAACTCCGCTTCGGCGGCGCGTTCGATCTCGTCACGAAACGCGCATTACGACGCGAAACGAACCGCTACCAGCCGCATATCCAACTGGCCTGGATGAGTCGGGCGGCAAAATTCTGCGGCACTAACGGCCACGTTCTGGCGGGCAGGCTCGGCGGCTATTACGATCTGAAATATTACCGCCATTGCGATCATTTGATCGGCAACACCCGCGATATCCGCGACTACTTGATCCGGCAAGGCTGGCCGGAGGAGAAAGCCTGGTACCTGCCGAATTTCGTCGATGCCGATGCGGGGCTGCCCATCGATCGCGCCACGCTCGACACACCCGCGGACGCGCCGCTGCTGCTTGCGCTGGGCCGCCTGCATCGGAACAAGGGATTCGAAATCCTGCTCGCCGCGCTCGCGCAGCTTCCGGGCACCTTCCTGTGGCTCGGCGGCGACGGCCCGTTGAAGCATGCCCTGCAACAGGATGCGGAACGCCTCGGCATTGCGGCGCGCGTACGGTTCCTGGGATGGCGCACCGATATTCCCGCGTTGTTCGCGACCGCGACGATGCTGGTTTGCCCATCGCGGCACGAGCCGCTGGGCAACGTGGTGATCGAGGCCTGGGCGCATCGCCGGCCGGTGATCGCCGCTGCCGCGCAAGGACCCTCGGCCCTGGTCGTCGACGGTCAAAATGGCCTGCTCGTGCCGATCGAGGATGCGGATTCCCTGGCGAAAGCCATCGCGCGGGTCGCCCAGTCGCCGGATCTGGCGGCCGACCTGGTGGCTGGCGGCCACGCCGCCTACGCAAAGGACTATACGGAAGCCGCGGTCGTCGCCCAGTACCGTGATTTTTTTGAACAGGTAAAACACTAATGTGCGGCATCGCGGGCATCATGACGCGGGACGGCTCGGCGCCGGATCCGGAGACAATCGAGAAACTCCGCCAATTCGTCCATCATCGCGGCCCGGATGGCGACGGTATCCATCGCTCCGGCAACCTCGCGATGATCCAAACCCGACTGGCGATTATCGATCTCGAAACCGGCGATCAACCGTTCTACGAGCCGCGCGGCGCCGCCCTCGTCGCGAATGGCGAAATCTACAACTATGTGGAATTGCGCCGCGAACTTTCGGATGTCGAATTCTCGACCCAATCGGACTGCGAACCGCCGCTGCATCTCTACCGCCGCATGGGCAACCGCTACACCGATGCGCTGCGGGGCATGTACGCGATTGCGATTCACGATCCGGTGGAAGACGCCCTGATCCTGAGCCGCGACCCTTTCGGCATCAAGCCACTGTATTATGTGGAAACGGCACAAAGCTTTGCCTTCGCGTCGCAGCCCGTCGCGCTGATCGAGGCCGGGTTGATCCCCGCCGAGATGGAACCGGACCGGCGCGACGAATTGCTGCAAGTCCAATTTACTTGCGGCCGCGAGACGATCTTCCGCGGCATCAACCGGGTGTTGCCCGGCGAGACGTTGATCGTGCGCAACGGCCGCATTGTCGATCGGCTGCGCCAGCCTGCCCTTTCCGATAACGGACACCACCCGACCGGCGTGGACGGCCTCGTTGTACAGCTCGACAAAATCCTCGAAAACAGCGTCGAAATGCATCAGCGCTCCGATGTCCCCTACGGTCTGTTCCTGTCGGGCGGTATCGATTCGAGCGCAATTCTGGCATTGATGAGCCGGCTGAACGATCGACCGGTGCGAAGCTTCACCGTGGGATTCAGCGGCACACAGGTGTATGACGAACGCGAGCATGCCCGGATGCTCGCCCACTCGGTCGGCGCCGAACATGTCGAAGTCGAGTTCGGCGAGGCCGATTTCTGGTCATTGCTGCCGCAAATTGCCGCCGATATGGACGACCCGGCGGCGGATTATGCAATCCTGCCGACATGGAAACTCGCACAGACCGCGGCGCGGGATCTCAAGGTCGTACTGTGCGGCGAAGGCGGCGACGAGCTTTTCGCCGGCTATGGCAGATATCGCACCTTGCTGCGGCCATGGTGGCTCGGCGGCCGGGCGATCCGGGCACGCGGCATTTTCGACGGACTCGGCGTGCTTCGGGAAGAAAGCAACCGTTGGCGGGACGGCCTGACCGCGTCCGAGGCAACCGCGGCGAGCGAAGGCCGGACGAAGCTGCAGATCGCCCAGGCAACCGATTGCGCCGACTGGCTGCCGAACGATCTCCTGACCAAGCTCGACCGCTGCTTGATGGCGCACGGCATGGAAGGCCGAACGCCGTTTCTGGATCGCGAGGTCGCCGCCTTCGCATTCGGTCTGCCCGATCAGGTCAAGATTCGTGAAGGCAAGGGAAAATGGCTGTTGCGGCGCTGGCTTAACGGCGTGATGCCGGATGCCAAACCGTTCGAGCGGAAACGCGGCTTTACCGTTCCCGTGGGCGAATGGATCAATCACCAAGCGGATCGTCTCGGCCCGCTTGTGGCGGGTCTGCCGGCGATCGAGGAAATCGCCAAGCCGGATGCCGTAATCCGATTGTTCAGCACGAAAAACAAGCGAGCGGGTTTTGCCGCCTGGACACTCCTTTTCTATGCGCTTTGGTATCGGCGGCATATGGAGGGCATAACGGCCAAGGGGGATGTTTTCGACACGCTGACGCATCGATGACCGGGTGACGCCGAACAAACGAGAGGCCTGTTATGTCGCAATCCTACGCCTCGCTGATCACGAACGGATTTTGGGCAATGCCAAGCGGCACCGCGGAAGCCGATCTCGGCCTTCGCAATGGCAAAATCGTCGACCTCGGCACGCCATGCGCGAGGATATGCCGAGCGATGCGCCGGTCGGCCAACCTGTACGCTTCAACGACAGTTTGGCGCCGGCCGCCGAAAACTAATGCATGAGGCCGGACATCTCCGGCGTGTGAAGCTCCGGTCCATGCTGCGTCTTCTTGCGCTGGCCCAAATCGTCCACCGCCGTGGCAATTTCCATCAATGCGAAGGTCGCATCGCTCCCAGAATAGGTACTCGTCAAAATCTTGCTGGCGAGCGGCTTGAGCTGCGCAACAAGATTTGGGTCCGCCCGGCGCGGACGTACATGAATTCTTTCTACAATATCCAACAGCGCGAGGAAATCGTCGGCGAGGTCGGCAAACCGGGTCTCCGCGATATGCGGTAGAATCTCTCCGGCAGTCGACAGTATCCGGCCGAGATGCGCTTTTGTCTCGTCGGTGATGGCGTCCGATTCAAATGCGTTGATGACCATGCCGACGAGGAACGCGATTTGGTACGAAACCCTGATCAACCGCGTCTCGGTCATCTCCGCCATTAGCGCCGCGATTTCCATATTCAGGGATTCAGCGTCGACCGGACGTCCTTCCAGCTTCTCTTTCAGCGTATTGGGAACCCGATATTGCGTCGGTCCCGCGGCATTCAACCGATCTCGCCGGTCTGGACCGAGATAATCCGCGGTGACGACGAAGAGGCTCCGCCCGCTGACGATGTTCTCGATACGAGCGAAAAGCTGGGCCGGAGCCAATGGCTTGACCAACAGGGTATCGGCGCCGCTGTCGATAACGCGCCGCACCAGTTGCCGATCGGATTGCCAGCTTGTCACGATGATCGCGATAAACGGGTTCTTTCCGACCTTGCCGCTCCGGATGTCGCGCACCAGTTCGGTTGCGTCGCCATCGGGCATGTCCACGTCGAGAATCAACAGATCGGCCCCGGTCGTATTCAGGATTTCCGTGAGCAGCGACAGGCGGCTTATTGCACGAATATTGCGGTATCCGTCATTGGTCAGCGCATTGCGGAAACTCTGCCGCATATAGGCATCGCCATCCGCCAGAAGAATATTCGCACTCGATTTGATGAATCCGTCCATCGACCCGGTTCCCCTACCACCGCCCATCGCCCGGGCAGATATCTAAAATTTGTCTAAAATTGGATTTAATTCGAATTATCAAGCATTTATCATTATTCGCACAAAGCGAAAATAGTCCTATGATACTGGTCACAGGTTGCAAAAATAACTGCGTATACAGTCTAAAAGCGGCGCGGTTCGCTGCGAAATACCGGACAGATTGGATCGTCGGGTCCGAAACTTGGACCGGCGATCCAATGACCGAAGCGCGGAGCGTTACTCGGCGTCTATGGCTGCCTGGGCGGCGGCGAGCCGGGCAATCGGCACCCGGAACGGGGAGCAGGAGACATAATCCAGACCGACGGATTCGCAAAACGCGATCGAGGCGGGATCGCCGCCATGTTCGCCGCAAATTCCAAGCTTGATGTCCTGGCGGGTCGCACGTCCCCGTTCGGCCGAGATCTTGACCAACTCGCCGACACCGGAGTCGTCGATAGAGACGAATGGATCATGCGCAAAGATTCCCTCGCGCTCATAGGCCTGCATGAAGCTGGCCGCATCGTCCCGGCTCAACCCGTAGGTCGTTTGCGTCAGATCGTTCGTGCCGTAGCTGAAGAATTCCGCGGCGCCCGCAATTTCCCCGCTTAGCAGCGCGGCGCGAGGCACTTCGATCATCGTGCCGACCATGTACTCCGGCCGCCGACCGGCCTCGCTCGCGACGTCGTCGGCGACGCGGTCGATCACCGTCTTCAGGATATCCAATTCCCTGAGGGTCGCGACCAATGGCACCATGATCTCGAGTTGCACCGCCTCACCGGTCTTTTCGAGAACCGCCAACGCCGCCTCGAAGATTGCCCGCGCCTGCATTTCGGGAATTTCCGGATAGCTGATCGCCAACCGGCATCCACGGTGGCCGAGCATCGGGTTGGATTCCTCCAATTGCAATGCCCGCTGGCGCACCTGATCCACGGTCATTCCAGACGCTTTTGCGACCTCGGCGAGTTCCTCCTCGCCCTTGGGAAGGAATTCGTGCAATGGCGGGTCGAGCAACCGGATGGTCACCGGCAGCCCCTTCATGATCTCGAATATCTCGATGAAATCCGCCCGCTGCATCGGCAAGATTTTGGCCAGCGCCGCGCGCCGCGCTTTCTCGTCGGCGCCGACGATCATTTCCCGCATCGCGACAATCCGGTCTGCGTCGAAGAACATGTGCTCGGTCCGGCAAAGACCGATTCCTTCCGCGCCGAATTCGAGGGCGGTTCGGCAATCATCGGGCGTTTCCGCGTTGGTGCGGATACGCATCCGCCTGATCTCGTCTGCCCACGCCATGATGCGCGCGAAGTCACCGGACAATTCCGGCTGAATCGTCGGCACCCGTCCCAACATTACTTCGCCGGTGGCGCCGTCGATCGTGATTTCTTCCCCCTCTTTGATCGTCAGATCGCCGGCAAACATGACCTTGGTGCGATAGTCGACCCGTAATTCTCCCGCGCCCGCCACGCAGGGCCGGCCCATGCCGCGGGCAACCACGGCGGCATGGCTGGTCATGCCGCCTCGTGTGGTCAGAATTCCCTGAGCCGCATGCATGCCGTGAATATCTTCCGGGCTCGTCTCGATCCGCACGAGGACGACCTTGCCCCCTTCTTCCGCGGCCTTCTCCGCCTGGTCGGCACTGAACACCACCCGGCCCGACGCCGCGCCCGGCGACGCGGGAAGTCCGCGGGCAACCACCTTGCGCTCCGCATCGGGATCCAATGTCGGATGCAGCAATTGATCGAGCGACGACGGTTCGATGCGCGAGACAGCGGTCTTCCGGTCAATCAGTCCCTCGTCGACCATTTCGGCGGCAATCTTGAGCGCCGCTGCCGCCGTGCGCTTCCCCGAGCGCGTCTGCAGCATGTAGAGTTTGCCCCGCTGCACCGTGAATTCGATGTCCTGCATGTCGGTGTAGTGGGTTTCCAGGCGCTTGCGCACCTCGTCGAGTTGTCCGAAAACCTCCGGCATGACTTCTTCCATGGCCGGCAAATCGGAGCCGTTCTGCCGTTTACCCTCGAGCGTCAGATGCTGCGGCGTCCGAATGCCGGCAACCACGTCCTCGCCTTGGGCATTGACCAGATATTCGCCGTAGAAATCGTTCTTACCGGTCGAGGGGTCGCGCGTGAACGCGACGCCGGTCGCACAATCCTCGCCCATATTGCCGAACACCATCGCCTGAACGTTGACCGCGGTGCCCCAGTTTTCCGGAATGCCATGCAATCGCCGATAGGTCACGGCGCGCGGAATCATCCAGCTGTTGAAGACGGCCTTGATCGCACCCCACAGCTGTTCCTTCGGATCCTGTGGAAAGGGACGCCCCAATTCCGCATCGACCTTTTCCATATACGCCGCCACCACAGATTTCAGGTCGTCGGCGGTGAGTTCCGTATCGAGGAAGACGCCCCGGTCCTCCTTGTGCAAATCGAGCAGGTCTTCGAAGTGATAATGATCGACGCCGAGAACGACATCGCTATACATCTGAATGAACCGACGATAGCTGTCATAGGCGAAACGCGCATCACCGCTGCTCTTCGCCAGCCCCTCGACCGTCTCGTCGTTCAGCCCGAGATTCAACACCGTATCCATCATACCCGGCATCGATACCCGGGCGCCCGACCGCACGGATACCAGCAGCGGATTTTCCGGGTCGCCGAATTTCGCATCGACCTCTCGCTCGATCGATGCCAGCGCCGCTTCGACCTGCTGCTCCAGCGCGTCGGGAAACTTTTTACCCTTTTCATAAAAATAGGTGCACAATTTGGTGGTAATCGTAAATCCGGACGGAACCGGCAGGCCCAAATTCGACATTTCGGCAAGATTGGCCCCTTTGCCGCCGAGTAGATTGCGCATGTCGGCCCGGCCTTCCGCCGTTCCGCCACCAAAGCTGTAAACCCATTTATCCATACTGAAAATTAACCCTCAATCTTCGAAAAATCGGCTGCATGCCGAAGCGTATCTCCTATCGCCGACAGCAAACGCAATCTGTTTTCCCGCAACGCCCCATCGTCGATATTGACGGTGACACCTTCAAAAAAATCGTCGACCGGCTTCCGCAATCCGGCCATTGCGCGCATCGCCGCCGAGAAATCCTCTTTTTCGAGCGATGCATTCGCCGACGCCGAAACCTTCTCTAACGCCGAAAAAAGTGCGGTTTCCTCATTTTGAGCGAAAGCGTTCTTATTCACGCCCCCGTTGTAATCGGTCTTGTCCTTCTTTTCTTCGATCCTGACGATATTCGCTGCCCGCTTATAGGCGACCAGCAAATTGGCGCCGTCATCCTCCGCCAAGAATTTCTCCAGCGCCTCCACCCGCGCCAACAACCGGACCAAATCGTCTTCCGTACCGCCGCCCGGCCGATCCACCGCAAATATCGCGGAAATCAGATCGTGACGGACGCCATGGTCCCGCAAACTAACCTTCAACCGATCGGCGAAGAATTCCAGCAGATCGCCCAAAATCCGCCCACGAACAGCCTGGTCGAGACCGCCCTTTGCATCCGCCTCGATGCCGGCGCGAACCGCAGCGTTGTCCTGATTTAGGTAACCCGTTATCGCCGCTTGGAACACATCTCCTAAGGACAGTCGAAGATCGTTCTCCCGTACTAGACGGATTACACCCAGGGCGGCGCGACGCAATCCATACGGATCGCGCGACCCGGTCGGCTTTTCGTCGATGGCGAAAAATCCGGCCAGGGTGTCGATCTTGTCCGCGAGCGCCACACAGACCGATACCGGCGCCGTCGGGCATTGGTCGTTCGGACCCAGCGGCGAGTAGTGCTGCGCGATCGCGTTTGCGACCTCGGGGTGCTCGCCATCGTTCAGGGCGTAGTACCGCCCCATAATCCCTTGCAATTCCGGGAATTCGCCGACCATGCCGGTGACGAGGTCCGCCTTGCACAGCCGCGCCGCCGCGCCGACCCGGTCGCGTTCGGCACCCGGCACCAGCGGTGCGAGCGCGACCGCAAGCGCCTGCAGCCGGTCGACCTTGTGGTCGAGCGTCCCGAGCTTGGCGTGAAATACGATGTGTTCGAGCTGCGGCACCCGGCTGGACAGGCTTTCCTTGCAATCCTGGTCCCAGAAAAATTTGGCATCCGCGAGGCGCGCCCGAAGCACCCGCTCGTTTCCCGCGACGATGCGCGCGCCGCCATCCGCGGTCTCGATATTAGCGACCATGCCAAATCGCGGCACCAGTGCGCCGTCCTTGTCGAGCAACGAGAAATATTTCTGGTGCGTCCGCATCGACGAGGTCAGCACCTCGTGCGGGACGTCCATGAAGGCGTCATCGATCGCGCCGATCAGCGCGACCGGCCATTCGACAAGGCCGGTCACCTCGTCCAGCAGGGCCGGATCTTCGCGGACCATCAGGTTTTCCGCGTCGGCGAGCCTGGTCAATCCCTCCAGAATGCGCGCCTTTCGTGCGGCCGGTTCGACGATGACCTTGGCCTTCTCGAGCTTGTCCCGGTACTGCTTGAACGATTTGACGGCGATCCGCGCCGGCGCATGGAAGCGATGGCCGCGGGTGGTATCCGTCATCGCCAGACTGCCCCCCTGAAGATCGATTGCGCCGGCAAGCGGTTTTCCGTCGAATATCGCGAGCACCGAGTGCAGCGGACGGACCCAGCGAAATCCCGTTGCCGCCCAGCGCATGGACTTCGGCCATGGCAGTTTCGCAATCGCGTCGGTCAGAATTCCGGGCAACACATCCGCGCCGGCCATCCCTTTCCGCTCGATAACGGCGAACAGGAATGTGCCCTTCGGCGTTTCGCGCGCTTCGCATTGATCGATCGAATCGAGCCCGACGCTGCCGAGAAACCCCTGGATTGCCCGATCGGGCGCATCGTTCCGCGGACCGCGCCGCTCCTCGCGGAGATCCGGTTGCGTGGCGGGAATTCCCTCGACAACCAGCACGAGCCGCCGCGGCGCGGCGTATGTCTCCGCCCCTGCCCCTTCAAGCCCGGCTTTTTCCAATCCCTCGACCACCAAACGGCGTAAATCCTCCGCTGCGCGCGCCTGCATGCGCGCAGGGATTTCCTCCGACAGAATTTCGAGCAGCAGCTCCGGCATTACAGAAGCCCCTGGCTTTGCAGCCACCCGGCGCAGCACGCCTTGGCCAGGTCTCGCACCCGCAGAATAAACGACTGCCGTTCGGTCACGCTGATCACGCCGCGCGCATCGAGAAGATTGAACAAATGGCTGGCCTTGAGACAATGATCATAGGCGGGAAGCGGCAGGTTCGCTTCGGTCAGCGCGACGCATTCGCGCTCCGCGTCCGCGAAATGCCGCAACAGCATCTCCGTATCCGCGCGTTCGAAGTTATAGGCGGAATATTGCCGTTCCGCCTCAAGGTAGATGTCGCCGTAACTCTTGCCGCCCTTATCGGCGGGTACGCCGTCCCAATCGAGGTCATAAACCCGCTCGACGCCCTGGACATACATGGCGAGCCGTTCGAGGCCGTATGTCAGCTCGGTACAAACCGGGTTGCAATCGAAGCCACCGACTTGCTGAAAATAGGTGAATTGGCTGACTTCCATGCCATCGCACCAGACTTCCCAGCCCAGCCCCCAGGCGCCGAGCGTCGGGCTCTCCCAATCGTCCTCGACAAATCGAATGTCGTGCTGCATCGGATCGATGCCGAGCGCCTCGAGACTGCCGAGATACAATGCCTGACTATCCGCGGGCGACGGCTTCAGGATCACCTGAAACTGGTAATAATGCTGCAACCGGTTGGGATTTTCGCCGTACCGTCCATCGGTCGGCCGCCGCGACGGCTGAACATAGGCGACATTCCAGGGTTCGGGGCCAAGGGACCGCAGCGTTGTCGCCCAATGGAAGGTGCCCGCGCCGACCTCCATATCGTAGGGCTGGAGGATGACACAACCATGGCCCGCCCAGAACTGCTGGAGCGTTAAGATAAGCGATTGAAAACTATTGTCGGAGGCCATTTTTCGGCCAGTCCCCGTGCGGCCCCGATGTGACGCGGCGCAACATACTCAGGCCCCGCTGACCGGTCAATAAGGACAAGACTTCTTGCCGCAATCCTTTGCCGATTTCGCGACCACAAAGGTCTTGCATACCGGACATTCGATCATATCACCCGAAACCTGCGCAGCCTGGTTTTTTTCCTCTTCCAGCCGTTTCTTGCGCTTCTCGTCCAATCGGCTGACGAATTTGAAGCCATACCAAACGCCCAGTACGACAAGAACCAGTATCAGGAGCTTTCCCAGTCCGAATCCAAACATGACACGATTTCCTCGAGGCGCCCGCGCGGGCCCAACCGCGGCGGTCAAATGGGCTCAGAGCCCGTACCGGCTCCATATACCACGTTCTTCGACCGCGCCGACCAAATCGCGCGCCCAGGTCAACTGACGACCATCCATGCGCAGTTTCCGTTGCAGCCAGCTGCGCGGTTGGTCGACGCGCTTCAATTCGATCTTCTCGCCGAAGATTTCCCGCATTTTCGGCCGGAGATCGGCGATCCCGTCGATCAAGCCCATACCGGCAGCCTGCCTGCCGCTCCAAAAATCGCCCGAAAACATCTTTTTCTCGTCGCCGGTCAGTTTTTCGCCGCGGCGGCTGCGAACGAGATCGGTGAATTGCTCATGCAAATCCTTCTGAATTTCCTTGAGGTGCCGCACGTCCTTTGCGTTCTCCGGCTGAAAGGGGTCAAGCTGCGCCTTTCGGTCACCGGCCGAGTAGACTCTCCGTTCGACACCGATTTTTTCAAGCAATCCGGTAAACCCAAATCCGGCGCTGATGACGCCGATCGACCCGACAATCGACGCGCCATTGGCATAAATCTCGTCCGCCGCGCATGCCAGCCAATAGCCGCCCGACGCCGCCACATCCTCGCAAAAGGCATATACCGGCACCGATTTCTCCTCCGCCAGATCGCGAATACGGCCGGCGATCAAGGCCGATTGCACCGGCGAGCCGCCGGGAGAATTGATCGCCAAGGCCACCGCCTTGAGCCGCGGCAACTCGAAGGCCTTCTCGATCGGTCCGGCCAACTCATCCAGCGTAAGACCGCCGCGCCGGAGGCCGCCGAGCTGCCCGATGACGCCCGACAATCGCAACACGGCCACGGTCGGCGCACGCTGGAAACGTTTTGCAAGACCGGGGCCCACCAGCGGTACGCGACGCAGCCAGGAATTCTGTTTGTTCTCTGTCATGGGCGGTAACTTGGTGTATCCACGGCGCTTTGCCAAGGCTACAGGCTAGAATGAGATCGCCTCGCCGTGTCGCAGCACCGCTTCGGCAGCCGGCGTGTAGCCACCGGCGTCGTCATGCAGGATCATGCCTCCCATCAGCCGCATGGGCGCCTTCGATCCTTTTCTGGCATGGATCAGGACCCGCTTTGCCTCCGCCGGCGCGCCGCCCTCCTCCGCCCGCGGCCAGAGCGGAAAGACAACGATCCCGCCCGCCCTTTCCCGCAGGAGTGCGACGATCTCATCCAACCGGTCGGCCCGGTGTACAAGTGTGATCCCGGCCCCTGGCGCCGCCATTTCGGCGCAAAATGCGATCCAGTCGGCGAGCTTGGCATCCCCCTCGACCGTCTCGACCGCGTCGTCCGGCACGTTGCGGCGATCGGCCCGCGATTGCTGCAAAAACGGCGGGTTCGCAAAAACCTCGGCAAAACTGCCCGGCTTCAATTCCGGCGGCGGGTGGAGCAGGCTCCCGATCAGGATTTCGGTTCGGTCCTCCATCAAATTGATGCGGACATTCTCGCGCGCTTCCTGGGCCCGCGGCGGTTGCAGTTCGAGGCCGACGATCCGCGCTCCGGGCACTCTTTCGGCGTAGCAGAGCGACGCAGCGCCGCCGCCACAGCCGACATCCAGCACGGTTTGATCCGGCGCAACCGCGGGAACCGCCGCGGCGAGCAGTACCGGATCGATGGCGGCCCGGTAACCCGAAGAGGGCTGCAACAGCGTGATCCGCCCATCGAGCAGCCGATCGGTCGCGCCGGTCATCTTGCCGCCGTCCAGTTCGCCATATTCACCCAGCAGCCGCAATGCCAACAGGAAATCGTCCTCGCGCACCATGAGGCGACGCGGAATCGCGGAAACCGATCCTTCGAGAACGCTGGTATGGCTGTCGAGAACGACCGAGTTGATGCTCCGCTCGGACAACAGGGCCTGAAACCACGACAATCGCACCAGATCGTTGGTTCTTAAGATTTCACGCATTCCGCCCCAGATCGGTTCATGGTGCCCCTAGATCAACCTGCCTTTAATTGGTATCAATTAAAGGCAGGTTGATCGATTCTTCAAAGTTAGAGCAACTTATGTGCGCCCCAATGGGCGCACGCTGCTCTAGCGCTCTTGACCCGCCGAAAGGTTGCACTATGCTCCCTGCAACCTAGTCGAGACGTCAAGGTCGGGAGAGCGAACCATTGGGCACCGTGGTCAGCCTAGACGGCTCGCGGCGGGGCCGAAAGCCCAGCCTTGAAGCCATTCATAGCCTTGTCCGCGATGAGCTGACACAGGTCAATCAAGTTATCGTGGATAACATGGATAGCCCGGTTGCGCTGATCCCGCAGCTCGCGGGCCATCTCGTCGCGGCGGGCGGAAAGCGGCTCCGGCCGGTCCTGACTTTGGCGTCGGCAAAGCTGTGCGGATACGACGGAACCCGCCAGATCGCGCTCGCCGCCTGTGTTGAATTCATCCATACCGCCACGCTGCTGCACGACGACGTTGTCGACGAGTCCATGCTTCGGCGCGGGCGGGACAGCGCGAATGCGGTCTGGGGCAACCAGCCCTGCGTCCTGGTCGGCGATTTTCTGTTTTCACGATCCTTTGAGCTGATGGTCATGGACGGCTCGATTCGCGTCTTGCAAATCCTGTCCCATGCGTCGTCGGTCATCGCCGAAGGCGAGGTCATGCAACTCATGACGACGAATGACACCGCGACGAGCGAAGAAGACTACCTGCAGGTTATCCGGGCCAAGACGGCGACGCTGTTTGCCGCGGCGGCGCGGATCGGCGCCGTGGTCGCCGACCGGCCGCGGGTCGAGGAACAGGCGCTCGAGAGTTATGGCATGAATCTCGGAATCGCCTTCCAGCTGATCGACGATGTCCTGGATTACTCGGCGGTGCAGGCGGAACTCGGCAAGACCGTCGGCGACGACTTCCGCGAAGGCAAAATCAGTCTTCCCGTGGTTCTGGCGTGGCGCCGCGGCAGCCCGGAAGAAAGAGCCTTCTGGCGCCGCACGCTCGAAAAGCTCGAACAGGAAGACGGCGACTTCGATCGCGCGGTCGAGCTCATGGAAAAACGCGGGGCCCTGAACGATACGGTCGAGCGCGCCCGCCATTATGGCGCCATCGCCCGCGATGCGCTGGGTATCTTTCCGGACGGCGAGGTCAAGCAGGCCATGACCGAAGCAATCGATTTCGCCATCGAGCGCGCCTACTAGATCAAGCTGCCTTTGATTGGAACCAATCAAAGGCAGCTTGATCGATTCTATAAAGATTGAGCAGCTTATGTGCGCCCA
>JBFFGE010000011.1:0-42958 GCA_041557595.1 Alphaproteobacteria bacterium
CGCACGTCAGATCAACGCGCGGACCACCTGCCGCTTTGGACGCATATGTATAATTGGCATCGACCCCATGGCGGAATAAAAGACAAGACGCCAATCAGTCGACTCCGGATCAACCGGGACAACCTGTTGAGGCTCCACACCTAGAGCAGCGTTCTAACTCTATAAAATCGATCAACTTTTCTGCCTTGAATTGATTCCACTTAAAGGCGGGTTGATTTAGATCGGTTTTACCTAACCGTTCCGCTTTACGTAGAACTGCATGCCGAGCCAGCGCCAGCGGCCTTTCGGTCCGGGCATCGTGCAATTGACACGGGATCGCCCGACGCCGAAGGCGGCCGGAAAGCGAACCTCGATGCGTTCCGGGCCGAGCCGCTCGATGCGCGCCTGGCCGCTCTGCGAATGGTAGCACGCGAGCCGCGACAGCCCCCTCACCTGCTTGCGCACGGTAAAGCCGAAGGCCGGCGGATTGTTGGCACCGCTGAGCAACGGATCGCCCGGCGTCATGCCGTCGGCGGAAAGCGGCAACGCGTTCACCACCAACCGGAATCGGTCGATGTCGCCATAGGGTTCGCTGAGCGCGAAGCGCGGCAGGTAATAGCGGTCGAGGCCGTGGAAGGCGACGCCCGAATGCTGTCCGAAGGCGGCCGTATATCCGTGCTCCCGGATCAGCCGCGCGATGGCGCTGCTGGCTTCGCCGAACGGATACGCGAAAATTTTCGGCGTTGCGCCGAGTTCGCGCTGCATGATCCGGCTGGACCGTTTGATTTCCCGCGCGTTGCGGGCGGCGTCCGCGTCCGCCATGTGCAGATGGGTATGGGTGTGGGCGGCGAAATCCACGCCGGCCTGCCGCATTTCGCGAATTTGCTCCCAAGTCATAAAGCCGGGCAATTTCGCCTCGACCGGGCTTGTCGCGACGAAGACCGTAAAGGGAAAGCCCGCCGCCTTCAGGCGCGGCCAGGCCTCGGTGTACACCGACAGATAGGCGTCATCGATGGTGATCGCGACGGCCCGATCGGGCAATGGCGACCCGCCGGTCATCGCGGCGACGACATCGGCGAGCGGCACCACCGTGTAGGGGCCGCTCTTGAGCTCCTGGAGATGGGCTTCGAATTGGTCGATCCGAATGTTCGTGGACGGGTGCGCCGATTCCGCGAAACGGTGATACATAAGGACGGCGGCCGAACTGGCAGTGGCGCGGGGCGCCGCGGCCGGTACATTTGCCAAATCGGACCGGCGATCGGTCGCGCCGGCGTTCGTGGTAACCGACGGCGCCATTAGCGCCGCAAGCGTCAGTGCCGCGAGCAGATTTCTGATGCGAAGGCGGATACTGTTGTTTTTCATTCTGGGATCAGGCAAGCACTTTGGTTCGACCGAAACGGATCACACGACATCTATAGGTAGCCTAGAGAATACTAAGATGCGGTTAATCGATGGCAATTCGCGACGGAAAAGGAGGCTTCATGCCGGTTGACGCGTCAGGCGGCAAGATGCGCCGTTCGCCATAATGTTGCTGGCGCTGGATACCGCCACCGCGGCCTGTTCCGCCGCGGTTTGGGATAATGGCGGGGTCGTGGCCCGGCGCTTCGAGCCGATGGCGCGGGGCCACGCGGAACGCCTGATACCGATGGTGCGCGACGTGATGGACGAAGCGGCGGGGGGGGCCGGCGATTTCAGGGCGCTCGACGCCATCGCGGTGACAGTCGGACCGGGTGCGTTCACGGGCGTGCGCATCGGATTGGCGACGGCCCGGGCACTGGGGCTGGCGGCGGCGCGGCCGGTCGTCGGGTTCACGACGCTGGAAGCCGTCGCGGCGGCGCAGGCCGAAATCGGTTTGCCGCTGCTCGTCGCGCTCGAGACCAAACGGGCGGATCTTTACGTGCAGGTGTTTGCCGCCGGGTTGCAGCCGCAGGACGCGCCGGCCGCGGTCCTTCCCGGGGACCTGCCGGCGGCCGTACCCGCCATGCCGATCGCGGTTTGCGGCGACGCCGCCGCACGGGCGGTCACGGCGCTGCAAGCCGCAGGGCGGCAAGCGACGGCGCTCGACGGGCCATCCCTGCCCGATGCCGCGGTGCTTGCGGCGCTCGCATCGGCGCGATGGCCCGAGATGGCGGCGGCTTGCCGGCGCGGGGGCGCCATGCCGCAGCCGCTCTATCTGCGCCCGCCCGACGCGTCGCTGCCCGCGGCCGGCCGATGATGTCACGGCACCCCGAAGACCCGCAGATCCGTCTGGCGTCCAGGGCGGATATCGATCTGCTTGCCGATCTTTATGCGCAGGCTTTCGACGAACCATACACGCGGCCGATGATCGAAACCCTGCTCGGCGCCGGCGGATGGGCGCTGGTCGCGAGCCGCGGCGGCGCACCGGGCGGGTTCATTATCGTCCGCGTTGCCGCCGACGAGGCGGAGGTCCTCAGCCTCGGCGTGGCGCCGCCCGACCGGCGCGCGGGCATTGCGCGGGCGCTTCTGGACGCCGCGATCGCCTGTGTCCGGCTGGCGAATGCCAGCCAGCTTCTTCTCGAAGTCGGGGAAGACAATCCGGCCGCCCAATCGCTGTATCGCAGCACTGGATTTGCGCCGATCGGACGCCGCCGCGATTACTATAAACGTGCCGATGGGAGTCGCGTGGACGCCTTGATCATGCGTATTGCTGTTAATAATTCGGGCTGTGACTAAAAATAGTACGAACTATACCTAACGCTTGATGTGAACCACAAATGCTTGCTACTCTATATCTCATGGTGTTTCTTCGACTTTAAACGACATTGAGAATCGGATAGTCGAAGTAGACCAAAACAAAAATAAATGAGTGGGAGTCATTCTCGCACTTGACTGCGGGAATAAGGCCAAACAAATGGCCGCATCAATAAAGGGGCACGTAAAGATGACAGAGTCATCCGGAAACGAGGTAAGGCGCGAAGAAATTCTTGGGCTTACTTCCGAGATCGTCGCGGCGCATGTTTCCAACAATATAGTAGCGCTTTCCGACATACCGGGGTTGATTGAACAGGTTTACCGGACGCTTTCCTCCGTGGGTGGTGGCGACGGGACGAGCGCCGACCGTCCGACGCCGGCCGTGCCGGTCAAGAAATCGATTACGCCGGATTTCATCGTGTGTTTGGAGGATGGCAAGAAGCTGAAAATGCTGAAGCGTCATCTGAAGACGGCCTACAACATGACGCCGGAAGAGTACCGCGAGCGGTGGGGCCTGTCGCCGGACTATCCGATGGTCGCGCCGAATTACGCCAAACAGCGGAGCCGGCTGGCCAAGCAGATCGGATTGGGCACTCGGTCGCGGCGCGCGCGCAGCGCCTGACGGCGCGGCCTTCGTTCCCGGGCATGCATTGTGATTTCGCGGCATCGGCGCCGCCCATCGAGACGGGCGGCGCCCCTGTCGTCCGGGGCGCTGGGCCAGGTCTTGCCCCGCCGACCCGGCACTCCATGTTATGATTGAGACCTCTCCTCGTCCAAGGTGCGCCGATGCCGGATAAACTGGAAGCGCTTTGCGAAAAGATCGGCCTGAAGATGACGGCCCAGCGCCGCGTCGTGGCTCAGGTGCTTTCGGAGGCGAGCGACCATCCCGATGTCGAAGAACTGCATCGCCGGGCGGTGCGGCTGGATGGGCGGATCAGTCTCGCCACGGTCTATCGAACCGTGCGCCTGTTCGAAGAGGCGAATATTCTCGAACGGCATGATTTTCGCGACGGGCGATCCCGCTACGAAGAAGCGACCGACGACCACCACGATCATCTGATCGATGTGGAGAACGGCACGGTGATCGAATTCCAGAACGAGGAAATCGAAAAGCTCCAGCGCGAAGTCGCGCGTAATCTAGGCTACGAGCTGGTGGATCACCGGCTCGAACTGTACGCGGTGCCCCTCGACCGGAAGCGGAAATCCTGACCCGCGCGGGTCCGGGCCCGGCGCGGGTCCGAAGGCCGCGCGACGGCGTTACTGCGTGGCGCTTGAATTGGCGCGGGATATATGAAACGTTAACGTTTCTCTGGTCTCATAAGCGATCGCAATAGGGGTGAACAGGACCATATTCGTCCGGACTAGACGGCGTTGATCAACAGGTTCGTAGAGAAGCGCATAGCACAGTTTGTCACCGCGCGGCAGGTAGGCCGGGCGCGGTGAGCAACAAGCTCTTCATCAAGACATATGGCTGCCAGATGAATGTCTATGACTCCGCCCGGATGGCGGATGTCATGACGCCGCTCGGCTATCGTTCGGTCGACGCGGCGGAGGATGCGGATCTGGTGATCCTGAACACCTGCCACATTCGCGAAAAGGCGGCGGACAAAGTGTACTCCGAACTCGGCCGGCTGCGCATTCTGCAGGAAGAAAAAGCGCAGCGGGGCGGACGGATGCTGCTCGCGGTCGCCGGTTGCGTGGCCCAGGCGGAGGGCGAGGAAATCCTCGACCGCGCGCCCTGCGTCGATATCGTGTTCGGTCCGCAAACCTATCACCGGTTGCCGGAAATGGTCGCCAAAGTGCGCCAGCAGGACGGCGTGCGCGTGCTCGACACGGACTTTCCGGCCGAAGATAAATTCGATTTCCTACCGGAGGAGACCGCGGCCGCGGGGGTGACGCAATACCTCACGGTCCAGGAAGGCTGCGACCGGTTCTGTACATTCTGTGTGGTTCCCTATACCCGCGGCGCCGAACAATCGCGCGCCGCGGCCGCGATCGAGGCGGAGGCGCGCCGGATGGTCGCCTCGGGCGCCCGCGAAATCACCCTGCTGGGTCAAAACGTCAACGCCTATCATGGGCTCGGTCCCGATGGTCGGGAATGGGGGCTCGGGCGGCTGATCCGGCAGCTCGCGGAAATCGACGGGCTGCACCGTATTCGGTACACCACGAGCCATCCCAAGGATATGGACGACGCGTTGATCGCGGCGCATGGGGACGTGCCCAGCTTGATGCCGTTCCTGCATCTGCCGGTGCAATCGGGGTCGGATCGGGTGCTTCAGGCGATGAACCGACAGCACACCGCGGACGACTATCGGCGGATCGTCGACCGGCTTCGCGCGGCGCGTCCGGACATCGCGCTGTCATCGGATTTCATCGTCGGATTTCCGGGCGAGAGCGATGCGGATTTCGCCGCCACGTTGCGGCTGGTGACCGATATCGGCTACGCCCAGGCCTATTCGTTCAAATACAGCCCGCGCCCGGGCACGCCGGCGGCCGGTATCGAGGATCAGGTTCCCGAGGAAGCGAAGGCGGAACGGCTCGCGGGTTTGCAACAGCTCCTGCGGGCCCAGCAGGACCGCTTCAATCGAGCGCAGCTCGGCCGCGAAATGCCGGTTCTGTTCGAATCTTCCGGCCGCCATGATGGACAATTGCTCGGCCGGTCGCCGTATTTGCAATCGGTGCACGCCGCCGCCCCGGCCGCCCTGATCGGCAAGACGGCGCGGCTGCGCATAGCCGAGGTGCTGCCGAACAGCCTGCGGGGCGAGATCGCCGGCGGCGCGCCCTTCGACGCCATCCAGGATGGGGAGCCGGCCCGGCTGTGAGCACCGCCTCCAACACGATCGGCGCCGTGACGGTGCAGCTTGATTTCGACGACAATCGGTTGCTGCCCTTGTTGTATGGCGCCCACGACCAGCATCTCGCGCAGCTCGAACAACGGCTCGGCGTGTCGCTGTCGAGCCGCGGCAACCAGCTCGTGATCTCGGGGACCGAGGATGCGACCAATCTCGCGCGGCGCGCGCTGAACCGGCTGTACCGCCGGGTCAAGCGCGGCCATTCGGTCGATCCCGCCGAAGTCGACGCGGCGTTGCGCATGGCCGATGGCGGCGACGACGGCGCGAGCGGTGCGGACGAGCCGGTCATCAAAACGCGCAAGAAGCGCATTTCGGCGCGCTCGCCGATGCAGGCGAATTATATTACGGCGATGCGAAACAGCGAGCTGGTGTTCGGAACCGGCCCCGCCGGTACGGGCAAGACCTATCTGGCGGTGTGCTACGCCGTCGAATTGCTCATCAGCGGCAAGGTCGACCGGCTCGTGCTGTCGCGGCCGGCGGTCGAAGCGGGCGAGCATCTCGGCTTCCTGCCGGGCGACATGCGCGAAAAGGTCGATCCCTATTTGCGGCCGCTCTATGACGCGTTGTACGACACCATGCCCGCCGATCAGGTGGTCAAGAAGCTGGAGATCGGCGAGATCGAAATCGCCCCGCTCGCCTTCATGCGCGGCCGGACACTGTCGAACGCCTTCGTCATTCTCGACGAGGCCCAGAATACCACCGCGGTGCAGATGAAGATGTTCCTGACCCGGCTTGGCGAAAACAGCCGCATGGTGGTGACCGGCGACCTGAGCCAGATCGATCTGCCGTCGGGGGTGGCCTCGGGGCTGCGGGACGCGATCGAAACCCTGACCGGGATCGAGGCGGTCAGCTTCGTCGAGTTCAGCGCCCGTGACGTTGTGCGTCATGCGCTGGTGTCCGAAATCGTCCGCGCCTATGACGCGCGGGACAAGGCGGCGCCGGCCAAGGCGCGATCGGACAAGACGCGATCGGACAAGACGGGGCGGCGCAAATGACCGGCACGCCCAGGGTAGAGGTTACGATTTCCCATTCGGGCTGGCGCGACAGCCTGCCCGAGGCCGCCGAATGCGCCGTGGCCGCGACCGCCGCCGCCTGGCGCGCGGCCGGCGAGACGCCTGGCGCGAGGGCCGAGATCAGCCTGTTGCTGACCGACGATGCGGCGGTGCAAACGCTCAATGCGCGCCATCGGGCGCAAGACAAGCCGACGAACGTTCTTTCGTTTCCGTTGGAGGAACACCCCGTCTCGTCGTCGGAACCGTGGCTGGTCGGCGATGTGGTGCTTGCCTGCGAGACCGTGAACCGCGAGGCGCGGGCGCAGGGCAAGCCGATGGCGGACCACTTCCGCCATCTCGTGGTGCATGGAATACTACACCTCTTGGGGTACGACCACGAGACGGATGAGGACGCCGCGGTCATGGAAAAATTGGAGGTTGAGGCGCTGGCATCGCTCGGCGTCGCCGATCCATACCGACCATCGGAGCCGGTCCGGTCCTTGCCGAGGCAATGTGCGTAATGAGCGACGAACAAACGACTATAGAGCCTCCATCTACCGCCGCCGATATCGGCGATGACGACCGGAAGCCGGGCGCCCTCAAGCGCTGGTTCAGGGGGCTGCGGAATGGCCGGAACGGCAGTTCGCAGCTGCGCGAAACCTTCGAGGAGTTGATCGAGCAGCACGAGGAACGGGATCACCCGATCGATTATCGGGAAAAGCAGCTGCTCCATAAGATCCTCGCCTTCGGCGATCTGACCGTGAACGATGTGATGGTGCCCCGCGCCGACATTGTCGCGGTGGAACGCGAAACCACGCTCGACGAAGTGATCGCCATCATGGCCAACGCGGCCCATTCGCGCGTGCCGGTGTACCGCGATACGCTGGATGACGTGATCGGCATGATTCACATCAAGGATGTTCTGCCCCTGGCGGCGCGCAAGGAATCCGTGCAGCTCGCCAAATTGGTCCGCGATGTGCTGTTCGTCGCGCCGAGCATGCGGGTTCTCGACCTGCTGCTGCAAATGCGCATGGCGCGCACGCACATGGCGCTGGTGGTCGATGAATACGGCGGGGTCGACGGGTTGCTGACAATCGAAGACGCGGTCGAACAAATCGTCGGCGAGATCGAGGACGAACACGACGAAACCCAGCGGCCCGCCTTCGATACCCGGCGCGACGGCACCGTGATCGCCGACGCACGAGTGTCGATCGAGGAATTCGAATCCCAAATAGGCCCCGTGCTGACGCCGGAGGAACGCGAAAACGATATCGAAACACTGGGAGGATTGGTGTTCAGTATCGCCGGCCGCGTACCCATTCGCGGCGAAGTGCTGCGCCACGAGGCGTCCGGAATCGAATTCGAGGTGGTAGACGCGGACCCGCGGCGCATCCGGAGATTGCGCCTTTGCAACTTGCCAAAGCGTCCCGTCGCCGATGAATGAGCCGCCGGTGCGGGCGATGACCTTCGGTCGACCCCTGGCCCGCGCCTTCGGCGGCCTGGCCGGTTGGCGTGGGCGCGGCGTCGGTTTCCTGGCAGGGGCGGTCGCGACCTTGGCCTTGCCGCCGGCCAGCTTCCTGCCGGCTCTCTACCTGTCCTTTCCCGTGCTGTTGTGGATGCTCTCGGGTCGGATCAACCGGAAAGCCGCTTTCGGGCTCGGGTGGTGGTTCGGGTTCGGATATTTTTCCGTCGGCCTATACTGGATCGGCAACGCCATGCTGATCTTTTCGTCGAAGCATGCCTGGTTGATTCCCTTCGCAGCGCTCGGTCTGCCGGCGTTTCTCGCAATCTTTACCGGCTGCGCCACCTTGCTGACGTCCTATGCGCGCGGCGCGCTGACCCGCGCTCTCTTGTTTACCGTCGCCTGGTGCGCGATGGAATGGTTGCGCGGCCATATTTTGACCGGCTTTCCGTGGAACCTGATCGGCAGCGCCTGGGCCGGATCGGACGCCCTGCTGCAGAGCGCCGCCTGGGTCGGCATCTATGGCGTAAGTCTGGTCGCCCTGCTTTCCGCCTGTCTGCCGGCTGCCGCGATCGTGGCGCCGCGGCGCTTCGGTATCGGTCTCGCCGCCCTCGCGGCCGCGCTGCTCGCCGGGCCCTGGATCGGCGGACAATTGCGGCTTTCCAGCGCGCCGCCGGTCGGAACCGCGACGGTGGAAGGCGTCGGCCTGCGTCTCGTGCAGGCGGGAATCCCGCAACGGGAGAAATGGCGGCGCGATCTTCGCAACCGTAACCTGCTTCGGCATCATGAGCTGAGCACCGAAAATCGGCCCGACTGGATCAGCCATATCATCTGGCCGGAAAATGCCGCGACGTTCTTTATTGCCGATGACGAACCGCGGCGCCTGGCCCTCGCTCAGGCCATTCCACGCGGCGGGTTGCTCATCACCGGTGCGCCGCGCCGGGCGGTCGGGCCGTTGCGCATCTGGAATTCGGCCTTTGCGGTCGACGAACGGGGCACGGTGGTGGCGCAATACGACAAGTTTCATCTGGTGCCGTTCGGCGAATACGCACCGTTTCGCGATTTCCTGCCGGTCGACAAGATCGCCCATGGCATGACCGATTACTCGTCCGGCCCCGGGCCGAGAACGCTGCACCTGCCCGGATTGCCGCCGGTCAGTCCGCTCATTTGCTATGAAGTGATCTTTCCGGGCGCGGTCCTCGATCGCGCGGATCGTCCCGCCTGGCTGCTCAACCTGACCAACGACGCGTGGTACGGCAAAACTGCCGGGCCGCATCAACACCTTGCAATCTCCCGCGTGCGGGCGGTGGAGGAAGGCTTGCCCGTGGTGCGGTCGGCGAATACGGGAATCTCCGCGGTAATCGATCCCTATGGCCGGCTGCTTGGATCGCTTCCCCTGGATACCGCCGGGGTGCTCGATGCGCGCTTGCCGGTGCCGGTCGCCGATCCGACATTTTATGGCCGCATTGGCGACGTTCCATTTCTGATCCTGATGCTGACGCTGATGGGCATCGGTTTTATCGGCCGGTCGGGCACGGATTTTCGGTTGTAGCGGGCGGCACTAACATAAACCTCTATGGCGTTGACCGGAGTCGATTGATTGGCCTATCAAACATAGGCTCGAAGGCCTTTGATAATTTTACCAAATCGTGGACCGAATTTTATATGTCTGATGAATCGCCACCACGGCGTACGCCTGCTCGGCAGAGCACACCCAACCCGATCGATGTCCATGTCGGTAGCCGCGTTCGGCTTCGCCGAACGCTTCTTGGGCTAAGCCAGGAAAAGCTCGGGGACGCCCTCGGACTTACCTTTCAACAGGTTCAAAAGTATGAGCGCGGGGCGAATCGGATCGGCGCGAGCCGGTTGTTCGACCTGTCGCGCGTGCTGGATGTGCCGGTATCATTCTTTTTCGACGAAATGTCCAAGGATGCCTCCGCGCCCGCCGCGGCCGCCGGCCTGGCCGATTTGCCGCAAATGCAGTTCGAAGCCGACCCGATGGCGAAACGCGAGACGCTCGAGCTGGTGCGGGCCTACTACCGGATCGAGGATCCGATGGTTCGCAGGCGCATTTTCGATCTCGCCAAAGCGCTCGCCAACTTCAACGGGGACGGCTAGAGCGGCGTGCGCCCATTTGGGCGCCCATAATCTGCTCTATCTTTATAGAATCGATCAATTTTTCTGCCTTCAATTGATGCCAATTAAGGGTAGGTTGATCTAGAGACCGAATTTCAGGCGCAAAGCGCTTGACGGTTTCCTGAAAGCTTGTCACAAGTGCCGCGCGTATTTGGGCGGCTGGCGCGCCTTTCTCCGCACCGCATAAGTCGGCCGTTTGCGCGCGATCCCCAATGACCTGCGGTGACGAGAAGGCGACACCTTGGGGAGACGCATCCAAATCGAACCGGCCGTAAATCGGGAGAACATCGTGGCAAGTGGCGACTATCTGTTTACCAGCGAATCCGTATCAGAAGGGCACCCGGACAAGATTTGCGACCGGATTTCAGACGAAATCGTCGATGTTTTTATGGACAGCGGCCCCGATGCGCGAACCGGCGTCGAAACCCTGGTGACCACCAATCGCGTCATCCTGGCGGGTGAGGTCAGGGGGCCCGCGGAAATCGACGCCGGCAAGATGGAAGCGCTGGCCCGCAAGGCGGTGCGCGAAATCGGCTACGAGCAGGAAAACTTTCATTGGCGGGACATGACCGTGGAATGTTACGTGCACAGCCAATCGCCCGATATCGCCCAGGGTGTGGACGCGGGCGGCAACAAGGATGAAGGGGCGGGCGATCAGGGGTTGATGTTCGGCTTTGCGTGCCGCGAGACGCCCGAGTTGATGCCCGCGCCGATCCAGTACAGCCATGAGATCCTTCGCCGCATGGCGGCGGCCCGGCACGCGGGCGCGCTGCCGGGCATTGGCCCGGATTCCAAGAGCCAGGTCACGCTGCAATACAAGGACGGCCGTCCCGTGCGGGCAAATTCCGTCGTCGTTTCCACCCAGCATGGAGAGGGGCTCGACCAGGCCGAAGTCCGCGAGCTGGTGCGGCCGTTCGTGCTCGACGTGTTGCCCGACGGCTGGATGTGCGACGAAGACGAGTTCTACGTCAATCCGACCGGCCGGTTCGTAATCGGCGGTCCCGACAGCGACGCCGGGCTGACCGGCCGGAAAATTATCGTCGATACTTATGGCGGCGCGGCGCCGCATGGCGGCGGGGCGTTTTCCGGCAAGGATCCGACGAAAGTCGACCGTTCGGCGGCTTATGGCGCGCGCTATGTCGCAAAGAACGTCGTGGCCGCGGGGCTTGCCGAGCGCTGTCTTATTCAGATCGCCTATGCCATCGGCGTCTCGAAACCGTTGTCGCTGTATGTCGATACCTACGGCACCGGGAAATACGACGATGGCCGTCTGATCGGTGCGATCGACGAGGTTGTCGATCTGAGCCCGCGCGGCATTCGCGAACGCCTGTCGCTCAGCCGGCCGATCTATGCGCGCACCGCGGCCTACGGACATTTCGGCCGCGCGCCGGATGCCGAAGGGGGATTTTCCTGGGAAAAGACCGATCTGGTGGATTCGCTCACCGCGGCGCTCACCTGAGGCGGATTTCCGGACCGCCCCCTGAGCTCCGCGCAATGGGCGTCGAACACAAGCAAATTTTGCATGGCCGGCGGCGCGGCCGGCGCCTTCGCGCGGGCCGCCAGGCGCTGGTGACCGATCTGTTGCCGCGGCTGGCGCTGGATCCGGAGACCCTGCCCGCCGATTTGCGGCGTTGTTTCGGGCGGCCGGTCCGCGCGGTCTGGCTCGAAATCGGTTTCGGCGGCGGCGAACATCTGGCGGCGCAGGCCGCGGCCCACCCGGATATCGGATTTATCGGCTGCGAGCCGTATATAAACGGCGTGGCCCGGCTGCTGGCGGACATTGACGCCGCGCAGGCGGAACGGCCGCTCGACAATATCCGGATTCTGGCGGATGACGCCCGCCGCCTCCTCGAGCGGGTTCCGGCGGCCGCGTTGGAGCGGGTCTTCGTGCTGTTTCCCGATCCCTGGCCGAAAAAACGGCATCATCGGCGGCGTTTTCTCGCGCCGGCGCAACTCGACCTCTTGGCTCGCGCCATGGCGCCGGGCGCCGAATTGCGCGTGGCGACGGACCACACGGGATATCTTCGCTCGATTCTGCAGCACTGTGCCGGCCATCCCTTGTTTCGATGGCGCGCGCAGGGGGCTGCGGATTGGCGGGTCCCGCCGGCCGATTGGATCCAAACGCGGTACGAAGAAAAGGCGCTGGCCCATGGCGACGCGTGCTTCTACCTGCGCTTCCGGCGATGCGACGGGTTGGCGCCGGAATTGCGCCCTGAATGAGGGTTCCGCGGCTGCCGGCGCAGGACGGGAAACCGCAGAAAGGCCTTGTCGCGCGGGGCGAAAGCGCTTAAATAATTGCTTGTGTACCCATACAGTCGATTTCCTGACTGATAGTGTTGGGTGGGCCAGTGGCCCGCCCTTTTTAGTTCGGGGTCGCCAATATCCGGGCCGATGGTGATGAATGGACCCTACGGATCGGGTTGATAAAATGATTGCGCCGGCTCTCGAGGGCATGGGCTACGATTTGGTTCGGGTCCGGCTGTCGGGAGACGGAAATAGACGGCAGTTGCAGGTCATGGCGGAACGTCACGATTTCGCTGCGATGACGGTGGAAGATTGTGCGGCGATCAGCCATATGGTTTCGGCGCTGCTCGATGCGGAGGACCCAATCAAAGGATCCTATCTTTTGGAGGTGAGTTCCCCGGGGATCGATCGACCGCTGACGCGTCCGCGAGATTTCGAGCGGTTCTCCGGGCATGTCGCGCGGATTGAGTTGCGCGCGGCCATCGATGGGCGACGGCGGTTCCGTGGCCGGCTGCTGGGTATCGAAGATGGGCTGGTGCGGCTCGAAACCGATGGAGAAAGCGTCGCCCTGCCCGTGGATGAGATCGCGGCGGCGAAACTGATTATGACCGATGAGCTTCTTGCGGCGTCCGAAAGGGCGACGCCGGAAGCCCCCCGCGAGGGACGTGGCGGCGGCTAAGGGCGCCAGGCAGGCCGGTCTCCGCGGTTTAGAATGAGGTAGCGAAGTAATGGATACGATGGAAACCACCGACGCCTCGGTTTTTCCGAGAACTGAACTCCTGACGGTCGCCGATACGGTTGCCCGGGAAAAGGGAATCGACCGGGATCAGGTGCTCGAAGCGATGGAGCAGGCGATTCAGAAAGCCGGGCGTTCCAAATACGGCCACGAGAACGATATTCGGGCCGAAATCGACCGCAAGAGCGGCGAAATTCGCCTCGCGCGGTACATGGAAGTGTCCGAGGAAGTCGAGAACGAAGCGACGCAGCTAACCCTGGCGGAAGCGCAGCGGGTCAAGGCGGACGCCCAGGTCGGCGAATTCCTGGTGGATCCCCTGCCGCCGATCGATTTCGGCCGCATCGCCGCCCAGACCGCCAAGCAGGTCATCGTACAAAAAGTGCGCGAGGCCGAGCGCGAGCGGCAATACGAGGAATTCAAGGATCGGGTCGGCGAAATCGTCAACGGCATCGCAAAACGCGTCGAATTCGGTAATGTCACGGTCGATCTCGGCCGGGGCGAAGCGGTGGTGCGGCGCGAGGAACTGCTGCCGCGCGAGAATTTCCGGCGTAACGACCGCATCCGCGCCTATATCTACGATGTCCGCCGCGAACAGCGCGGGCCGCAAATCTTCCTGTCGCGTTCGCACCCGCAATTCATGGCGAAACTTTTCAGCCAGGAAGTGCCGGAAATCTATGACGGCATCATCGAAATTCGAGCGGTCGCGCGCGACCCGGGCAGCCGCGCCAAGATCGCGGTGATTTCCAGCGATTCCAGCATCGATCCGGTTGGCGCCTGCGTTGGTATGCGCGGCAGCCGGGTGCAGGCGGTGGTGGCGGAATTGCAGGGCGAAAAGATCGATATCATTCCCTGGTCGCCGGATCCGGCGACCTTCGTCGTCAATGCTCTGGCGCCCGCCGAAGTCGCCAAGGTCGTGCTCGACGAAGACGCCAATAAGATCGAAGTCGTCGTTCCCGACGAGCAACTCAGCCTTGCGATCGGCCGCCGCGGTCAGAATGTCCGGCTTGCCTCGATGCTGACCGGTTGGGAAATCGATATCCTGACCGAGCAGGAAGAATCGGAGCGGCGCCAGGCTGAATTCAAGTCGCGCAGCGAAACCTTTGTCGCGGCCCTGGACGTGGAAGACGTGATCGCCCATCTGCTGGTCACCGAAGGGTTCACCAGCGTGGAGGAAGTCGCCTTCGTACCGGTGGAAGAATTGGCGACGATCGAGGGTTTCGAGGAGGAAATCGCCGAAGAGCTGCAGCGCCGCGCGCGTGCCTTCCTCGAAGCGGAAAACGAGCGCCTCATCGATAAGGGACGGGAGCTCGGCGCCCAGGACGACCTGATCGCGTTCGAGCCGGTGACGCCCGGAATGCTGGTGACCCTGGCCGAAAGCGGCGTCAAGAGCCTCGAGGATTTCGCCGATTTGGCGGCGGATGAGCTGATCGATCCGCAGGAAGGCATTCTCCGGGAAGCCGGCATGGCGGCGGAAGAGGCGAATGACCTTATAATGAAGGCGCGTGTGGCCGCTGGATGGTTTACCGAGGCGGAACTTGCCGAAGCGGCCGAAAAGGCCGCGGCGGAAGCCGTGGAACAAGAAGCCGACGCGGCTCCGGCGTTGGAAAGTTGATTGCCGGAAGGGTTGAATGTTGCACGCCGGACCCGAAATTGAGGTTAGTACCGCGCCGCCGCCGGCATCCGCGCAGAGGCGTTGTATCGCGTCGGGCGAGGTAGGCGAGGTTGACGGGCTCATCCGGTTTGTCGTCGGGCCGGATGCGCAGATCGTGCCCGATGTGGTGGGCGACCTCCCGGGGCGCGGCATATGGGTGACGGCGACGCGCGAACAGGTTGAGTACGCCTGCCGCAAGAAGCTCTTCGGGCGCGCGGCCAAGGCCCGCGTCGAGACGGCGCCGGATCTTGCCGATCGGATAGAGGCCTTGTTGGTGCGGCGCTGCATCGATTTGATCGGTCTGTCGCGGCGCGGTGGCGCCGCTGTCGCGGGCTACGATAAAGTGCGCAGCTTCGTCCTGGGCGGCGAAGCGGGGCTGCTGTTGGCCGCCTCGGACGGCGCCAATGACGGGCGCGAAAAAATGCGCTGGATTGGCGAAGGATTGCCTGTTGTCGATACGCTCGACCGGTTCGAGCTGGGGCGGGCTTTTGGACGTGAACAGGCGGTGCATGCGGCGATAGCCGCGGGCCGGCTGGCAAAAAAGGTGCAGGCCGAATCGGCGCGGCTTGCGAATTTCCGGCTGAAAATTGCCGAATGAGGGCGTAATGACGCAAAAGAATGAGCAAGATAGCAAATTGACGCTGAGCCGACCGGGCCGGCTTGAGCTGAATAAGACCGTAGAAACCGGTCAGGTGCGTCAGAGCTTCAGCCATGGACGCACGAAGTCGGTCATGGTCGAAAAGCGGAAGAAGCGCACCTTCGAACGCGACGCCGGCGGCAAGATGCATGTCGTGACGACGGCCAAGACGCCGTCCTTGGATTTGTCGCCCACGGCCGACGATGGCGGCAACCTGACCGAACAGGAACGCAAGGCGCGGGTCCAGGCGCTGCAATCCGCCTCGGCCGACGACGAGCGCCAGCGGATCAATCAACTCGAAATCGAACGCCAGCAATTGGCCGAAGCCGAAGCGGCGCGGAAACGCGCCGAGGCCGAAGAACTGCGGCGCGCCGATGAAGAATCCCGTCGCAAGGCGGGAGACGATACCCGCGTGAAGGTCGAGGAAGATACCTCCCGTCGCGCCCGCCCCGCGGCCGAGCCGGCGGAAGTGGTCGAAATCGAGGATGATACCGCGGCCCGGCGGTCGAACCGCAAGGCCAAGACCGAAGTCAAGCGTCCGGCGCGCAGCCGCGACGCGCCGCGGCGGCGCGATTCGGGTAAGCTGACGATCAGCCAGGCGCTCACCGAAGCGGAGGACGGCGGCAGCGAGCGGGCGCGAAGCCTCGCCTCGATGCGCCGCGCGCGCGAACGCGAGCGTCAGCGTCAACTGGCGGAGCAGCGGCGGAACGAGCCGCATACCATTGTTCGCGAAGTCGTCATTCCGGACGCCATCACCGTTTCCGATCTTGCAAACCGCATGGCGATGCGTGTGCCGGAAGTCATCAAGGCATTGATGAAGAACGATATTATGGCAACGGCAAATCAGTCTATCGACGGTGACACGGCGGAACTAATCGCCACGGAATTTGGTCATAGGAGCAAGCGCGTGTCCGAGGCTGATGTTGAAATTGGAATTGGCGGCGAGCCGATCGACGAATCGACGCTGCAACCGCGGTCGCCGGTTGTCACCATTATGGGACACGTGGATCACGGCAAGACGTCGCTGCTCGACGCGCTGCGCCAGACCGATGTCGCGGCCGGCGAGGCCGGCGGCATCACGCAGCATATCGGCGCATATCAAGTGCAGCTTGAGGACGGTCAGCTCGTCACCTTCCTGGATACGCCGGGTCACGAGGCGTTTACCGCCATGCGATCACGCGGCGCCAAGGTCACCGATGTCGTGGTGCTGGTCGTGGCCGCCGATGACGGCGTGCAGCCGCAAACCGCCGAAGCCATTGCCCACGCAAAGGCCGCCGGGGTCCCGATTATCATCGCGATCAACAAGATGGACCGCGAAGGCGCGGACCCGACGCGGGTGCGCAACGAGTTGCTGAACCACGAGATCGTGGTGGAAGGTCTCGGCGGCGATGTCTTGGATGTCGAGGTCTCGGCGATCGCGAAGACCAACCTGGACAAACTCATGGAAGCAATCCTGCTGCAGGCGGAAATCCTCGAGCTCAAGGCGAGTCGCGAACGGCCGGCGCAAGGGGCGGTGATCGAAGCGAAGATGGAGCAAGGCCGGGGCTCGGTCGCCACGGTTCTGGTGCAGCAGGGTACGTTGCGCCGCGGCGATATCTTCGTCGCCGGATCGGAATGGGGGCGCGTCCGCGCCCTGGTCGACGATCATGGCAAGACGATCGAGGAAGCCGGACCGTCGCAACCGGTCGAGGTGCTCGGACTGCAGGGTACGCCTTCGGCGGGTGACGATTTCAACGTCGTCGAAGACGAAGCGCGGGCGCGCGAAATCTCCGAGTACCGGCGCCGGCTCAATCAGCGCGTATCGCTGGCGGCCGAAGGCCGTGGCACGCTGGAACAGATGTTCGACCAGATCAAGGCGGGCGAGGCGTCGCAACTGGGCATCGTGGTGAAGGCCGACGTGCAAGGATCGGTCGAGGCGATCGTCGGCTCGCTGAACAAGCTCGGCAACGACGAGGCCACCGCCCGGATCTTGCATAGCGCCGTCGGCGGCATCACGGAATCCGATGTGGTGCTGGCCAAGGCGTCCAACGGCATCATCATCGGATTCAACGTCCGGGCCAATCCTCAGGCCCGCGAACTGGCGCGCCGGGACAATGTCGATATCCGGTACTACTCGATCATCTATGACGTGATCGACGACATGAAGAACCTGCTGAGCGGGCTCCTGGCGCCGGAGATGCGCGAATCGCAAATCGGCTACGCGGAAATCCGGCAGGTCTTCAGCATGAGCAAGGCCGGCAAGGTCGCTGGCTGCATGGTGACCGAGGGCGAAGTCAAGCGAGGCGCGAAAGTGCGGCTCTTGCGCGACGACGTGGTGATTCACGAAGGGTCCTTGAAGACCTTGAAACGCTTCAAGGATGATGTCCGCGACGTTCAATCGGGCTATGAGTGCGGCATGGCGTTCGAAAATTACGATGACATCAAGGAAGGCGATGTCATCGAATGCTTCGAAGTGGAAGAGATAGCGCGCAGCTTGTGATCGGCACATATGGGACGCGGCCCGGAATTCCGGCGCCGCGGAATTGGGATCGGATTAACGCGCGATGAAGCCTGCCGCAAGAGGCCGGGCGCCCACATTGCGTCAACTGCGCGTGGGCGAGGAAATTCGCCATTGCCTGGCCGGCGTCCTGGCGCGGGACGAATTGCGCGATCCCGCCTTGCGCGGCCGCGCGATTACTGTATCGGAGGTTCGGGTTAGCCCGGACCTGCGCAATGCCACGGTCTACGTCATGCCGTTGGGCGGCGACGAGGTCCCGGAGGTCATGGACGCGCTTGGCCGCGCCGCGGCGTTTCTTCGGGGTCAGGTCAGCCGCCAAATCCGGCTTAAATTTTCGCCGCGTCTCTCTTTTCAATACGATGCGGTTTTCGACGAGGCGGCCCGCGTCGATGGATTGCTTCGGTCGCCTGCGGTCGCCCGCGATCTGAAACCCGATCCCGCCGATGGAGACGGCAATGGCGAGACGTAAGCGGCGGGGCAATCCGGTCAATGGCTGGTTCGTAATCGACAAGCCCTCCGGAATCACGTCGACCGGTACGGTCGGGGTGGTGAAGCGGCTTGCCGAAGCGGCCAAGGCCGGCCATGGCGGGACGCTCGACCCGTTGGCCACCGGAATCCTGCCGGTGGCGCTTGGCGAGGCGACCAAAACGATGCGCTTTGTCGTCGACAGCACGAAAGTGTACCGATTCACCATCCGCTGGGGCGCCGCGACCGATACGGACGATGAAGAAGGGCGCGTCATCGAGACCGCGGAGGCGCGGCCTGACCGGGCGGCGATTATCGCGGTCCTGCCCCGGTTTACCGGGGAAATCGACCAGGTGCCTCCCGCCTATTCGGCGATCAAGGTCGATGGGGAGCGGGCCTATGACCGGGCGCGCGACGGCGAAGAGTTTGCCCTCGATGCCCGAAAGGTGCGGATAGACCGCATCGAGCTGCTGGAAATGCCGGATCCGGACCAAGCCATTTTCGAGGTGGTGAGCGGACCCGGCGCCTATATGCGGTCGCTGGCGCGGGATATCGCGCGCGCGGTGGGGACCGTAGGCCACATCGCCGCGCTTCGGCGGATACGGGTTGGTCCGTTTACCGAGGACAAGGCGATTTCACTGGACGCGCTGCGCTCTTTTGGGCAGAGTGCGGCCGTTTTGGAGCACTTGCTGCCGGTCGAGACCGCGCTGGACGACATCCCGGCCCTGGCCTTGACCGACATGGAAGCAAGCCGTTTGCGAAATGGACAGGCGGTTTCTCTGCTTCGGAAAATGGATCTCGACCGGATTTCCGGGCTCAACGACGGCGACACGGTGCTTGCCACGGGCAAGGGAAAACCGGTCGCGTTGACACGATATTCGGCCGGCGAGGTCCATCCCCTCCGGGTGCTGAACCTCTAAGAATCAAGGAGTAATCGATGTCGATTACAAGTGAGAGAAAACAAGAACTTATCAAAGAGTTCGCCATTGGTGCGGACGATACCGGCTCCGCGCCGGTGCAGGTTGCCGTCTTGACGGAGCGTATCAGGAACCTGACCGAACACATGCAGACGCACAAAAAGGATTTTCATTCCCGGCGCGGTCTGCTGGTCATGGTCGGGCAGCGCCGGCGGCTATTGGACTACGTGAAAAAGAAGGATCAACCGCAATATGAAGCGCTTATCAAGCGCCTCGGACTGCGTCGTTGAAGATCGTTCGCCCGCTTCCGGCGGCGCTCCGCAAGAGGCGGACTGTCGCGGTGGGCGTATCGGTTGAAAGGCCGGTTCCCCGGGAAGGGTCCCGAGGCCGGTATCACCGGCGTGCGGCAATGGTGCCGGCACGCGGTGTCGTACCCGGATCGACAAATATGTTGTCTCGATCCGCGGTTAGAGGAATGTGAAGGAAAGATAGATGTTCAATATCACGAGGAAAGAAATTTCCTGGGGCGGACGGCCCCTCATCCTGGAAACGGGAAAAATTGCGCGCCAGGCAGACGGCGCGGTTCTGGCGACCTATGGCGGCACACAGGTTTTGTGCACGGCCGTGGCCCAGAAGACACCGAAGGCAGGGATCGATTTTTTCCCGCTGACGGTAAATTATCAGGAGAAGACATTCGCCGCCGGCAAGATTCCAGGCGGCTTTTTCAAGCGCGAAGGCCGGCCCAGCGAGAAGGAAACGCTGACCTCACGCCTGATCGATCGGCCGATCCGGCCCTTGTTCCCCAAGGGCTTTCGCAATGAAACGCAGGTCATCTGCACGGTCCTTACCCATGATTTCGAAAACGATCCCGATGTGGTTGCGTTGGTCGGTGCGTCCGCCGCGCTGACGATTTCGGGAATCCCGTTCCTCGGTCCGATCGGCGCGTCGCGCGTTGGACTGATCGACGGCGCGTATGTGTTGAATCCGTCGATGGACGACATGGAGGAAACCAAACTCGACCTCGTTCTCGCCGGAACGCGCGAGGGCGTGCTGATGGTCGAATCCCAGGCGGATGAATTGGACGAAGACACGATGTTGGGCGCGGTCACCTTTGGCCATAGCGAATTCCAGCCGGTCATCGACATGATCATCGATCTGGCCGAGGCCTGCGCCAAGGAGCCCTGGGCACTGCCGACGGAACCCGAAGGCCAGGAAGACCTGCAGAAGAGAGTAGCCGCGCTGGCCGAAAGTTCGTTCCGCGACGCCTATTCCAAGACGGTCAAACAGGACCGGGTGGAAGCGCTCTCCAACGCCAAGGCCGAAGTGCTTGCCACGCTCAAGGAAGAAGAGGCCGACGTCGAATTGGCGGCCGGCCTGCTCAAGGGCCTGGAGAAGGACATCGTCCGCGGCAACATCCTCAAGACGGGTCAACGCATCGACGGTCGGGATACCAAGACCGTGCGGCCGATCGACTGCGAAGTCGGCATTCTCAACCGCAGCCACGGGTCGGCGTTGTTCACCCGCGGCGAAACCCAGGCCCTGGTCGTGACCACGCTCGGCACCGGGCAGGATGAGCAGATCATCGACGCGCTGGAAGGCGAATACCGGGAAAATTTCATGCTGCACTACAACTTCCCGCCCTATTCCGTCGGCGAAGCCTCCTTCCTGCGCTCGCCGGGGCGCCGTGAAATCGGTCATGGCAAGCTCGGCTGGCGGGCGGTGCGGCCGCTGATCCCCTCGAAAGAGGATTTTCCGTATACCATCCGAATCGTTTCCGAGATCACCGAATCCAACGGTTCGTCGTCGATGGCCACGGTCTGCGGCGCTTCCATGTCGATGATGGATGCGGGCGTGCCGCTCAAGCGACCCTGCGCCGGCATCGCCATGGGTCTGATCAAGGAAGGCGACGATTTCGCGGTGTTGTCCGACATCCTCGGCGACGAGGATCATCTCGGCGATATGGACTTCAAGGTCGCCGGCACCACGGAAGGCGTCACCGCGCTGCAGATGGACATCAAGATCACCTCCATCACGGAAGAGATCATGCGCGTCGCCCTGCAGCAGGCCTGCGAGGGCCGGCTCCATATTCTCAACGAGATGGAGCAGGCGATCACCGGTGCGCGCGAGGATGTTTCCGAACACGCGCCGCGGATCACCACGCTGAAAATACCGCGCGACAAGATCCGCGAAGTCATCGGCACCGGCGGTAAGGTGATCCGTCAAATCTGCGAGGACACGGGCGCCAAGATCGACATCGAAGACGATGGCACGATCAAGGTCGCGGCAATCGACACCGCCGCCGGCGATCGCGCCATCGCGATGATCAATGACATTGTCGCCGAACCGGAAGTCGGCACGATCTACACCGGCAAGGTCGTCAAGACCGTCGATTTCGGGGCCTTCGTGAATTTCCTCGGCAGCCGTGACGGGTTGGTCCACATCTCGGAACTCAAGAACGAGCGGGTGCCCTCGGTTGAGGATGTCGTCAAGGTCGACGACATGGTCAAGGTGAAGGTGCTCGGCGTCGATGACCGGGGCAAGGTCAAGCTGTCCATGCGGGCGGTCAACCAGGAGACCGGCGAGGAAATTCCGATCGAGCCGAAGGGCGATCGGGATGACGATGGAGACGGCGCCCGCCGTCCGCGCCGTCCGCGCCGCGCCGCCCAATAGGGATCGCGGTTCCGACAGTCGCAACTCAGACAGTCAGAAAGGGCATCGGTTCTCACCGGGGCCCTTTTTTTCTTGGCGATTCTTCAGGATGCTCGGCGGCGCTTCGCGGCCGGCAATGCCCGCCCGGCCTACTCGTTTTCCGACAGGTTCAACATGCCGATGACGTTGTATCCGCTGTCGACATACAGCACTTCGCCGGTGACGCCGGCGGAAAGCTCCGACAGAAGATAGAGTCCCGCACCGCCGATATCCTCGAGGCTGACATTCCGGCGCAGGGGGGAATTCTCACCCTGCCACTTGTAGACCATGCGCGCGCTGCCGACGGCGGAACCGGCCAATGTGCGCATCGGGCCGGCAGACAATGCATTGACCCGGATACCCTGCGGGCCGAGATCGACCGCGAGATAGCGCACGCTTGCTTCCAACGCGGCCTTGGCGACGCCCATGACGTTGTAGTTGGGCATGACGCGCTCGGAGCCGGAATAGGTCAAGGTCACGAGGCTGCCGCCTTCCGACATCAAGGGGGCGGCCCGCTGCGCGACGGCGGTGAAGGAATAGCACGATATTTCAAGTGTTTGCAGGAAGTTATCCCGGCTGGTGTCCAGATAGCGGCCCTTCAGCTCTTCCTTGTCGGAAAAGGCGATGGCGTGGATGACGAAATCCAGCCCGCCCCACTTCTTGTCGATCGCGTCGAAGACCCGGTCCATGCTGTCCGGGTCCATCACGTCGCAGGGCAGGATGAGGTCCGCGCCGACGGATTCGGCGAGCGGGATGGCGCGGCGGCCGAAGGCATCGCCCTGATAGGTGAAGGCAAGCTCCGCGCCGTGGCCGTGCAGCATTTGCGCCATGCCCCAGGCGATGGAATGGTCGTTGGCGACCCCCATAACCAGTCCACGACGTCCTCCCATCAATGGTCTTAGGCTCATCCCCGCCCTATCCGTTCGGCAAAGCTTGCCATTGATGGGTGCATCCGGTTCTGGTTTGTCTGGGTCGCTGATAGCGGTTCAAGTGTCGCAGCGTTGGAAGACCAGTGTCGCGTTGGTGCCGCCGAAACCGAAGCTGTTCGAAACAACGCAATCGAGCGATACGTCGTCTTGTCTTTCGCGAACGATCGGAAATCCTTCGGCGCCGGGATCCAGGTTTTCGATATTGGCGCTCGCGGCGATGAAATTATTTTCCATCATCAGAAGCGAATAAATCGTCTCGTGCACGCCGGTCGCGCCCAGGGAATGGCCGGTCAGCGATTTGGTGGAGCTGATGGCCGGAATATGGTCGCCGAACACCGCCCGGATCGATTCCAGTTCCTTGATGTCGCCGACCGGTGTCGACGTGCCGTGCACATTGATATAGGCGACCGGCAGGTTTCGACCGTCGAGCGCCTGCTTCATGCAGCGGATTGCGCCGTCGCCGGAGGGTTGCACCATATCGATGCCGTCCGAGGTCGCGCCATAGCCGATGATTTCGGCGTAAATCTTCGCGCCGCGCGCCTTGGCATGCTCCAGTTCCTCAAGCACCACGACGCCGCCGCCGCCGGCAATCACGAAGCCGTCCCGGTTGGCGTCATAGGGCCGGCTGGCCCGTTCGGGCGTATCGTTGTAGCTCGAAGAGAGCGCGGGCATGGCGTCGAACAGGACCGTCATCGTCCAATGCAGTTCTTCGCCGCCGCCGGCGAACATGATGTCCTGCTTGCCCCATTGAATGAGCTCGGCGGCGTTGCCGATGCAATGGGCGCTCGTCGAGCAGGCGGAACTGATCGAATAATTCACGCCCTTGATGCCGAACGGCGTGGCAAGCGCCGCGGAATTGGTGCTCGACATGGTGCGGGGCACCATATAGGGGCCGATGCGTTTCGCGCCTTTTTCGCGCGCCGTATCCCACGACCACAGCATGTTGCTGGTGGACGGCCCGCCCGATCCCATGATCAGGCCGGTCCGTTCGTCCGAGATTTCCCGCTCGCCCAGCCCCGCATCGTCGATCGCCTGTTGCATGGCGATGTAGTTGTACGCGGCGCCATCGCCCATGAAGCGGCGCACTTTTCGATCGATATGCGATTCGATATCGATCTTTACGGCGCCGTGGACATGGCTCCGCAAGCCCCGCTCGGCATATTCCTCGCAAAATTCGATGCCCGACCGTCCCTCACGCAACGCGTCCAGAACCTCGGCTTTGTTGTTGCCGATACTGGAAACGATGCCCAGCCCGGTGACCGCAACACGACGCATGGTGACTCCGTAGACTGTTTGCTTGGTTAGGCGCCTTCTTGGGTCGTGAACAGACCGACTCGCATATCCTTGACGTTATATATGACCTGATCGTCGGATTTCAGGATGCCGTCGGCGATTCCGAGTACCAATTTACGCATGATCACCCGTTTCACGTTGATTTGGTAGGTGATTTTTTTTGCGGTTTCCAACACCTGGCCGCTGAATTTCACCTCGCCCACGCCGAGTGCCCGTCCGCGGCCGATGCCGTTCAACCAGCCGAGGAAAAATCCGACCAGTTGCCACATCGCATCCAGTCCAAGCGCGCCGGGCATTACCGGATCGCCCTCGAAATGGCACTTGAAGAACCAAAGGTCGGGCTTGATGTCGAATTCCGCGACGATCTGTCCATGGCCGTGCTCACCGCCGGTGTCGGATATGTGCGTGATCCGATCCAGCATTAGCATCGGGGGAAGCGGGAGCTGCGCATTGCCGGGTCCGAAGAGGAGGCCATGGCCGCATTTGATGAGCTCTTCGTAGCTGTAGCTGCTTTGTCTTTCAAACGCCAAAACGCGCCCTTTCCCTAGCGAATAACGCCAAATTCGCGCTTACAAATATCGCAGGATGCATCATAACACAATGTCTTCCCACCCGATGCGCACCGCTGCAATTTGTCTCGCGCGGCGTTGAACGAGACATGCGCCTTGAAGCAAGGCGAATTCCGGTTGCGGTGATCATACGTCCAAATTCTCGACCGTCAGCGCGTTCGTCTGGATAAAGTCGCGCCGCGGTTCGACGAGGTCCCCCATCAAGGTCGAGAACACTTCTTCCGCGTCGTCTACATGATTGATTTTCACCTGGTGCAGCACGCGGGCATCCACGTCCATGGTGGTTTCCCAAAGCTGGTCCGGGTTCATTTCGCCGAGGCCTTTGTAACGTTGAACGCTCAAGCCTTTGCGGCCGACCTCAAGGATCGTTTCGATCAATGCGATCGGTCCGGCGATGCGGATCTCCTCGTCCTTGGCGACCAAGACCGGAAGGTGGCCGTAATATTCCTGGAAGGACGGCGCCATGGCATCGAGCCGGCGCGCATCGGCGCTTCGAATCAGATCGCCGTCGATTTCGAAGCGCTGGGTGACGCCGCGGAGCGTCCGCGAGAACGCCATGCCGCCGTCTTCGTCGGCTTCGCCCTGCCAACCCCGTTCCAGAGGATCGGCCAGGTTGTCCAGTCGCTTGGCGACATATTCCGCGGCGGCCCGCGCTTTTTCCCGATCGGACAGGATCTCGGTGTTGAGCGCGCCGGCGATGGCGATCTGTTCCACGACCGCATGGCTGCCGACTTTTCGCGCCATCGACTCGAGCAGGTTTTTCGCATTGCGCGCCGCGTCGACCACCTGCCACAAGTCTTCGCCCGCGACCTGGGCGCCCTCGGCGATTTGCAGCGTCAGATCGTCGAGGCTTTCCCGCAGGAGATGGCTTTCGAGCGCCTGATCGTCCTTCAGGTACACTTCGGAACTGCCGCGCTTCACCCGGTAAAGCGGCGGCTGTGCAATATACAGGTAGCCGCGCTCGATCAGTTCGGGCATTTGCCGATAGAACAGCGTCAGCAGCAACGTGCGGATATGGCTGCCGTCGACGTCGGCGTCGGTCATGATGATGATCTTGTGATAGCGCACCTTGTCCGCGTTGAATTCCTCCTTGCCGATCCCGGCGCCGAGGGCGGCGATCAGCGTGCCGATTTCGGCCGACCCGATCATCTTGTCGAACCGCGCGCGTTCGACATTCAGGATTTTGCCGCGCAGCGGCAGGATCGCCTGGAACCGCCGTTCGCGGGCCTGTTTGGCGGAGCCGCCCGCCGAGTCGCCCTCGACAATGAACAGCTCGCATTCGCTGGGGTCGCGCGACTGGCAATCGGCCAGTTTGCCCGGCAGGTTCGCGACATCGAGCGCGCCCTTGCGCCGGGTCAGTTCGCGCGCCTTGCGCGCCGCTTCGCGCGCCGCCGCTGCTTCATAGACCTTCTGGACGATCCGCTTCGCCTCGCTCGGATTTTCCTCGAACCACTGGCTGAGCCGTTCGTTGACGATCGATTCGACCGACGGCCGGACCTCCGACGACACCAGCTTATCCTTTGTCTGGCTCGAAAATTTAGGGTCCGGCACCTTGACCGACAGGATGCAGGTCAGACCTTCGCGCGCGTCGTCGCCGGTTACCGTGGCCTTCTCGCGCCGCGCGATACCGGAACTGGTCGCATAAATGTTGACCTGGCGCGTCAGCGCCGCGCGGAACGCGGCGAGATGGGTGCCGCCGTCGCGCTGCGGGATGTTGTTGGTGAAGCACAACACCGATTCGTGATAGCTGTCGTTCCACTGCATCGACACGTCGACGACGATGCCGTCCTTCTCGCCATGAATGTTGATCGGCGGATCGATCAACGCGGATTTCGACCGGTCGAGATATTTGACGAACGCCTCGATGCCGCCTTCGTAATGCAGGTCGCTGACCTTCGGCTCGGGCAGCCGCGCGTCGGTCAGCACGATCCGAATGCCGGAATTCAGAAAGGCCAACTCGCGCAGCCGGTGTTCGAGGGTGGCGAAATCGAACTCGGTCCCGGTAAAGGTCAAATCCGAGGGCGTGAAGGTGACGGCGGTGCCGTTTCCGTTTTCGCTGTCGCCGATGACCGCCAGCGGCGCCTCGGCGACGCCGTGCAGAAACCGCATGAAGTGGGTCTTGCCGTCGCGCGATATCGTCAATTCAAGGACCGAGGACAAGGCGTTGACGACGGACACGCCGACACCATGCAGGCCGCCGGAGACCTTGTACGAGTTCTGGTCGAATTTTCCGCCCGCGTGCAGCTGAGTCATGATGACCTCGGCCGCGGACACGCCTTCCTCTTCGATGACGTCGACCGGGATGCCGCGGCCGTTGTCGGTCACGGTCACGGATCCGTCGCCGTTCAGCGTCACTTCGATGCGATCGCAATGGCCGCCCATCGCCTCGTCGATCGCGTTGTCGACGACTTCGAACACCATATGGTGCAGGCCCGATCCATCGTCGGTGTCGCCGATATACATCCCGGGGCGCTTGCGGACGGCGTCGAGGCCGCGCAGCACTTTGATGGAATCGGCGCCGTATTCCTCGGGCAGGTTTTCAGCGGGATCGCTCATCGGTTTTTTCTCGGTCTGTTGGGGCGTGGGTTAGAGGGCACGGGACGGCGTTCGGCCAGGACCGTGTTCTGCGTCGCGAATGACGCCGCCGGAAACGGCGAGAAATTGCGCCGTGCCGGCAAGCGATTCGAATATTGCGCTGTCCGTGCCGGTGAGCCAGGCCTGCGCGCCCAGATTCAGAAGCTCCGCGAACAGGGCCTCGCGGCGTTCGACATCGAGATGGGCGGCGACCTCGTCGAGCAACAGCAGCGGCGCGCGATCCCGCTCCGCGGCCTCGAGGCGCGCATTGGCGAGCACAATCGCGATCAGCAACGCCTTTTGTTCGCCGGTCGAACATTGATCGGCGGGCATGCCGTTGCCGAGATGGTGCATGATGAAATCGCTGCGGTGCGGCCCGATGGCGGCGCCGCCGGTGACCGCGTCCCGGCTGCGGCTCTCGTGCAGACCGTGCTGCAACTTGTCTTCCGCGGCGAGCGCGGGTCCATCGTCGAGCCAGTTTTCCACGGTCCCCGTCAACGCCAGGCGTGCGCCGGGAAAGGGTCCCAGCGGCGCTTCGCAGAGACCGGCCAACCGGGCCGTCATTTCGCGCCGCGCGGCGGCGATGGCGACGCCCCGCTCGGCCAGCGTGCGTTCCAGGGTGTCCAGCCAGGCGCGGTCGCCGGTGCCGCGCTGCAACAGCCGGGCGCGTTCGCGAAGCGCATGGTCATAGGCGGAAATCCGGCCGGCGTGTTTCGGATCGATGCCGAAAACCAGCCGGTCGAGAAAACGCCGGCGGCCGGCGGCGCCTTCGATGAACAACCGGTCCATCTGCGGCGTCAGCCAGACGGCGCTTACATGATCGCCGAGCGCGGTTTGACCGCGCGCCGCGGCGTCATTGATGCGGACGGTACGGCGCCGGCTCTCCTGCGGGGTGTGTCCGGTGCCGATATCGACGGCGCCATCCGACGATTCGATCCGCGCCGCCACCGCCCAGCCCTGCGGTTCGCCCGGCGCCTCGCCATGCGCCACGGAGGCTTCGCGCCGCGCCAGGTCGTCGAGCCGCGCGCGGCGCAGCCCCCGGCCGGGGGCGAGCAGCGACAAGGCTTCCAGCAGGTTGGTTTTGCCCGCGCCATTCGGTCCGGTCAGCACGACCGGACCCGGCGCAGGGTCGATCCGCGCCTGGGCGTAACTCCGGAAATTGGTAAGCCTCAACCGCGATACCCAAAGGGTCGGCGACATGGTTGGACTCGGTCGTTCGGCAGCAGCCAGAATCGCGCGTTCTCCCGTCCGAGGTTAGACCCGCATCGGCATAAGCACGTAAAGGGCGGTCGGGTCGTTGGTGTCGCGGATCAGGGTCGGCGACGCCGCATCGGCCAACTCGAAGTGGGCGTTCTCCCCCTCGATTTGGTTTGCGATATCGAGCAGATAGCGGGCGTTGAAGCCGATTTCGATCGCTTCCTGCTGATACGCCACCTCGATTTCTTCGACGGCCGTGCCGCTTTCGGGGCTCGAGGCGGTCAGGGTCACATTGTCGTCGGCGACGCTCAGTTTCACCGCGCGGGATTTTTCCGTCGAAATCGTCGCGACCCGGTCCACGGCCGCGGCGAAGTCCCGGCAGTCGACGGCCAGCGACTTGTCGTTGCCGACGGGAATGACCCGGTCGTAATCCGGGAAGGTGCCGTCAATCAGCTTCGAGGTAACGGTCACATTATCGAATCCGAAACGAATTTTCGCGTCCGAGAGCGCGATGCCCACATCCTCGTCGCTTTCCTCGATCATCTTGTGCAATTCGCTGACGGTCTTGCGGGGCACGATGACGCCCGGCATGCCGGCCGCGCCATCGGGCAGCGGCATCTCGACCCGGGCAAGGCGATGACCGTCGGTCGCAACCGCGCGCAGCACGTCGCCGTCGCCATCATTCGCCATGTGGAAATAAATGCCGTTGAGGTAGTAGCGGGTTTCCTCGGTTGAAATCGCGAAGCGCGTGCGATCGATCAACCGGCGTAATTCCGACGCCGGCAGCGTGAAGTCGTGCGGCATGTCGCCGCTGGCCATTTGCGGAAATTCGCCGGTCGGCAGCGTCTGTAGCGTGAAGCGGGACCGTCCCGCCCGAAGCCGCAACTGATCGCCTTCCCCGGTCGCATCGATTTCGATTTGCGCGCCGTCCGGCAGCTTGCGGACGATGTCGTACAGCGTGTGCGCGGGCGCGGTAGTCGCGCCGTCGGTCTCCACCGCGCACTCGACGGATTCGATGATCGCCAAATCCATGTCCGTCGCCGTCAACGCCAGCCGTCCGCCGGCCGCTTCGAGCAGGACATTGGACAGGATCGGGATGGTATTGCGCCGCTCGACGACGCTCTGAACATGGTTAAGCGATCGGAGGAGCGCGGCGCGTTCAATGGTGAGTTTCATATTGTCTGGCGTCTCGTTGCGGGTCTGGCGATGGTGAATTCTACCGCTCGGGTACCGGATCGATTTGGTCCGTTAGACATCGTTGACATGTCACGAAAAGCGATGCGTTAGCGGAGGGTGAATATACCACACGCTTGTCCGGACCGCATCTCTTTTGGTCCAATTTTGGCCCGCAGGCGACGCCATTAAGGCGTTGATTTGCAGAGATAAACCGTCAGGCTGCCGCGGCGGCCCCGGATTGTTCGCCGGGTCTCGCCCGATCAGCCCTCGAGCATGCGGCGCAACAGCTCCACATCTTCCGCGAAACTCATGTCGGCGGCGCGCAATTCTTCGATTTTGCGCACCGCGTGCATGACGGTGGTGTGGTCGCGGCCGCCGAACTGACGGCCGATTTCCGGCAGCGAGCGTGTGGTTAATTGTTTGGCCAGATACATCGCCACCTGGCGGGGGCGGGCGACCGCCCGGGCGCGCCGGGACGAGTGCATTTCCGAGAAGCGGATTTTGAAGTGCGCGGCGACCTGTTTCTGGATTTCCTCGATGGTGACGCGCCGTTCGTTGGGCCGGAGAACGTCGTGCAGCGCCTGCTGCGCGAATTCCACAGAAATCGGCTGATGCACGAAGAGCGAATGATGTTTCAGCTTGTTCAGCGCGCCTTCGAGTTCGCGGCCGTTCGAGACGATCTTATGGGCGAGGAATTCGATAACCTTCTGCGGCACGTCCACGTCGAGCTGTTCCGCCTTCGCCTGCAGGATCCCCAATCGCAATTCGTAGGTGGTCGGGTGGATGTCCGCGACCAGGCCCCAGCCGAGCCGCGACTTCATGCGCTCTTCGATCCCGTCGAGGTCGTTCGGCGATTTGTCGGCGGATACGACGATCTGGTGGTTTTGATCGACCAATGCGTTGAAGGTGTGGAAAAACTCGTCCTGCGTGCTTTCCTTGCCGGCGATGAACTGGATGTCGTCGATCATCAGCACGTTGACCGAGCGGAACTGCTCCTTGAACGCGACCGTGTCCTTGTAGCGGAGCGCGCGAATGAACTGATACATGAATTTTTCGGCGGAGAGGTATATGACCCGGCGGTCGGGCCGCGTCTCGCGGATGTGCCAGGCGATCGCGTGCATGAGATGGGTTTTGCCGAGTCCGACCCCGCCATACAGAAACAGCGGATTGAAGGGCACCGCATGCGCTTCGGCGACTCGCCGGGCGGCGGCGAACGCCAATTCGTTCGGTTTTCCGACAATGAAATTCTCGAAGGTCAGGCGCGCATCCAACGGCGCGCCGACATTTTCGGCCGCGTTCCCGGCGGCGCCGGACGCGCCATCGGCGCCGGGCGTCGCGGCGCGGCGATTGCCGCTGGCGGCGTCGCGCGATTGCTCGAGGATGATCTTGATTTCCGTGATGTCCGGATTTTCGGCGACCCAAAGCTTCAGCAGGCGTTCGGAATACTCCGAATCGATCCAGTCGCGCATGAAGCGCGTCGGAACCGAAAGGCTCACGACGCCATCGGAATAGTCGCAAAAGGTGAGCGGCCGTAACCAGCTGCGAAACGCCGCTTCGCCATACTCGGCGCGTAACCGTCCCCGAATCCGTGCCCAATGCACCGACAGCGATTCATTCATCGCTTCGTATACCCCCTCGATCACTGCGGTCACAGACCGGTCGCCCGGCTTCCCCTGCGAACCATCAACCCCCACGGACCCGCATATCGTTGCGTTCCGCAAATCCAGTACCGGGTCCGGATGCAGACTCCATCCGTGTCCCGCTGTCTCTCGTTCGGGAAAACCAATGCCGAGCCATGCTTGGGCATGAAGGGCGCAACCCATCGCGGCCAAACGGCCGGACGTCACAAAAAACCTCCGCACGCCGAGCAGCTATCGACGCAATACCACAAAATAAACCGCTGCCGCGCTGCGTCCGAACCCGCTCACGATGATCGCTTATGGCGCGATTTTATCGTGGCACACGACGCCGAATGACAAATCGGTTCAGCTTGGCTATACTTGGCACAGTTCTCCCTGGCAACCAATGACAGCCAACTTACCGACGCCCCCGCCGCGGTTCAACGGGAATGAGGCCGATCTTTTTGCGAAATGCGCAAATAAATTTGTTGACAATTCCGGACGCTAATTCCGACGTGGTTAACGGCGCGGGCGCCGGCCAAAACAGAAAAGACCGCGCTGCTGAAGCGCGGTCCCGGTCGGACTCTTTCGCGGCCATGATTTACATGGCGCTGGAAATCGCTTTTATTACAGTGCCTTGATGCGCGCCGACAAGCGGGACAGGCGGCGGGCGACGGTGTTCCGGTGCATCACGCCCTTGTTCACGCCGCGGTGCATTTCGGGCATAGCGACCTTGAACGCGGCGGCGGCGGTCGTCTTGTCGCCGGCGGTGATGGCTTCCTCAACCTTGCGCAAATAGGTGCGAATCCGGCTTTTGCGCGTCCGATTCAGGAGCGTCCGGCGCTCGGTTTGCCGGATCCGTTTACGGGCGCTTTTCGAGTGTGCCATGGGTCAGTCAGTCCTTGATTCGAACGCATGAAATCTGCAGCAGAGACGCGCGCTTATATCGGCCCGCCACGCAGCCGTCAACCCCGGCTTTGGCTGGTATCAAGGGGAATAGGGCGACTCGCGGCCGGCGGCGACTCGGGATCGAAATTGCCGGTGCGCGCTACCGGTTCTTGAAGTCCGGTTTGCGTTTCTCGGCGAAGGCGGCCATTCCTTCCGCCTGATCTTCGGTCGCGAAGAGCGAATGAAACAACCGCCGTTCGAATCGGATGCCTTCGGCCAGCGTGGATTCATAGGCCCGGTTGACCGATTCCTTCGCCATAAAGACCGATGGGCGGGACAATTTGGCGATCTTGGTCGCGGTTTTCAGGGCATCGTCGATCAACTCTCCGGCCGGGACGACTCGGCTGACGAGCCCGCTTCGTTCCGCTTCGGCCGCGTCCATCATGCGGCCGGTCAGGCACATTTCCATCGCCTTCGACTTGCCGACGAACCGGGTGAGCCGCTGGGTGCCGCCCGCGCCCGGAATGACGCCGAGGTTGATTTCCGGCTGACCGAAGTTGGCGGTATCGGCGGCAATGATGAAATCGCACATCATGGCGAGCTCGCAACCGCCGCCGAGCGCGTAGCCGGCGACCGCGGCGATGATCGGTTTGCGGCATTCGGCGACCCGCTCCCATCCATCCGTGATGAACCCGCCGAAATAGCAATCCATATAGGTCTTGGGTTGCATCTCCTTGATGTCGGCGCCGGCCGCGAAGGCCTTTTCCGAGCCGGTCAACACGATCGCGCCGATCGTGTCATCCGCCTCCATCGTGTCGAGCGCCATCCCGAGTTCGTCGATCAGCGGCGTGCACAACGCGTTCAGCGCTTGCGGCCGGTTCAAGGTAATCAGGCCGACGGGGCCGTGGGTTTCGACCAGAATGTGTTCATAAGTCATCAGTTTGGATTTCCCGTTTGCAGAGGTTTTCGGATGCCGGCGCTGGGCCGGCGCGAGTCGGATCGGGCATTCCTCCGTCGGATATTCGGCGTTAGCGCCTGTGCGCGCCCTTATTTCTTATTGTTCTTCACTGGCGACAGGGTGAAGCGCACGGTCAGCGCGCCGTCCTTGCCTTTATAATTGAGTGTCAGTATTTCGCCCTCGCGGTGATAGCGGCCCTTGCCGGCCCGGATCCAGCCAAGCTGCGGCAGGGTGCGGGCATAGAAGCGCGCGACTCGGGAGCGCGTTACGGCGCCCGCGGCGTATCCCTCGACGATGCGGCCGGACGGGGTGTCGAAAACCACGCTGGCGTCCTTTGCCACGGACAGGCCTTCCATCACCGGCAGATCGCCGAATCCCTCGAGAAAGGCCTCGGTTGCGGCCGCCGTCAGAACGAGGGCGCCGAGCAAAAGGGCGGCTATGGCGATTCGGTGTTTCATGCCGATCCCAATGTGGTCACCTCTGATGTTTTCCGCAATAGAAAGTGGACCGGCCGCTCTGGGCAACGCGCCGGATGATGCCGTCGCAGGCGCGATTGGCGCCGCCGGGCTCCGCACCGAAGGCGCAGGCCTCGCCTTCGCGGCCATAGACGCGCCATTGATGCTGGAAATAGCCGAGCTCGCCATCGGCCTGCACGTAATCGCGCAGGCTGGAGCCGCCGGCGGCGATGGCGTCGGTAAGGACCTCCTTGATGGCCCGAACCAGGCGTTCCGACCGCTGGCCGGCGATGGTGTGCGCGCTGCGCCGCGGCGACAGCGCGGCCCGGAACAGCGCTTCGCAGACATAGATGTTGCCGAGGCCCGCAACGGTCTTCTGATCGAGTAGCGCCGCCTTGAGCGGCGTGTGCCGGCCGGCGAGCGCCGCGCGCAGGCTGGCGGCGGAAAATTCCTCGGACAGCGGCTCCGGCCCCAGCGTCCGCAGCATTCTGTGGTCCGGCAGCGCCGCCGTCGAGGTCAGGTCGACCATGCCGAAGCGGCGCGGATCGCAGAACCGGATGGTCCAGCCGTCATCGGTGACGAATTCGACGTGGTCGTGCGGCCCCGCCGGGGGCGGCGCACCCTCGTGCAGGGTCATCCGTCCCGACATGTCGAGATGGACGATCAACACCGAGTCGTCATCCATCGTCGCCAGTAGGAATTTGGCGCGGCGGCCCATCGTCACGATCCGGCGGCCCCGCAACCGGTCGACAAATCCGTCCGGAATCGGAAAACGCAGATCGGGCCGCCGTTGAATGACGTCCTTTAGAATACGGCCTTCCAGCCGCGGCCGCAGGCCCCGGCATACCGTTTCGACTTCTGGCAATTCCGGCATCGCGCCACTTCTAGCAAACCCGCGACGGCTGCGCTATCGTCGCCGCCATGGTGGAATCACAGACACCGGGCGGCGCGCCCGACAAGCCGACCGAATTGGGTGAAGCCGATTTCGGATTTCGCGCGGTGCCGGCCGCGGAGAAGTCGGGCCTGGTGCGCGAAGTCTTCGACAGCGTCGCCGACCGTTATGACGTGATGAACGACCTGATGTCGGTCGGCGTTCACCGGCTCTGGAAAGCGGCGTTGATCGACTGGTTGCGGCCGCGGCCGGACATGCATTTGATCGACGTGGCGGGCGGGACCGGCGATATCGCCTTCCGATTCCGCGCCGCGTCCGGCGGCCGGGTCACGGTGTGCGACATCAACGAATCGATGGTTCGGGTCGGCCGCGACCGCGCCATCGACCGCGGCCTGCCCCGCGCGGTCGATTGGGTGGTCGGCGACGCGGAAGCGCTGCCGCTCGCCGATGCCGGCGCGGATGCCTATACCATCGCCTTCGGTTTGCGCAACGTGACGCAGATCGATCGGGCCCTGGCCGAGGCGCGGCGCGTGCTGAAGCCGGGCGGCCGGTTTCTTTGCCTGGAATTCAGCCATGTCTCGCTGCCATGGCTGCAATCGCTGTACGACCGCTATTCCTTCTCCGTTTTGCCGGCGCTCGGCTCGATGGTCGCGGGCGATCCCGATGCCTACCGGTATCTCGCGGAAAGCATTCGGCGGTTTCCCAACCAGGACGACCTGCTCGATCGGATCGGCGCGGCCGGGCTGGAGCGCGGGCGCTACCGCAATCTGAGCGGCGGCATCGCGGCCTTGCATTCGGCCTGGCGGATCTGAGGCGGCGCGGCCGCACGCCATGGTTTCAGAATTCAAGAACCTCCTCCGATTGTGGCGTATCGCGCGCATCCTGGCCCGGCATGCGGCGCTGTTTCCGCTCGAGGAAGCGGGCGTGGCGCCGGTTCTGGTCGTCTGGCTCAAGCGGCTCCTGCCGTCGCGGAAGCCGGCCGGCCGTCCCGGCGAGCGGCTGGCCGCCGCGCTGATCGCGCTCGGCCCCAGCTTCATCAAGCTCGGTCAATCGCTGGCCGTGCGATCCGATCTGATCGGCGAGGAAATCGCCGACGATCTTGCCGCGCTGCAGGCCCGGATGCCGCCCTTCCCGGGCGCGGCGGCGATTCAGACGATCGAGGAGGGGCTGGGGGCGCCGATCGACACCCTGTTCAGCGAATTCGAGACCGAGCCGGTCGCCGCCGCGTCGATCGCGCAGGTGCATTTCGCGCGCACCGTCGAGGGCGAAGCGGTCGCGGTGAAGGTGCTGCGGCCCGGCATCGAGGAGCGCTTTCAGGAAGACCTGGAACTGTTCTTCTGGCTGGCGCGCCGCATCGACGCGGTCCAGCCGAAGCTGCGCCGGTTCCATCCGGTGGCGGTCGTCCAGACTTTCGCGGAGACGGTCGCCAATGAACTCGATTTGCGGATGGAGGCGGCCGCGGCGGCCGAATTTGCCGCGCAGTCGCAGGACGAGCCGCTCTTCCATGTGCCGCGGGTCGATTGGACGCGGACGTCGCGGCGGGTGCTGACCCTGGAACGGGTCGACGGTATTCCGATCAACGATAGCAAGCGCATCCGCGAAGCCGGACTGGATACGCAGGACTTGCTGGCGCGCTCGGCGGCATCCTTTTTCCACCAGGCGTTCGAGCACGGCTTCTTTCACGCGGACATGCACCCGGGCAACATGTTCGTCGGCGAGGACGGCAGCCTGCTGCCGGTGGATTTCGGCATCATGGGTCGGCTCGACCGCAAGACCCGTCATTATCTGGCCGACATGCTGGTCGGCTTCCTCGACGGGGACTACCGGCGCGTGGCGGATGTGCATTTCGAGGCGGGGTATGTGCCCCGCACCCAGTCGCGCGAAGCCTTCGCCCAGGCGTGCCGCGCCATCGGCGAACCGATCCATGGCCGGCCGATGAACGAGATCTCGCTGGCCCGGCTGCTGGCCCAGCTGTTCGAGGTGACCGAGCGGTTCCAGATGGAGACGCAGCCGCAACTCCTGCTGTTGCAGAAGACCATGCTGGTTTCCGAAGGGGTCGGCCGCCGGCTCGATCCCGACACCAATATGTGGCTGCTGGCCCGGCCGCTGATCGAGGCGTGGATGCGCGACAATCGCGGGCCGGAGGCCCGATTGCGCGAGGCGGCGAGCGAGCTTGCCGATGTCGCCCGCCGATTGCCCGCGCTGTCGTCCCTGGTTGACCGGTTGTCCGATACGGTGACGGCCGACGGACTGCGGCTTCATCCGGATACGGTCGAGTGGCTGAAAGGCTCGGGCCAGGGCGGCGGCGGGCGCGGCTGGCTGCTGCTGACGGCGGCGGCGCTGGGCTTGATCATCGGGCTGCTGCTGTGAGCGTGACGGCCTCTTAACGGCGGCTTTACCATGGTTGGTTAGAGTTTCCCGGTACCGGCCCGATGGGCGCTGCGGTGGACAGGCCTTGCGACCGGCGGTAGGGCGCACTAGGTTCGGTATTACAGTTTGCAAATGTAAAAAGCGGGAACCGCGGCGTGGTAAAAGGCAAGCGCATTCTCCTGATTGTTTGCGGCGGAATCGCGGCATTTAAATGCCTCGATCTGATCCGTCGCCTGCGCGAGCGGGGCGCCACGGTGCGGTGCATATTGACCGAGGGCGGCAGCCAGTTCGTGACGCCGCTGTCGCTCGCCGCGCTCTCCGAAGACAAGGTCTATGGCGATATTTTCTCGCTGACCGACGAGTCCGAAATGGGCCATATCAACCTGTCGCGTGAGGCGGATCTGCTGGTCGTGGCGCCGGCGACGGCGGACATGCTGGCAAAGATGGCGGTGGGCATCGCAAGCGATCTGGCGACCACCGCGTTGTTGGCGACGGATAAGCCGGTGATGACGGTGCCGGCGATGAATGTGCGGATGTGGGAACATGCCGCGACCCGGGCCAATGTCGCGACGCTGGATACGCGGGGCGTGCTGCGGGTCGGTCCTGTCGAGGGCGACATGGCTTGCGGCGAATACGGCGAGGGGCGGATGGCCGATGTGCCGGATATTCTCGGCGCCATCGAGAATTTCTTCGCAACCGGGTTCCAGGCGGGATCCCCTGCGCGGCCTTTGGCCGGTCATCGCGCGCTGGTGACCAGCGGCCCGACGCGCGAGCCGATCGATCCGGTGCGCTTCATCGCCAATCATTCGTCGGGCAAGCAGGGCCACGCCATCGCGGACGCGCTGGCCCGGCTCGGCGCCGAGACCACCCTGGTAACCGGTCCCGTCGCATTACCCGATCCGCCCGGCATGTCGGTCGTGCATATCGAGACCGCGCGCGAAATGCTGGCGGCGTGCAAATCGGCGCTGCCGGTCGATGTTGCGGTCTGCGCCGCGGCGGTGGCCGATTGGCGCGTCAAGAAATCGGCCACGCAAAAGCTGAAGAAGAACGGCGGCAAGCCCCTGCCGCTCGAATTGACCGAGAACCCGGATATCCTGCGCACGCTGGCTCAGGCGTCGGGCAATCGGCGGCCGAAACTGGTCGTCGGATTTGCCGCGGAGACCGAGAACCTGATCGAGAACGCCCAGAAAAAGCGCCTTCGCAAGGGCTGCGACTGGCTGCTGGCGAACGATGTCTCGCCCGACCAGGGCACTTTCGGCGGCGAGTCGAACACGCTGCATCTGGTCAACGATGACGGCGTCGAGGCCTGGCCGCGGATGAGCAAGACGGCGGCCGCGGAGCGGCTCGCGCGCGCGGTCGCGGACCATTTCGCCGGCGCTCGCGGCGACGGGCCGGGAGTTCCGGCCGACACATGAAACCGGTTAGCGTCGCCGTTACGCGGCTGCCCCATGGCGCCGATCTTCCCTTGCCCCGCTACGAGACGGCCGAGAGCGCCGGTCTCGACCTGCTGGCCGCCTTGGGCGAGGACGTCATCCTGCCGCCGGGCGGCCGGGCGCTCATTCCGTCGGGGCTTGCCATCGCGCTGCCCGCCGGGACCGAGGCGCAGGTGCGGCCACGGTCGGGTCTCGCGCTCCGCGACGGCGTGACCGTGCTGAACAGCCCGGGCACGGTCGATGCGGACTACCGGGGCGAGGTCGGCGTCATCCTGATCAATCACGGGGCGGCGGATTTCACCGTCACCCGCGGCATGCGGATTGCGCAGCTTGTCGTCGCGCCAGTGACCCGGTTGGAATGGGCGGTCGTCGACGCGCTGCCCGAGACCGTGCGCGGCGCCGGCGGCTTCGGCTCCACCGGAACGGGGTCCGCCGGCGAGTCGGGTGAAAACGACCGATGATGCGCCTGACCCGCAAACTCCGATTCGCCATCGAAGCGGTGCTCGATATCGCCTACAACGCCTCGGACGTGCCTGTGCAAAGCAAGGAAATCGCCGAGCGTCAGGGCATTCCCCGCCGCTATCTCGAGCAGGTTCTGCAGCATCTGGTGCGCGCCGACATCCTGCGCGGCGTGCGCGGCCCGCGCGGCGGCTATCGGCTCGCCCGCGAACGGCGGCGCATCGCGCTGGCGGAGATCGTTCGTATCGTGTCCGAGATCGAACTGAGCGAATCGGCGGCGGGCGATGCGGGCTCGCCGCTCGGCAAGGCGGTGCTGGAGCCCATCTGGTCGGAAATTGAAGCCGCCGCCATGCGGCAGCTCGAGACAATCAGTATCGAGGATTTATGCCGCAAGGCCCGCGAGTCGGGCGTCGAAAGCGGCCGGGAAAGCCCGTTGGACTTCGCTATCTAGCAAATACGTCGTCGCCGTAACCGGCCGCGAGTCGGCTTAGTCGAGTGCCGGCGGTTCGCAGCAGACCTCCTCATAGCCATAGCGCCGTTTCAGCAGCCCATTGAATTCATAAACATCGAGGGTGACTTCATAGGCGGGCCGCGTGATCTCGATATGCGGCGTCCAGCAACCAAGCTGCTGATAGGTAGCGATGCAATCGGCGAGAACGCTTTCGTCGATGTCGGGGAAATAAGGTTTCTCGGCCTTGGCGATCTCGGCGGCCGGCGTCGCGGTCATATAGGCCCGCGTTTTCGTGTAGGCGCGGACGAACGCTGTCGCCATGTCGGATTCGAGCCAGTCGCGGGTCGAGGCGAGGCTGGAAAATCCGCAGGGACCGATTTGCGGGCCGACCTGGGCGACGATATGGCCGACGCCGTCGGCGACCAGCTGCTGCGGAAACGGCCCTTGCTGTTGAATGTAATGCCCCTGGCCGTTGCGGAACGCCGTGTCGATATCGGCCGCTCCGCCGGGGGTGATGGGATTGATTTTCGCGAAATCGATGCCTGCCTTGTGACAGGCGTATTTGAACATATCGAGCGGCTGGCCGCCGCCGAACATGACGACATCGGCGCCTTCCAGCTTGTCCCAGGTAAAGGCCGGATCGGCGACGCGGCCGGTCAGGAAAAACCCATCCATCTCGTTGACTTGGGCGAAATGGACGCCGGCCGGCGTTTCCCCCTTGTTGAGCGAGGTGAAGCCCTGGCTCAGGGCTGATTGAACCACATGGGCGGAGCCGTTGGTCAAGGCGGCCAGCGCGAAAACGCCCGGCGGCGCGACCGACCAATCCGGGTCGAGGCCTTCCGCCTTGAGGAACCCGCCCGACATCGTCGAAATGAGCGGCGAATAGAACGCCGAGAACAGAGTGAACTGGATATTGATTTTTGCCATGTCGCTATGCCTTTGCTGGTGCCGGCCGGATCGCCATTGGATCCACGGGGTCAATCCGGCATTGGCCGCGCGATGCTATCCGGTTCGCCCGCCCCCGGGCGGGGCCTGGGCGGCGGGACCGGCTATTTGTGGGCTATTTCCTTGTCGGTGAACAGATAGTCCTTCAGCTCCTTGTCGAAGGTCGGATCCTTGCGCCGGATCCATTCCAACACCATGGCCGCGTGTTCTTTTTCCTCGTCGCGGTTATGCGCGAGAATGGCCTTCAGGTCGCCATCCTTACAGGCGTCGACCCGCTGGTTGTACCAGTCCACCGCCTCGAGCTCTTCCATCAAGGACGTGATCGCCCGATGCATGTCGCGCGTCTCGTCGGAAAGTTCGCCGATCGGCTCGTGATAGCCTTCGTTTGCCATGCCCCTACCTCTGCTTTGTTCGGCGGCCGATCGAGCCGCCCCTGTCGCCTGAACCAGTAATAGCGCAAGCACCCGGTGCTGGAAACCGCTATGAGCCCGGCGTTGGCGGGAGGGGTCGGTGCAAATTGTCGCAGAAAAGCGGTCCGAATTTGTGGCCGCTCCCGCCGGCGGGGCGGCAGGGTCAGGCGGCGTGTGCCAATGCGGGCTCGATCGGCCAGACCGCCGCCGGCACCATAATCTGGCCGGCGAAGATCGGCCGCGCCGTCCGGACCAGATAGGCGGCGTCGATTTCGGTCGTTGCGCCGTTGGCGGTCGCGCGGATGTCGATCTCGATTGCCCCCTTGGGATGCTCCACGCGAATGGCGGCGGACGGGTTCCGGCGATGCAGGTCATGCGCGACCGAACCTTCGATCAAGGCGGCGCCGGCGACGCAGATCGCCCCGGTTGCGGCATGGGCGGCATGGCAGTTTTGCGGCACGAAATAGCGGGACGAGACGCCGTCCGGGCCTTGCGGTTTGGCGAGCAGGGCGATCTTGGGAATGACGGAATTAGAGACGTCGCCGAGCCCCATGCGCCGCGCCGCTTCGCGGCGGACCGATTCCAGCCGGTCGAGGAAATCGCCGTCCGCATCGAGCTCTTCCTTCGTCTCATAGCCCGTCTTGCCGAGGCTCGAAGCGGGCGCGAGAACCATCGGCATCGCCAAGTCGATGCAGGTCACCGGGACGCCCTGCACCGTGTCCCGCACATTTCCTGTCGGCAGAAGCCGGCCGGTCTTGCCGCCGGCGATGTTGCGGAAGCCGAGCTTGATCGGCGCCGCCGAACCGGGGACGCCGTCGATCGCGGTGTCGCCGTCGTAGCAGACCTGGTGGCCGGGCGTCCGGACGATGGTTTCGATCAAGGCGCCGGTGTTGACGTTGTGAATGCGCACCACGGTTTCGCCGTCCTCTGCCGGCACGAAGCCGCTTTCGATGGCGAAGGGTGCTACGCCGGCCAGTATGTTGCCGCAGGATGGCGCGGTATCGACGACGGCGTCCTGCACACCGACCTGGGCAAACAAGTAGTCGACCTGGGCCCAGGGATGCGTTGACGGCGACACGATGGCGACCTTGCTCGATACGCTGGTGCCGCCGCCGGCCCCGTCGATCTGGGACGGATCCGCCGACCCCAATGCGGCCACCAGGACCGCGTCGCGGGTCGCGGTGTCGGCCGGCAGATCGGCACCCTTGAAATAGAGCCCCCGGGAGGTCCCGCCACGCATCATCACGCACGGTATGGATCGCTGCATTTCCTGTACTCCATCGTTGAAGGCAGTTTGCCAAAGCACGATAGATGTGTACATTTCAATTAAATCACTTATTAATGCAGTAAACGCATGAATATAAATCTCGAGGATGTCCGGGCCTTTCTGGTGATCGCGGAGCTGGAAAGCTTCCGTCAGGCGGCGGATCGGCTTGCGGTTTCGCAATCGGCGCTTTCCCGGCGCGTTCAGAAAATCGAGGACCATCTGGGCGCGCGCCTGTTCGATCGCTCGACGCGGCGCGTGGCGTTGACCGCAATCGGCCGGGAATTCGTGCCCCTCGCCCATCGCATGCTCGGCGAATTCGAACGCGCGCTGGGGCGGATCGGCGATGTCATTCAAAAACGGATGGGCGTGGTTACCATTGCGAGCCTGATGACCGTGGCCTGCGGCCTGCTGCCGCTTGCAGCCGACCGCTTCGGGTCCGACCATCCGGATATCAAACTCAGAATTCTCGACGCGACGGGGCCGGACATCCTGGAGCATGTGCGGTCCGGCGAAGCCGAGTTCGGGATCGACATGGAGGGCGAACCGGATGCGGAGATCGCTTTCGAGCCCCTCGCCGTGGAACACTATGTCCTGGCCTGCCGCCCGGAGCACCCGCTGGCTGGTGATACACCGCTTCCCTGGGCGCAGGCGACGGGGCACCGCTGCATCGTATTGGGGCCGGACAGCGGCATCGGCCGGCATCTGCGGGCAGCGCTGCCATCGCTCGAGTGGCAGTTTGAAATGCAGCACCTCAGCACGGTAATGGGTTTTCTTGCGGCGGGGCTGGGCGTTGCGGCCATTCCGGCGCTGGCGCTTGCGTCGGTCAACTCGGCAAACCTCACCTGCCGCCGGCTGATCGAACCCGCAATCGAGCGCCGCATCGGCCTGATCCGGCGCCGGGGCGCCGCCCTGTCGCCGGCGGCCCAGAGCCTGCGCGGTTGCGTGATCTCGGAATTCGCGGCGTTTCGGGCCGCATTCCGGCACAATGCTCCGGGTTAAGGCCCAATTCGGCGTGTCGCGTCAAAAAAGCCGGCTAGATCAACCTGCCTTTGATTGGACTCAATTAATGGCGGAAAAGCTGATCGATTCTAAAAAGATAGAGCAG